>CALQZN010000001.1 GCA_943349675.1 Candidatus Nomurabacteria bacterium
TAGACCATGCACCCCAAAAAATGCCGAGCATACCACTCACCCACGCAGTGCGTTTAAAAGAATGCGTCAGGGCTTGTTGCAGCACATACCAACCAAGCACCACAGAAATGATGGCGTGCCACGCAAGCCCTGTCCACGAAATAGTAAACGGGAAAGGGATCCCTTCTGCACCAAAAAGAGTCATCGCAAACACACCTTCAACAAGCCAGCCAAAAAACGCGCCAATTAAAAATATGGCCCATATGCTCCGCGCCTTATACTCTTGCATCAAAATAAGACAGATATACGCCGCGACTGTATATACCGCCCATGTCGCAAAAAAAGATCCAAACGTATCTTCCCCCTCTCGCCAAAACGACCAGAACACACGCTCAGAGTAAAAAAAACCAAATATAGCCGGTTGCAATTGCAATAATAAGACGGCCAAAAAAACCATGTACGTTTATAAGTCTCATGGGGTTGTTGTACCAGCAATTTTAGACCCTCTGTTCTGGCGGTTAGCTACTCTCCCGCGCGGTAAAGCGCAGTACCATCGCCACTAGCGAGCTTAACTTCCGTGTTCGGAATGAGAACGGGTGTGACCCCACCGTTAAACCACCAGAACATAAGGTCCAAAAGTAAATATGTAGTAACAACAAATTATTGCGATTCTCAAGTCTTTGCCCGCCGCAGTCCCATCCTTTTTACAGGACGAAGGCGGGCTCTCACTCACAAGAGGAGGAAACTCGATCGATTAGTACTTCTCGGCTAAGCACATTGCTGTGCGTGCACCTAAAGCCTATCAACGTAATCATCTCTTACGGATCTCAAGTGATTCTTTATCTTTGAGCCGGCTTCGCGCTTAGATGCTTTCAGCGCTTATCCAATCCCGACATAGCTACTCTGCGGTGCCCTTGGCAGGACAGCAGACACACCAGTGGTCAGTTCACTCCGGTCCTCTCGTACTAGGAGCAAATCTCATCAAGAATCGACGCCTGCAGTAGATAGGAGACCAACCTGTCTCACGCTTCTTTTCACACATTACTGCGTGGAATGGACTGTATCTTCTTCCAAAATTTGGAAGGCTAATGTTCAGTCTCTACGGGTGTCTGCGACGCAGACTTCCCTCGGTATTATCCCAAGTATGGGACTCCACCGATATCAATTAGCTTCCTTCTATACATTGCTGTATAGAACCGCCGTGATTGGTTAGTTCTATCTTTTTTATTATTGTCACATTCTTAAATCATGACAATAGTTTATGAACGAAAATTTATTCTCGAGGGTTCAGACGGTCCATTCCCCCATTCAATCGAATGAGAATCTGAACGGTCTGAACCCAGCTCGCGTACCGTTTTAATTGGCGAACAGCCAAACCCTTGGGAGCTTCTTCACCCCCGGGATACGGTGAGCCGACATCGAGGTGCCGAACTCCGCCGTCGCTATGGACGCTTAGGCGGAACTAGCCTGTTATCCCCAGAGTAGCTTTTATCAGATAATCTTCCACCGCGTCTAATACGGATGGTCGGTTCACTATGGTCTGCTTTCGCACCTGCTTGGCATTTACGCCTCGCAGTCAAGCCCTCTTTTGCCATTGCGCTATCGGCACGGTTTCCATTCGCGCCTAGAGGACCTTAATACACTCCTCCGTTACTTTTTAGGAGGATAGCGCCCCACTAAAACTGCCTACCAGATACTGTCTCGACAGGGTTTAATCCTGCCGGTTAGCGTATACAACTATATAGAATGGTATTTCACTGACGAGTCCGCTAGAACCAAAATCCTAACTTCAACCTCTCCCATCTATGCTACGCAATACAATCGTAGACGCAATATCAAGCTACAGTAAAGCTTCTGGGGTCTTTTCGTCTATCTGCAGGTAACCGGCATCTTCACCGGTACTGTATTTTCACCGAGCTGTTCTCCGAGACAGTTCCCTAGTCGTTACACTATTCGTGCGCGTCTGAACTTACCAGACAAGGAATTTCGCTACCTTAGGACGATTATAGTTATCGCCGACATTCACCAGGGCTTATACAAATCACCACTTCAATCTTGCGACCAAAGCAACGTCCGTATTTGACCTTCTGGCATTGGTCAAGTGTCACCCCCTATACATCCTCTTACGAGTTCGCAGGGAGCTGTGTTTTTGGTAAACAGTCGCCAGGGAAACTTTCGCTGCGGCCCCAACTTAATGGGGCAGGCCTTATTCCGAAGGTACGGCCGATTTTTTGCCGAGTTCCTTGGAGAACACTCACTCGTTCGTCTTGCTCTTCTCGAGCTGATCACCTGTGTCGGTTTGCGGTACGGTCGTACGTACAGTTAAGTTTAGAAGTTTTTCTTGGGAAGCTCTTCACGATGATCTCTTAGCCGAAGCCAAAATACCCTGCATTCCTCGACTGTTGCTAATCAAAGCTGTATGGCGGATTTGCCTACCATACCAATCTGTGGAGCACAGACGTCAATCCAATAAGACGCCATCATTTATTTCCTCCGTCCCTCCATCACCTGTACGCCGGTTAGGGAATATTAACCCTATGTCCATCGCCTCCGGCTTTCGCCATAGGCTTAGGCCCGACTAACCCTTGGTTGATCACCATTGCCAAGGAAACCTTGATCTTTCGACGTGCGGGGATTTAACCCGCATTGCGGTTACTTGTGCCTGCATTCTCACTTCCATACGCTCCACTATGGGTCACCCCTTTAGCTTCATCGCAAATGGAACGCTCTCTTACCGCTCATCCCTACATAAAATGTTAGGACAAGCCCTCAGCTTCGGTATCATGCTTAAGCCCCGATTATCTTCGGCGCAAGATCTCTCGATGAGTGAGCTATTACGCTTTCTTTCAATGATGGCTGCTTCTAAGCCAACATCCTCATTGTCGATGAAATCTCACCTCCTTGTGATGCACTGAGCATGAATTTTGGGACCTTAACTTGAGATCTAGGACTCTTCTCCTTTTGTACGGTGGAGCTTAGCCCCCACGTACTAACTGCCGCATAGCACAAACGGTATTCGGAGTTTGATAGGATTCGCGAGATTGCTCCCTGTCGAATCCTTCCAGTGCTCTACCCCCGTCTGTCAATTGATGCGACGCCAGCCCAAAAGCTGTTTCAGAGAGAACCAGCTATTACAATGTTCGATTAGCTTTTCACTCCAACCCACAAGTCATCCCAATGTTTTGAACGGCAAAAGGGTTCGGGCCTCCAGTGCAATTTCTTGCACCTTCACCCTGCTCATGGGTAGCTCACATTGCTTCGGGTCTTATGCGTACTACTAACGCGCTATTCACACTCGGTTTCCCTTCGACTCCATGCTCTCGCACTTAGTCATACGCAGTACACATAAACTCGCAGGCTCATTCTTCAATAGGCACGCCGTCGAGGACTTGCGCCCTCTTCGACTCGTTGTAGACATATGGTTTCAGATCTATTTCACTCCCCTCTCGGGGTTCTTTTCACCTTTCCCTCACGGTACTTGTTCACTATCGGTCTTTGAAAGTATGTAGCCTTACCGGTTAGTTCCGGCAGATTCGCTCAAGCCATTCGTGTCTTGAGTTACTCAGGAACAATGAACAAAGTTGTTTCGTTTTCGCCTACAGGGCTTTCACCTTCTGGGGCGCTGCTTCCCAGCAGCTTCGGCTAACACAACAATTTGTAACTTTGTGACTGCTCGAGGCAATCTATCATCGTCCTACAACCCCCTAGATGTACTAGATCCTAAACACTGAAATAAATCTCAGCGTCCAGAATCTAGTGTCTTGGGTTTGGGCTCCTTCGTTTTCGCTCGCCGCTACTAACGAAATACTATATTGGTATCTTTTCCTCCAGGTACTGAGATGTTTCACTTCCCTGGGTGTGCACTTTGATTGCTCAAAGTAAAGAGAATTTCTTCTCAATGAGTTGCCTCATTCGGAAATCTCCGGATCAAAGGTTGCTTGGCACCTCCCCGAAGCATATCGTCGCCACGCCACGTCCTTCATCGCCTTTCAAAGCCTAGGCATCCACCATACGCCCTTATTGTTTCCTTTCTCTTGTGAGAGAGAAAAGGAGACTTAAGAACCGCAATAATTTGTTGTTATATATTTTTCTACAGTTCTAAAATCGCTTTCACGATTTTAGATTTACCTTGCCCATCTCCACTAAGCTGAAAAGACCCGTATGGGAAATTTCTCAATGGGATGGAATTTGTGTTGTCAAAGAAGCTCGCACTCTTCAGATTTTTTCCAACAAAAAAGCCGCTTTTGGAAGCGGCGGCGAGCCACAAAGGCCTACCGTCTCTTCTAGGGTTGCTTTAACGTGGTCAACATATCTGTACAAAGGAGTATATAGGAGTATATAAAGGGTGTCAAACCTGGGAGCCATGGAGGAAGAGCCCCTCTATTTTGGCCTGTATATACAATAAAAAAACCACCCCCAGCGGTACCGCTGGGGGTGGTTTTTTGAGACTCAAAAAGAAGGCGGTATTAACGCTTGTTCTGCATGTCCTCGCGAGTGCGCTCAAGGAAACGTGCTGCCGCATCTTGCCCACCCAAACCAAATGCCAAACCAAAGGCAAGTGCGAGCGCTACTACAATACCAGTGAAGAGTGTCTGGAGTACTCCTTGTGCAATTTGGAGTTGCTCGAGTGCTGCCAAAATTGCAAAGAGCCAAATGGTCCAACGTGCAAGTGTTCCTGCAAAGCCAGCAGCTTTAATACCAGCTGCGCGCGCAGACCCAGCGACAACACCATATACAACTTCAGCAACAACTGCTGCAACTAAAATAATAAGCGCAGCAACAATCACACTTGGAAGGAAGCTCACGATCTGCTGGATAAAGAAGGTCACTTGACCGAGGTTAAGTGCATTGAGTGCGGCGATAAGGAAAGCTAGGATGATAAACCATTTCACCAGCATCCCCATAAACATGCCTGCATTCAATTTGTAGCCAGCACGATTAACGACAGGTTCAAACCCGGCAGTGCGGAGCGCGTGGTCAACTTTGAGCGCTTTGATAGCCTCTTCGATAACCCACCCAACCCACACAGCGATAACCCACCCAACGACAAAAATAATAATAGCGAGCAGAAGGTTCGGAAGAAAATTAACCGTGCTTGCAAGCAAGTCCTCAAACGACTGCTGCAATACATAGCCCCATTGCTGAAGGATCATGATATCTAAATACAGTAAACGAATAATAACGAACACTTCTATTGTAGCCCCTCTACCCCGGCTCTTTTTGGGTCGCTGTGGATAAGGCTAAAGAGCCTACTTAGCACTCAAATCAAGCTTGTCGAGCAACACCTTGTGCGGATAATCCAGCACATCCCGCACCAACTTGTCATTCATATTGGCGCGGTACAAAAAGTCATTGCTTGTAAGCAGCGCATAACGTACTTCCTTCCCTATCTCAGCCTCAAGACCTCGGATGCGCTCGCGCAACTTACGTTCTTGCATTTTATCCCCCACCACAAACAGGTCCAACCTGTCATCCCAGTGCCCCATAAAAATTCCAGACAACACAACAAACTTCAGTGTCCCTGTGCCGCGAATGCGCTTTACAATGTCTGCTCCACGAGCGGGCGCGTTGAGTAATAAATTTTGGAGGGCCAGTGTGTATTCAAATTGTGTATTAAGAGCGTACCGTACACCCTTACCTCTGGTACTGCGTACCGCTAGACCAATGCGACAAAAAAGTTCTACTTCGTGGCGCGCCTCTGTGTCAGACACGCGAGCGCGACGTGCAATGTCGCTAAGCAAAAGCGACTGGCGCGGGTTAAACAAAAAAAGTCGGAGGAGTTTTGTCCGGCCAGCTGACCCAAAGAGTTTCTGTAGTTTATCAGTCATGCAGTAAATAAAAGTGTTACTTGGCTATTCTATGCAAAATACCGAAGGTGCGCAAAGACACACAAATGTGACAAAAGAAAGTCCCAGAAAAAAGAAAACCTACTCAAAAAAGAGTAGGCGGGCATAGGAGGGGGTGGTGGATGAAGAAAGAGCAAAAGGTGGAAAGAAGGATGGATGGGTGGGCGGGTGGAGATAAAAAGAACTGAAGTTAAAGACAATAGGAAGTGGGGTGAGCGTGTAAAAAACAGAGGCTCGAAGATGTGGGCGCTGGCAGCAACCACAGTAGGTGTAACCCTCAGGCCTCCACTGTCAGACTCTACTTAGTACTACTCACCTACACGCAGAAAAGTTACATACAAAAAAACACCCAGCACATGCCGGGTGTTTTTTTGTATCAAGGTTTAAAGTTGCTTACTTAAGCTCAACCTTGTCACACATAATTTCTTGCTAGAAATTTGCGCGACCCCGCCTCGGCACGACTGCCTCCGGCCGAAAAGTTGCTTACTTAAGCTCAACTTTTCCTCCTGCAGCTTCAACTGCTTTTTTGAGTGCTTCTGCATCCTCTTTCTTCATTCCTTCTTTAAGGACTGATGGGACTGCGTCAACAAGGTCTTTTGCTTCTTTAAGTCCAAGTGAAAGCGCGTCTTTAACGGCTTTAATAACCTGCACCTTTGCGGCACCCGCGTCAGTTAGGTGTGCGTTAAAAGAAGACTTCTCTTCTGCTGCGTCCCCTGCTGCTGCTGGGCCCGCTACGGCAACTGCTGCAGCCGAGACACCCCAATGGCCCTCGAGGGTTTTAACCAACTCGTGGAGCTCGAGTACCGACATTTTTTCAACTGCACTTACGATATCTTTAAACTTTGCAGGGACCTCTACCTTACTTTCTGCTGCAGGCTCAGCTGCAACCGGAGCTTCTGTTTCGTCTGCCATATTTTTATAATTATTCTCCCTTGTCAGCTTTTGCATTAAGCACTACTGCAAAACGCTGCAACGGACTATTAATAAGTTGTACAAACTGCGCACGGAGTGTCTGCATTCCAGGGATTGCCGCAATCGCTTTTATCTCGGTTGCATCAACATACTTGCCGCCAAATACACCACCAGCAAATGCCAAGTGTTCGGGAAATTTCTTCACAAACACTGCCAACTCACGGGCTGGTGCCAATTCATCGGCACCGTACGCCAAAGCAATCTCGCCTTCAAGTACTGGTACCTCTCCTTGGAACTTTTGCGCATCAAGCGCGCGCTGCACAAGAGTCTTTTTTGCAACAGTGTAGCCAACCTCGCTTGCACGAAGTGCTTTGCGCATTTCGTTCTGCTCGGCAACGGTCAAACCTTTAAACTTGGCAAACACTATGGTTGCCGCGTTTGAAGCGATGCCACTCATCTTCTCTATAATCTCTACCTTTTTCTCTTTGGTAATTGCCATACCCAAATTCGATCATTATTCTTCTGTAGGGCTTGAGTTCGACCTCGACAGGCTGTCCGTTATGTAATAGTGGACAATTACTTCCCTTTTGGGGAGACCCGCTTTCTTTGGCCCTATGCAAAGCAGATTATCTTGGGAGCGCTAGGTTGTCAACCGGTCCAGGAGGCGTAGTTTCCAACTGTGGCGCTACGACAATAATCACCCCAAACGCAAGCGCGAGTATAACCAAAAAACCCAGGGCAAAATGCCGAAACGTTTTTGTAAAATACCTGTCCATCCACTCCATACTACTATGGCCCATAGACGAATGGAACAACGCGATACAAATGGCTGGGCGGAGCAAGATGTTCGGCAATGCCTCGTGTTAAGTACACACTAAACTGAGAAAACAAAGGTTCAGTAGTTACTGCCATAAACATCGGCGTGCCCGCCGCCACAGGCACTTCGTCGCCCATACGTGAGCGCCTAAACAACACTTCATTTCTGGCATCTTGTGCTTGGTAAAGAGGAGTCGAGCTCCCCTCAACTCCAACATAAAAACCAACACGCCGCGTGACGCTACTCGCGGCAAAACCAGTATAAAATAGGCATTCAGAAAAAGTGCTCTGTATGTGGTCGCCCGGGCGCACAATGCCTGGACTATCCAAACAACTAAAACCAACCGAAGGGGCCTGTTTACTGTTTTCTTCAAACGGTGTTCCAAGCACTGTGTTGCCTTCCCTATCTTTGACTGGACTTGCAGCAAAATAATATCCATCGTTACTTGCCCAACTGTCTACCAACTCTCCCGGAGCTGCCGCGCTTTTACGTTCCATCGACAAATTACTTTTCTCTACACCCCAAGGTGTATAGCGGGTAGTAGAGCCAACGGCACCACCACACCACCCTTCGCATGCCGACACTGGCGGCGTTTTGTCTAACACTAAAGTGGTAGATCCAACTTCCCAAACCAGCAACAACTCTTCTCCAGAAGCACTCAGTGGCACAAACGGTACAACCGGCGTATAGCTTGTGCTGGTATATATTTTAGAATTACGAAAAACACCGTCGCTACGTACAAATGTGTACGTAGGGGCCACCGACACCCTGTGCCCAGTGACAGCAGCAAACGTAGCGTAAAAGTCGCTCATAGGGTTAAGTGGTATGCGCTGCGCATTTTCTCCCACCGTCACCAAAGCTATGTGCGCAAAGTCGAGCCAATAGTCGGTGCGGTTTTGAAGCTCCATCCACTGATCTTCCGTCGACGCGTTAGTACCAGCCCACCCAATTTCACTAATCACCAACGGACGAGTTGCAACAAAAAGTGAGTATGCCGACGACGTTGCAGCAGTACCTGCCGTGTCGTATGCAACTACCCGCACAGTAGAACTTGCGTTGTCGGCAAGTAAAATTGTCGCCGTATTTACCGTGGCAGTCACCTCTGCGTCCCCCACAAATATTTTATATTGTGCCGCAGCAGGAGGCGCGCTCCAAACAACATGCACCTCTCTAGTCGGCACGAGACAAAACTCTTTTTTTAAAGAGTATGCACACTCTAGTATTTGTACGACAGGCGGTGTTGTAGACGCAGTAAACAGTCCAACGGGGGTCGTAGTCGCCGGCGACAAAGGGGTTGGCTCTTCGCTCGGCGTTGACTGTACCACAGCCGCGGTCTCTTTTTTACTGTGTCTACTTATGTATCGCATAACGACTGAGTCACCAGTCTCAGTAGAAGGCCCTGTTTGAGACCCAGCAACTCTGCCGCGAAGTGCGGTTGCAACCGCTGCGCCTTGCCTGTTGGCCTGCAAATCTTTTACATCAGATCCTTCAAGGCTTGACCCGTACAAACTCTTTACCACTTCAAAATCTTTTACACTGTCTTCTGGACTCCGAGGCTTTGGCGCACTTGCAACCCCAAAAGCACTTTGCACCAGCGCATACCCTTTTTGCACGGCACTCGCAGCAACATTAAACACAACCACCCCACCTTGATATGTCAAAACTGCCCCTTCGCGAACAACATAGGCTGTTGGGTCGGCCACTCCAAAAACTATTTGCTGCGTACGGTAGCTAAGCGTTGTTTGGGGAACAGTAAAACAATCCCCCGCGCTTGTGCCACTTGCTCGGAGCTGCCCCAACCCGTCAGAAATTTCAGAAATTACACGCTCAGGCGCACCTTTCAAATATGCACCAGCAAAAGAGTGCCCAGGAAAGGCACTCTTAAAATCTTCAACAAGCAGTGGCATGTCTGCATTTGGCGGCAGCGGAGGTTTTGCACCAACTTTACGCGCAGTGTCGGCCACCAGACGTATCATCAAGTCTTGTTTTGCTGTAATGTATTTGCCACTACCGGCAGTAACTGTGGCAGGGCTGCCGACGTTGTATACACCCAACGATTCTTTGGGCACCCCGTGGCCAAGTAAATAGTCGTACATGGCGTTGGTATAAAACGCCCCTTGGGAATGCCCCACAAGAAATACTTTCCGCGTCGTAACCTCTGGATGGATTTGTGTGAGTATAGTTTGTAAGTCAAAATCTGTTATAGAGCTGCCAAATATCTGCGCCGCCGCCTGCGCCAAATCCCCAGCCCCAGCCAAGTGGGTGGGGTTGTAGCCAACACGAACCACCACAGACTCTCCTTTATATTCCGCACCTAGATACCCTTGTAAGGCCTTGGCGTTTGCATTTGCTTCGTCTTTAGATTTAAAAATTCCATTTACAAATATCACCGTGTAGTTCTTTTCTGAACAAGATAAAGCGTCCACGCGAAAAGGTAGAAATAAAAATATACAGAAAACTATCTTGCTAATGTGTCCACAGAAACGTCGCATGCGTTTGTATTCACTAACCCGTAACTAGTAGAAAAATCAAATGCTTCTTGTTTTTTTTCATTCCTAAGGCGTGTATTAAATACCAACCCTTCTACTTCACTTACTCGCTGATCAATAATCTTTCCAAATTCCACCAAATTTTCACGAGGATGCGTAAGCGAGAGGCAAAAGTTTGCACGCGAGTCTTCCTCAGCAACAGCCTTCCAGGTTTCACTATCAAAAACTTCTGTTAAAAACATTTGTTGCGTAAGGGCATACTGCAACTGCGCCGCGCGGACACGAGGGGAGTCGGGGTACTTTTCAAAAATAGCCAACTCTACATCATCCCGAACACCGTTGTTGTTTGCATCAACACCTTCCACCGTCGCATCATTTTCTTGTTTGCTGGGTGGGGGAGGGAGGTTATCTCCCAATACGTCCGCCAGAGTAATTTTCTGCGCATGGATGTGTGCAACAGCTTGCTGTGTTTTTTCTTCTTCTCCTATAGCCCACACACGATATAGCACCACCGCCACATATGCGGCCCCTAGAATAAAAAGTGGCCAACGCGCCCATTGCCAAACTCGTCTAAGCGAGGGCTTCATGAACAAACTCTACCACCCCTACCCTGCAAAAAGTTATCCACAGTTTTGCTTACAAAGGACTGACCTTCGTGGGTTCAGGTGTGGATAAGTGGCACAACAGAAAGCGGTATGATTTTGATATGCGTCGAGATGCCCACTTAGCATCCGGTGAGACTTACCACATTTATAATCGTGGCGCTCACAAACAAAGACTTTTTACCTGCAAAGAAGACTACGACCGTTTTTTGTTGCTTTTACATATAACCAATACAACAGAGCCAGTAGACACACGAACTCTTTTTGAAAAATACAGAGGAAAACCTTTCGTGAATATATTTACGTCAGAGAAACCGGGAAAAACTCTTGTTGACGTACTAGCATTCTCTCTGCTGTCTAACCACTTTCATTTAATTTTGCGTCAAAAAGCTGACCACGGCATCAGCACGTTTCTTCGAAAAGTTTTGACCGGATACTCAATGTATTTCAATACAAAATATACCCACAGCGGTATTTTATCCCAAGGTCCATTTAAAAGTCGGCACATCGACGACCAAACTTACTTTCGTTATATTTTTTCGTATGTACATTTAAACCCTCTTGACCGCCTTGAACCTTCTTGGAAGATGGGGGTATTTGCGAATAAAGATGCCGCTATACACTTCCTCAACACCTATAGATATTCAAGTTTTTATGATTATTTCGTAGCCGAGAGACCCGAGAGGGCTATTCTTGCATATGATGAGCGGCCAGATTTTCTAAAAACACAAAATGATCTCGAGGAGTTTCTGGCCTGGTATGCCCCACCGCCTCTTACGAAGATTGGTCTCTTGTAAAACTCTACCTAGCGGGAGCGCTTGATGGAGCGGGTGGAGCCCAAGATTGGCAAGTCGCCTTTTATTGGAACTGATGCGTTAATTGCCACAACTTCCAGCTGGACCTTTTGCCCTGCTTTTGCTTTTGCAGAAATATTTGCAGCAACCGTAAGCGTGATCGATTGCCCAGGAGAGAGAATGATAGCGCTATCTAAATCTACCTGGCTGCCGCTGAGTGATTTTGGAGTACTGGCGGCAGTGTTGGCGCCCACAACCATAACACCCTCAACATTAGTGTTTTTGCCTTTTCCTGTTTGCTCGACTGTAATACTGTAAATAGTTGCGGGCGCATTAGTGCTGTTGGTTAAGGCAAAAGTGGTAAAGGGTACCGCAGAGTCGCCCGGCACTACAGAAGTATTGTCTGGCCGTGTTGCTTCGACAAATGAGAGACTTCCAGAATGGGCGCCGGGCGCCACACCTGCCGAGCTTCCCATAAGTGCCCGCCACACACCCGCTATAGTTGCATCGTCTGCACCAAAAGAAACCAGCAACAACACTATTGCATTTGCTTGGCCAGGGGCGAGTGCTGCTTGGGCTGGCACCGCAAAACCACACACCCCTACCAAAAACAGCGCACCTAAAATATGAGAAGTGACGCGTCGCATACACCTAGTATACCAGAGCACTTCTATTTATTTTGTGAACTTAAAAGAAGCCAGGATGGTGCGGTAGGCGTCGAGCGTTGCAGCCTCGTTGGCAACGTTTATTTCGTACCATACACCGTTGCGTTGAATTGGGATAATAAAGAACGAGCAGTCAGGGTCTGTTTTGGTTGGTTTGCAATCTAACCCATCTGGAAACATGTACGCAGTAGCAGCTTGCCCACCCACCGTCACCGTTTCAGTTTTTGAAGTTTGGTTTTTGATGGTACGCTCTTTACGATTGATAGTTACAGAAAATCTCTGGGGCGAAAACGGCTTTGTGTCGTGCACACTCACAATAGAGGGCATGTTGTTTTGAGCATCCACCATAGAAGTTTCGGGCTCTAGTACCCAACTGGATGGGTACGCGAAAGAGTAACCAAAAGCAGCATTTGTGTACGTTTTTGTATTTGCAGCAGGGGCTGTAGTCGAAGATGGAGCAGGGGCGGCAGTAGACGCCGCACTCGTACTCGTACTCGCCACTGGAGACGCTTCTGGCACAGTAGCAACCACACCTACGTTATTAGTTGCAGGTTTTTGCATCTTAGCTACGAAGAAAATCCCAAGCCCTAAAACTACACACGCTGCAATAACAACCATCGTTTTTTGATTCATACCTCCATCCTACCACTTTTGGAAAGGCGTGCTTTGTGTAAAAAGTTATCCACAGTTCTGTCTACGAAGGTCAGTCCTTTGTAAGCCTGGGTGTGGATAAGTCAAAAAATGGAAGGAGACCGCGGAAATAGAGCAGCGCACACAAAACAAAAAACCACCCCTTTCGGAGTGGTTTTTTGTTGAACATCTTGAGACTAGGTAAACCTATTCTCAATCTGCATCAAGCAGTAGCTATTGCTATTACTGGATGTAGAGACCTGTAAGGGTGTTCGTATTGAACGAACCAAGGTCGAAGTTGTAGAGATTCGCAGTAGCGTCCTGGCTAGTGGTATCCCATGAGAAGCCGGTGAGTTTAACACCCGCGTTCACATTGTCGCCACCCGCAGGGATAGATACTGTGAAGGTGAAGTTACGAGTCTCGCCAGCGTCAAGCACAAAACGCTTGTCGCCACTGTTGAGAACGTCGTTACTATCTGAACTATCTGCAGTAACGATACCTGTACCGTAAGCGGTAAAGCCTGAGGTTGTGGTACCGGTTGTTGAATCAGTGGTGGTTGCCCATGTCACTGTTCCAGCTGCAGCAGGAATACCAGCTGCTACGTCACCGTCAAAGTAGGCGGTGTCGTCACCATTGTTGGTAACTGAGAACTTGATAGTGAAGTCAGCAACGTCCGGAGCATTTGCAATAGAACCAACAGTTTTAGTTGCTGTTGAGCTCTTGTAGGTAACCGTTATACCGTTTTCACTATAGAACGACTGCGCATTGCCGCCAGCTGCACCAGATGGAGTAACTGTCTCACCGTTATCATCTTCAACATCCCAAGCAACGAGACTTGAAGTTGTAGAAGCGGTCAAAGAGTCACCATTGTCTGGCTCACCAGTGTCAGTGTCGAAGATGTCAACAACGATCGAGAAGTTCTCGGTATCGCCTTTAGCAATTTCGATGTCAACGTTGTCAAAGACAACTTCTTCGTATGTGCCTGCACTTGCAGGAACGTTTTCAGTCTTAACAAGAGTCGAGCCCTTCATAAGGTGTACGCGCTTGACGATATCGCCAACGTTTGTTGCACCAGAAACTAGGAGACCAACTGGCATGTCCTCAATGTGAACATCCTGGTCGTCAGCCTCAAGCTCGAACTCAAGAACAGTTACGTCTTCTGTATCGGAAGTGTCATCAACAACCACGAGGCCAGCCTCTGGACTGTCATCGCCTTCACGAATAGTAAGCGTACCTGTGTCAGATGCGGTAACTGAGAATGTCTCGTAGTCACCTGAACCATCAAGGCTGTAACCGCCGTCATACGTTTCAGAGATACCTACAGCGTCAACTGCACGAATGCCAGTATCATCGATACCAACTTCGAGTACAGTTGCTACGTCACCAGTGTCAATGTTGTTGACAGCAGAAACCGCTACGTACATATCAGCTGTTTTACCTTCACGCACGATGCCTTTCAAGCCAGTGAAGCGTGCCTCAAAAAGGTCGCTTGTACTTGAATCCTCCTCAATGTCACTAACGTCGACAGTTGCGAGTTTTTTACCATCGAGCCAAAGAGATACTTCGGTGATGTAGTCATCGAGCTGTGTGCTTTCGCCACCAGTTGCGTCATCAAGGTCAATGAGAACGTCAACACGTTCAATCATCATGTCAGAATCCTCAGCCTCGAGTTCGAGACCAAGAACTTGTACATCTTCATCGCCTTCATCAACATCACTCTCGACGTCGCCAAGAAGGCCGTTTACATCAAGAGTACCTTCACCGCCCTGAAGACCTGTTGGGGTTGTAGGGGTAGTTGGGTTAACAGGTGTACCTGGAGTTGTGCCCGAGCACTTTGCAGCAATAGTTGTGCGAGTTACTGGACCAACATACCCAGCTGCTGGGGTGATAGCGTTTGCAGTCTGGAACTTGATAACCGCAGCGCGAGTTGCAGGACCAAAGGTTGAGGTCTCCATACCTGGAGAACCAGCACCTGTAGCTGCTACTTGGGTTGCAGCGCTCATGTTCAAGAATTTCTGGAGGGCCATAACATCAGCGCCGGTTGCACCGACAGTGAGGTCGCGGGTCCATACAGAAGCGTTACATGCCATAGAGCCACCTGTTGATGGAGTTGTTGGCATTGTAGGCGCTGTGCCATTAAGAGAAGCTTGAACGTTTGCGATAGTTGCAGCGTCAGCACCAAAAGACTGGAGAAGTCCGATGATACTGCTTATTTGACCTGAGGTCAGTGCTGCTGCGCGAACTGGAGCTGCTGCGCCAAGCACAAGTGCAAAGGCGACCGCGACACCAGCAGCTACAGCAACGAGTTTTGTGTAACTGTGAGTAATAGTCATATTTTCTAATTCGAACAATTAATAATTACTTGTAAACGACGAGTAATGAGAACCGAACAGGTCTACCCGGCTTGCACGTTGCGACACGCAACTTTCTCTCTTTATCTCCTATTAAAGAAGGAGGGAAAGCCGTAGTCGCCAAAGCGCTAGCGTTTGGTAGCAAAAATGGTAGGGGAGTTTCAGTCGTTTGCATCCGTGGGCGGGACAAGGAATTTCTGTACGTACATCCAAAGTTTATGACGCAGTAAGTAGAGACTACTTACAACGCGCTTTGGGAATCTGCTTTGTTTATTCTGTTGTCAACGAACAATTCATGCAGTCTTAATCTACAGACTCGAATTGCCGACATTTAGTCGCTACACCACAGTATATGGTGCGTTTGTGTAGAACTGCAAAAATACCCTGTGGACAACAGCACAAAGGCCGGCTTGACCGGCGCCCCAGATATGCAGCTTCCACGTGCTCCAAATCTACATGAAACTGGGCGCATGGTCAACGCCAAACTGAGCCACAGGACTTGACTCTTACAAAATAGGGACGTACAGACTCCAGCGCCGCTCACCAACCTTCTGTATGACCTTTTGCTGCACAAGGACAGCTAGCTCTCGCTGTATGGTTTTCTCGCTACATCCCTGCACCACGCGGGCAATGTCTTTTATAGAAACACCCTTATTTTTGAGCACAAAATCACGTATACGTTCCGTGCGCTCTTGCTGTCCTTTAGATACAAGTTTTTGAGTATCCTGACTTTTAAAAACATTGTGTCCTTTACTGTCCTTTATAGGCTCTGCCTGCAGTAGGCCAGCCCCCAGTGCGTTGCTTTGGCCTTGCTCCACCTGCGGCACCGCAAAGTCCTGCGCTGATGCAAAAGGGGAGAGGCGAACACTTGCGGCAAACTTCTCTATCAACGCCTCGTATTCTTGCGCGAGTATCTGTGCATTTTCTTTTACAATAACGCCATTGGTTTGCAAAAGACGGATGCTCGATAGGAGCACGAGGAGGTCTGCGAGTACTGACTCTGCGCTAACGTTACCCAAGGCAAAATATGCAATTTGCCTGGGCAACATCCCGGCTGAACGAGAAAGTTCTACTAACTCCCCTCGCCTGCCTTCTGAGACACTATTAGACAACGCAATAAGAACGTGGGCAATTTTTTCTGACTTTAAAAAACAAAAGTACCAATCACCGCGTCCTTTAAAAAGGGCTGATTCTACTGCAAATTCATGGAAGTTTTTTTTGTTATCAGACACAGTTTTGTCTCTTATTTGACCTTAATCTATACTTAACGACCTTTACATTGTCTCAGACGTCTTTTTATACTCTGTGTCCTTGAGTATACCGGCCCTTTAGAGCGAGCGCAAAATTTTCTAAACACTTCCATGACTCGTGGTAGAATTGGCTGAATATGGCTCGCAAAAGCAGTAAACAAAAAGAACGCACAGCGGGGCTTCCTGCTGCAACCAAGCGCGCCATTGTGGTGGTGCTGTTGTTTATATTGGGTATCTTTTTAACCCTCGCCGCATTTGGTGCGGCAGGCATCGCAGGCTCAGACGCCTATCGACTTTTTGCGTATCTACTTGGTGTTGGATATTTTTTGTTGCCGGTGCTTTTTTTCGTACTTGCGGGCACCGCACTTAAGGCAGAGGCAACCGGGTTTACACCCCTTAAAATTGGCGCGAGCGTGCTTTTTATTTTGGCAGGTCTTGGATTTATCGACATTATTGCTGGAAAAGGCGGGCTCGTGGGCAGCGCTATAGGAAACCCTGCAGTGCACTTTCTTGATATCTATGCAGCACTCATTGTGCTCGGCGGACTTTCACTCACTTCTCTTCTTATCATCCTTGAAGGGAAATTGTCGCTTCAAATACTAGGAGAAGCAGCAGAGTCTCCTAGATTCGCTGGCCTTTGGGAACGTATCCGTGGCAAAAAAGATGATATAGACCCAGCGATCGCAAACCTTCCAGAGCTAGAAGATGAGGCGGAAGATCAACAAGAGGGGAGCTACGAAGAAGAACAAGGAGGGGCAGAACAGCCCACACCTCGACGCGTCGCGACGGCAACGCCCGATAGAGAAACGCAGGCGCGGAACTCTGCTGCAGTGCTTAAAAGTTTGCTTGGCCAATACACTCCCCCACCCCTTTCTCTTTTAGAGCGAGACAAAGGCCGCCCTGGAGTAGGAGACATAAAAGCCAACGCAAATATTATTAAACGCACGTTAGCCAACTTTGGCATCGTGGTCGAGTTGGACGAAATATCTATTGGACCATCAGTTACAAGGTACGCTATTAAACCAGCCGAAGGTGTACGCCTGCAAAAAATAGTCGGTCTGCAAACTAACCTAGAATTGGCGCTCGCCGCACACCCTGTGCGCATCGAGGCCCCAATACCAGGCAAGTCATTGGTTGGTATTGAGGTGCCCAACTCTGCCAAAGTGACCGTTGGGCTAGGTACGCTTTTGGAAGCGCAAGAATTTAATGACTCACACAAACCACTTCTTGTAGCACTGGGGCGTGACATCGCAGGAGGATCGCATTTTGGCAACGTTGCAAAAATGCCACACATGCTTATTGCTGGCGCCACAGGCTCGGGCAAATCGGTCACTATACACGCCATAATTAACTCATTGCTGTACCGCTGTGGCCCACAACAACTGCGTTTTTTGATGATTGACCCTAAGCGCGTGGAACTTACTCTGTACAACAAACTCCCACACCTCCTGACCCCTGTTATTACCGACCCCAAACGCGCAATTATGGCACTACGTTGGGCCGGCAAAGAAATGGATCGCCGCTACAATATTTTAGAAGCTGAGCGTGTGCGCGATATAGAGTCGTACCATCAAAATGTCCTTACCCCAGCGCTCGAGAAGCTCCGCAAAAAAGGGACCCCAGACGAAGGAGACGTGGTACCGGAAGCTATGCCATACATTGTGGTTGTTATCGATGAGTTGGCGGATATTATGCAAACCTTCCCGCGCGAACTTGAGGCTGCTATTGTGCGGCTTGCGCAGATGAGCCGCGCTGTGGGTATACACCTTATGCTTTCGACCCAACGCCCAAGCGTTAACGTTATAACCGGCTTAATCAAAGCAAACGTCCCCGCCCGCTTAGCTCTGCAAGTCGCCAGCCAGATAGACTCGCGCACGATACTCGACCAAGGTGGAGCAGAAAAATTACTGGGCGCCGGCGACATGTTGTACCTAGGCGGAGAAATGGGTAAACCAATACGCCTCCAGAGTGCGTTTATTGGTGAAGCGGAGGTTAAAAAAGTGACTGACTTTATCGCCGAGCATAACGACGACGAGTTGCCTGTCGACATCACCGCGCCAGCGCCCGGAGTGACCAGCATTTCACTCACTGACTCGCCCGCAAGTGGCGGAGGGTTTGATGACGATGTAGACGACGACATGTACGAAGCTGCCCGCGCCGCCGTACTGGAAGCAGGCAAAGCCTCGACCTCGTACATCCAGCGGAAGTTACGTGTTGGCTACGCCCGCGCAGCACGACTGGTCGACATGCTCGAAGAGCGCGGCGTCATAGGCCCGGGTGACGGCGCAAAACCACGCGAAGTGCTCCAGCGAGGCCCCACAGCAGGAGACACCCCACCTACCGATGCGGAATAGTCGCCCACACGTACGCGATTCTTCCAAATGGGTCGTGACGTCTGTGTTCATTTTTTGTGCTCTTACGGTTGTTGGGTACGGCCTATTTGAAGGGCGGCGACTACTCCAAGGCCCCAAAATAAGCATTTACTCCCCCACAGACGGCTCGTCCACGTCGACCACCGCCGTTTTGGTTAGCGGAGTAGCCCATAACGTGTCTTTTTTGACCTTGGACGACCAACCTGCATTTACGGACGAGTCAGGCTATTTTGCGGTCACACTCTCCCCGCCCCCGGGGTATACTGTAGTGACCGTGGCGGCAGTAGACAGGTTTGGCCGCCGGGCGTCCAAAAGTGTTTCGTTAAACGTTTTTAATTATTGTCCTAATGCTACATAAATCGCATGGCTTTTAATAAAAAGAAAGAGGTAGTGCCGAAGACAATGGGTACCCGTGACTCATCTGCTATAGACGCCGCTATTCGCGAGATAAAAACAAAGTTTGGTGACGAAGCGATAATGAAACTAGGCGACACCCCACGTGTCGACATCGACGCCATACCCTCGGGCTCTATTGGCTTGGACTGGGCGCTTGGTATTGGTGGATACCCACGAGGGCGCATTTTGGAAATATTTGGCCCCGAGTCGTCCGGCAAGACCACCCTATCACTGCATGCCATTGCCGAAGCCCAGAAAAAAGGAGGAGTATGTGCCTTTATTGATGCAGAACACGCACTTGACCCGCAATATGCCGAAAAAATAGGCGTCAAATTAAATGAGCTGCTCGTCTCGCAGCCCGACACAGGCGAACAAGCGCTCGAGATTGTTGAGTCGCTGGTGCGATCGGGCAAAATCGATATTATTGTCATTGACTCTGTCGCAGCACTTACCCCAAAAGATGAGATAGAGGGCGACATGGGGCAAAGCCACGTGGGCAAGCAAGCACGGCTAATGTCACAAGCGCTGCGCAAATTGACCGCCATAACGTCGAAGTCTAAAACCGTGGTGATTTTTATAAACCAAATCCGCATGCAAATTGGCATGATGTTTGGCAATCCGGAAACTACACCCGGCGGAAAGGCGCTTAAGTTTTACACCAGCGTACGACTCGACATTCGCCGCATAGCACAAATCAAAAAAGGAGAAGAAGTTGTAGGCGGTAGACACCGCGTAAAAGTGGTTAAGAATAAAGTTGCTGCACCGTTTCGCAAAGTTGAGTTTGACCTACTCTACAACGAAGGCATCTCTCGCGAAGGCGAATTGTTGGCATTGGGCGAGAGTTTGGGGATAGTCAAAAAAAGCGGCTCATCATATGCTTTTGGCGAAGAGAAGCTCGGACGTGGCTATGATGCCTCTCGAACTTACCTGCGAGAAAACACAAAAATAGCGAACGAGTTGCTTAAACAAATCCGCACATCGCTTGAAACTAACACCCCAGGCAAAGTCAGTGGTGGAGACTCCGACGACTAAGCAAACCTACCTTCTATCCGAGTTAGTGAACGGAGCGCATCAGCCAATAAGAGCCCGAGCGTTACGCTACCCACCACCAGCGCAAGCTGGACCACAAGCGTGGTGCCCAAAACTGCGGACAGTACGAACGTGCCGATATTAAATATGCCACCCTTGGCTACTGTAGCCAGGTTGATCAGTACATTAGACAGTGATACAAACGCCACAATACCTACAAAAGACAGCGCCAGCCCGTACATTTTAAACGCAAAGACGCTGGTACACTGCCGCACCGCATAGATTACCGCGACACCGGCCATCACTTGTTGTTCTATTTTACTCATGGTCTTTATTATAATTAAATTTTTGTAGTAATAGTTTCGTACATGCGTCTGAACTCGTGCTTTGCCCTATGTACCCGAGTTTTAACTGCCCCGACACTCAAGCCTTCAACTGCAGCTATCTCCTCTTGCGATTTGCCTTCGATAAAAAATAGAGTGAGTACACGAGCAAACGACTCGGGCATTTTTGCAAACACTGACGCAACTTCGTCTATAAACTCCTTCTTTTCAAACTGCCGCAAGTTTTTATCTGGAATCAGCGCCCAGATTTCTTCGTCTAGGTCTGCCCGCTGTGCGCCTTCCTTTTTGCGTTTTGCGTAGTGGGTCAAGGCAGTGTTAATTAGTATACGATACCCCCAAGACGAAAAACTTGCCCCTTCTTGTTTTTTAAACTTTAAAGCATTGAGGTATATTTTTGTAAAAGCTTCCTGCACAACATCCTCTGCCTCTTGGCGGTCTCGGACAATACCCTGTGCTTTACGTAAAAAAGGCTCTTCGTACTTTTGTACCAGCTGTGCAAACACAGACGGTTTAGACAGCGACAAAAGCAACAATTCTTCATCTTCCATCGTTTGTGGAAGTGATACTTTTTCTACTTCATCTAAGGATAAGTATTCCTTCATGGTCACAGCATATATCATATGGGCCTCTATTCCTACAACCTCCCCATACGCCCTAAAGTTGCAGAGCGGGGATTTTTAAGTACAATGGCCAGCATGCTTGAATATAATGAAATTTTGCCAAAAAAAGTAATTCTCATGGACGGCGAGCCCTATGAAGTGCTTGATGCGCACGTCTTTCGTAAACAAATGCGCAAACCGGTCAATCAGACAAAGCTCCGCCATTTGATTACCGGCAAAGTGACAGAGCAAGCCTTCCACCAGTCTGAAAAAGCAGAGGAGGCTGACTTGTCACTTAAACCTGTTAAGTATTTATATACTAACAAGGGTGAATTTTGGTTTTGTAGCGAAAAAAACCCAGCAGATAGGTTTACACTCACTCAAGACACTGTAGGGACTGCGGGACAATTTTTAAAACCAAACGCAGTGGTTGAAGCGCTGGTATTTGACGAGCCGGGCAATGACGACGAGGGTAAAATAATTGCAGTGCGTGTACCTATTAAAGTAGAGCTTACTGTAAAAGAAGCACCACCAGCCGTGCGCGGAAACACCGCACAAGGCGGCAGCAAACAAATAGTTCTTGAGACGGGGGCCACCATTAACGCTCCCCTGTTTATAAACGAGGGCGACGTGGTGCGCATTAATACCGAAACGGGCGAATACGTTGAGCGAGTAGATAAGAAATAATTTAAAATAAAAAATCCCCGAGACATTCTCGGGGATTTTTTATTTGGAAGTGACTTAACGAACAATGTAGGGCAAGAGTGCCATAAAACGAGCACGTTTGACCGCCTCTGCAAGTGCGCGTTGGTTAGGGGCAGAGAGGCCAGTCCGACGACGTGGCATTATTTTGCCATGAGGATTCAAGAACTTCTTCAATATCTCGGTATCTTTGTAGTCGATACGCTGGAATTGCGCGACGTATGTATCTTTAGTTGGCATGATAATTTTTGTAGTTATTACGTTTAAAAAGGAATATCGTCTGGGTTAATATCTTCTGCTGGGTAGTCTATCGCGTCATCCTTTGGATGTGCTGCTGGCGCTTGCGACGCTCCGGTGTCTGCATACCCACTACTTGCCCCACCACTACCGCGTGAACCAAATTGTACGCGCTCGGCGACTATTTCAGTCCGGTACTGCTTGACCCCATCTTTGTCCCAACTACGGGTCTGGATGCGGCCTTCAATAAGTGCCTGGCTCCCCTTTTTGAGATACTGTGCCGACGTCTCTGCTTGGCGACCAAACACAACTACATTGTGGAATTCTGGCACATCTTCCCACCGCTCATCTTTTTTAACACGGCGGTTAGTGGCTACTCCAAAAGACGCAACTTGCGCACCCGATGGCAAAGACTTTACCTCTGGGTCGCGAGTCAGGTTACCAAAAAGAATGACTTTATTCATACTGCTTAGTATATACCTTCTTAGGCCACTAGGGCGTCTATCGACTTGTCGATATCTGCATCAGACACAGGGCCTGTTTTCTCTGCCTCTGCTTCTGGTTTTTTGATAGTCTCGCCTTCCAAGCGGTCAGAGGCAAACACGGCACGACGTGGTGCTTGGGTAATATCTTCACGCACAGTCTCGATAAGCAAGAAGCGCAGCACGTCGCGCATGCCACGAAGCGATATTTCGAACGCAGGGATTGCCTCGCGCTCGAGAGCAAATTTAATAAAACCAAAATATGCATCGTTGTACTTGTCACGGCGGCCAACATTTGCTCGCTCTACAGTGTACGCAAGCACTATTTTTTTTGGGAACTGCTCACTAATAATTTCAGCACTCCCAAGCGCTTGACGGACTTTCTCTACCACGCCTGCTACCCCGTCTTCTGGGATAGTAGGCACGACGTGAAAGCCGACCTCGTATACGACGCGCTCGCCTGCATCAGCAGATGAGTCAATCGCTTGGGTTAATCCTTCTTCAGGATGCGATTTTGTAACCATGGCCACACTGTACCAGAATATTTGAGGAATGCAACCGGGCTATGACAGGCCAAAAACCCGTTGTGCCGTAAGGAGTATTTGCTCGCGCAGCGCCTCTTCCCCCACCCCTTTGATTTCGGCGAGTTTGCGGACAATGTCCGGTATGTACATGGGCTCGTTGCGTTTGCCGCGGTTGGGCACCGGCGTGATGTAAGGCGCGTCAGTCTCGGAAAGCAGCATGTCCAGCGGTGTGTTGCGTACCACCTCGTCGTAGTCGTGCGTGAAGGTCACGACACCTGTGAATGACAAAGTGAAACCAATGTCGAGAAATTGTTTTGCCACTTCCCACTGTCCTGCAAAAAAGTGTACGTCCCCTTGTACTTTTGCGTGTGTTTTGAGTAGCTCCAGTGCATCTTTGTATGCATCCCCACCCTCGCCACTGCGGATGTGCAACATGAGCGGCTTGTTCAACGTATTGGCCAACTCTATTTGCGCAACAAACGCTTCGTACTGTATTTTTTTTGTCTCTTCGTCGAGCCGATAGTAGTCGAGCCCACACTCACCCACCGCGATTACCTTGGGGTCTTGCCCCAATTTTTTATAAAACTCAAAATCAAACACCTCGCCTCGGCTTACAAACTCCTTCCCACCCTCGCCAAGCTCTTTGGTGTCGTGGTACGACTTTGCGGTATGCACGGGGTGCAGCCCTATAGTTGCGTATACGTCGTCGCGACCCTGCGCCACTTCCACTGCCGCATGTGAGGTGTCTTGCTGGGTGCCTACCAAGTTCATCCCCACCCCTGCCTCTTTAGCGCGCGCAAAAACCTCTTCTCGGTCAACATCGTATGCAACAAATTGCACGTGTGTATGTGCGTCGAAGTAGCGCATAGTTAGTCTTTACGAGGGAACAAGTTTTCAGGTTTTTTGTTTTCAACAATAGCTTGTTTAAGCGCTTCACTAACCGCTGGCGTAAACGGGCCGAGCAGTCGAGCGATTGTATACAACTCTTGCGTAAGCTCAAAGATTATTTTCTTCCCTGCTGCGGCATCTGTTTTTACCACTTTAAACGGCTCTGTCTGGGTAATTTTTTGGTCCAATGCGCCCACTTGCTCAAATACAAACCCGAGTGCTTTATGTACCTCAAAATTTTCCAGCGCCTCCGCGTATTCTTTAGGAAATGGCGCAGCCTCTGGGTGCGTGCCGTTTTCTAAGTGTGTCTGCGCCAACTGCATAACCCGCGCGGCCAAGTTACCAAGTCCATTTGCCAAGTCAGCGTTGTACGCATCTTTAAACGCCTCTCGTGTAATGTCACCATCTTCAAACGGCGATATGTGCCGAGCCAAGTAGTAACGTACAGCATCGGTGCCATACTCTGCCAACAACTCTTCTGGATCGATAACATTCCCAAGTGTCTTGGACATTTTTTTGCCGCCCGAGGTAATAAACCCATGCACCAAGAGCGATTTGGGTAGTGGCACCCCCGCCGACAGCAGCATAGCGGGCCAAATAGCAGCATGGAAGCGTAAAATATCTTTACCCATCACGTGCACTTGTGCAGGCCAAAACTTTGCAAACAATTCGCCCCCTTGTCCGTACCCCAGAGCCGTAATGTAATTAGCAAGAGCGTCACACCACACATACATAACCTGGGTATCGTCGCCCGGCACAGGTATGCCAAGACTCTGTGGCCAGTCTGCTTTGCGTGGGCGCGAAAAACTTACGTCTTGTAAACCTTCGTTAAGTAATGAGAGGATCTCATTTTTGCGTGACTCCGGCACCACGCTAAACTCATCCGATTCTATTTTTTCTTTAATAACGTTCGTGTATTTTGAAAGCTTAAAGAAGTAATTTTCTTCCTTTAAAAATTGAGGCTCCACTCCATGGTCAGGGCATTTGCCATCTACTAAATCTTTCTCAGTGACAAATGCCTCGTGCCCCACACAATACAGCCCTTCGTATTCTTTCTTGTAGATATCACCCGCCGCTACCAACTTTTGCCACAGTGCTTGTGCGCCTGGCCAATGTTTTTGTTGGTCGGTTGTGCGGATAAATTGGTCGTAGGAAATATTAAGTTCGCCAAACAATGACGCAAACTTGTCCACAATCTCATCCAAAAAAATTATTGGGTCCTTCCCTTCTTTGCGGGCAGCATCGATCATTTTTTGCGTGTTTTCGTCAGAGCCGGTCAAAAAATACACTTCGTTTCCGACAAGGCGTTGGTACCGCGCTAAAATATCACTCACAGTGGTGGTGTAGGCATGACCCAGATGCAATTTTGCATTGGGGTAAAAAATGGGCGTCGTAATATAAAAAGTCTTGGCCATGACACAAAACTACTGCCCTTCTGCACCGGGCGCAAGGCCCGACTTTACCAACAAACGCGCCTTTCTCTTTTCAATATCGTTTACCAATTCTTGTATTGCCCCCGCAATAGGGACGGACAACAGTACTCCCAAGAAGCCCACCAGTTTAAGCCCCACCAAAAGCGCCAAAATAACCAACAAGGGCGGTACACCCACCACCTTTTTTACTACCACGGGGTAAATCAAATGCGCCTCAAACTGCTGCACAATTACGTAGAGGCCTGTCACCAGTAGGGCTTGGGTCACTCCCCCAAACGAAAAGGCAATTATCACCGCCGGTATTGCTGCCAAAAATTGCCCAAACACCGGAATAAGCTCAAACAGCGCAGCAAGCACCGCAAGCAGCAGCGGGTGCGGGACCCCCAAAATCAAAAGCCCCAGGTACAACAACACCCCAACAATCACTCCCAGTATCAACTGCCCTTGCATCCATTTACCTATTTTGTCTTGGCTGCGCTTCCACAAATCCAACACATACGCCTCGTGTTGTACCGGCGTGATAAGGCGCAAAAAGTCGTCTACCCCTGTTTCTTGCACAGAAAAGTAAAATGAAAAAACCACAATGAGCACGAGAGACGTGAGTCCGCCAAAAAATGCCGAAACAGTAGTAAACATCCCACCCGTCGAATTTGCAAGGGTGTTTGACATGTCACGCAAAAAGTCAGCCGAGGAGAGGGTGCTGGCAAAGTTACCAGGCAACAGTCCATGGGTTACGTCTGCCAAGTTAAATGCCGAAAGCGTTGCTGGCAGCTGCTGCAAAAAGTTCGCGGCATCGTTTAAAACTGGCGGGATAAAAAAGAAGAGTATAGTAGAAAAAGCCGTTATAACTCCAGCGTAAATAAAAATGACCGAAAAAAGCCGGTTCGCTCCCTGCCGCATCAAAGCCCCTACCCCAGGTTCAATTGCCGAAGCGATTACCACCGCAGAAAGTACGATAAGCACGATGTCTCGCAAATACCACAATAGCCCCACAAGACCGAGCAACAGGAGGATCTTAACGACACTCCCCGTCGTGATATGGACGCTTATATCACGGTTTTCCATAGGCACATACTACCACGTCTACCCTTTAATTTTAGCCATCAACATCTGTGCCAACTCTGCCACAGGCATGCGCTTCTGCTCGCCACTGTCGCGGTCACGCACAGTAACCGTGTCCTTCAGTTCTGCATTCTCGCCTAGCGTGTCGAAGTCAACGGTAATGCAAAATGGTGTACCAATTTCGTCTTGGCGGCGGTAGCGTTTGCCAATATTGCCGTTGTCGTCCCACACAATTTGTGGAATTTCTTTTTTAAGCTGCGTATACACTTCGCGCGCCTTCTCTACCAACTCGGGTTTATTTTTAAGTAAAGGAAAGACAGCAGCTTTAACCGGAGCCAGATGCGCAGGGAATTTGAGGTATACGCGCTTTTCTCCGCCCAACTCGTCTTCGGTGTATGCTTTCACCAGCACGGCCAACAGATGGCGACCGACACCAAAAGTAGGCTCCAGGACATGCGGCACAAATTTTTCGTTTGTCTGCGGGTCCATATACTGCAAATCAACACCGCTGTGTGTAATATGATTTTTAAGGTCAAAGTCTGTGCGGTATGCAAGGCCGCCTATTTCATCAAACTTGTGCGGATAGTTAAAGTGGAAGTCCACTGTGCGTTTGGAGTAGTGCGCACGCTCTCCATCTGGGATCTCGACTTCACGGATGTCCTCTGGCGCAAAACCCAAAAGACTAAACCAGTTGTGCATTTGCTTTTGCCAATAGGCAAAATGTTCTTCCCAAGTTTTTTCTTCGATAAAGTACTCAAACTCCATTAATTCTAGCTCTCGTACGCGAAAAACAAAGTCGCGTGGCGCTATTTCGTTGCGGAAGTTGCGCCCAATTTGAGCGATACCAAACGGCAGCTTTGGATGATACGAGTCTAAGATGTTCTTAAAATTCACAAACATCCCCTGCGCCGTCTCGGGACGCATGTATACAGTCGTGTCTGTACCATCGACTGAACCAACAGATGTTTTAAACATCATGTTGAACTGCTGTGGCGTTGAAAGGTCGTTACCGCCGGGGCTTTTTATTTTTTTCTCTGTAATGACTACACCCATTTGCTCAAGCGTCATACCCGTAGGGTCTACCCCAACATCCTCAAGCAGGTGGTCAGCACGGTAGCGTTTTTTGGTTTTTACATCCGTAACGAGCGGGTCGTTAAATCCACCCACGTGGCCACTTGCCTCCCATACTTTTGGGTTCATTAAAATTGCCGAATCAAGGCCGTACATGTCGTCACGCGACTCAACAAAAAAACGCCACCACAAATTTTCTATATTTTTTTTGAGGGCTACTCCCAAAGGCCCATAGTCCCAAGTACCCGCCAAGCCGCCATAAATTTCTGAGCCTTGGTACACAAAGCCGCGACGCTTACACAGCGACACGATTTTCTCCATTACATTTTCTTCCGTCATAATTATTGCTTTTGCACCACCTGCCCCATTGAGTTATTAAAACCGCTATCTGTGCTCAAAGATGTTGTAGGGGGCACAGCACTTGCCACTACAGGAACTTGTGCAAACCGATCTTGCCCCGTCAGCCGTGCTTCGCCTGTAAGCGCCGGAGACTGGCCTATCTGGCTCGTACTTGGGTTAAATGCTACCTGAAACGCTGCCGTGCGCGCCCCAGCGCCGTACCCAGCACCCGGCTTTACATCGCCCAAGACCCACGTAACGGTGCGACTTGCAGCACTGTACTCCACCCCGCTCCCCGCCTCTGCGCTCATAAACCGCACATACGGCGGCAGCACCGAAGAGACTGCAGTATTGGCTATAGTATTGGAAGAGTTGTTCACCGTCCAGACTATCGTGTACGTAGTACTTTGCTCGGCAACAGGCGGCATAGGGCCCGCGTTTACAAAGCTGCCCGAAAAATGTAGCGCCTGTGATGTTAATCCAATCAGCGACGCTATAGACACTCGTGCCGAAGCCGCCGAAGATACCGTACCAGACACTCTATCTTGCCCTTGCCGTACCGCCGAGACTGTTACATTTAAATCAACTGTTGGATTTGCATACAGCGCCCCACCACTGTTCGGCGGCACTGTAGTAAAGGCAAAATGCAGCACCCCAGAGCCCCCAGGGGGGATAGATTCGAGCGACGGCACCTGCGCTTTTGTCCAAATTATTGCCTTGTCTGATGATTGATAAAAACCATCAAAAGACTCTATGGAGTTTTTATCAAGCACCGCTCCTTTAAATGCTAATTGGACCTCCAAGTTAGACACCGAGTCAGTCAGGTTGTTCTGCCATTCTACCGTACCTTGCACCTTTGTTCCTGCAGGAGCAGTAATAGATTCTGTCTTTCCATCCACCGCAATTACCGCACTAATAAACGGCCGCTCAACAGTGAGCGTTTGCGGTATGGTTAGAAATGGCACCCTAACTTGCGTGTCTGTTTGATCAGAATTTGAGCCGGCAATAAACCGGAATACACGCTGGTCACCATCTTGGCCTTCAATTTTTCCAACAAGGCGAATCTTTTTACCTGCACCCGGCTCAATAGTGCCCAAACGCCAAAGCGTGCCCCCAGCGTCAGCCACAGGGGTCGAGCGCACAACCGAGTATCCAAAAGGATACTGGGCTTGGATAACTACATTATCAACTGCCGTGGCGGCGTTGCTTTGTACTGTTAGTTCTATATCAAACTGCTCTCCTGTGGTCGCTTTACTTGGAGCACTAACGCTAATAGAAATAGGCGAAGAACCAACAGTAAAGTCGGCCTCTACTTGTTTCTCAAAAATAGCGTTAGAGCCCGGGATGCTGTACTCGAGCCGTGCGCGCACTTTCTGCGGACTACCTTCTTGGCCGTAAAATACGGCACTCGCTGTACGTTTTATCTGCTGCCCCGAAGCAACGGAGCCCACGTTTTGCCGTTCATGCATAAGTGATTTTGTCTGATCTTTTGGGTCACGAGCACCATCGGGATAGTCTATGACTAGGTCAGCGAGTTGCAGTGCTGCTTGGTTGCGGTTGTGTACAAGGATCTGAAATGACGTCTCTTTACCTCCGTCTATTAGAGACGGTGCAATAATTTGCATGTCGATATTTTGTGGCGAAATAGTGTTACCGCCTAAGAAAAACACGTACGCAGCAACCCCTGCACCCGCAGAAAAAAAGGCAAGCGAGAACAGGAAAAATTTTGTTGCAAACGATATTCGCTTTTTTTGTTTCATCGGAGTAAGCGCGTTAATGTCCCCACCATGAAAGGAAGCTGGGGGTATGTGAGGCGCGGGAGGTGGCGGCACAGGTGGTGTCTTTTTTACTTCCTCCCAGACAACCGGCACAGGTTCTGCAGTATGAGTTTGCGGTAGTGGGGTTCGCTCTTCTGGATGCACTTCTGGAGCGTCCACACGAGAATAGAGCTTTTCTTTTAAGCCCTCAACAGAACCCCGTCTTTTGCCCCGCGCCATGCATACAAGTATACATCATCCCCTTTTCGGTCTACCTTGTGATTGATATAGTTTGCCCTAATTCTGCAGCAGGTGCGCTGACTGTGATACGACCCGTGGTAGTGTCACGCGAAATGGAGTAACAAGTGTTGTAGATACTCTCACTTGTATATGACGCCGCACAAGTGCTAGAGCCTGTAGGGTCGAAAGGAAGAGCCGTTATGTACGTAGGAACTAGACACGGCGCAAGGTCGTATCCTGTTGTGCCAGTCGTAATAGTCCCTCGCGCCCCACTTGCGCCAGCAACTTCATAGGCAGCAGGTGGTGAGCCGCACATAAACACGCCTTTGTTGTCCGCAATGTTTTGACTTACCGCGTTTAAAATAGCCGTCACATTACTTGTGCGTTGACTATTGCGCGCCTGCGCAAATTGTCTAGCTGGATTAATTGCCACAATCACGATAGTGGCAAGAATGGCAACAATACCAATAACAATTAAAAGCTCGATAAGGGTGAAACCACTTTGCCGAACATCAACCCGCGAACGTGCGGAAGGATATTTCATTTTCTTAAAAAATTAGAAACTCAATAAATCTGACTTAAGCGTATCACGAAAAAATAAACAACTACGCGACGTGCCCAGACTATGTGGATACCTCTTCCCAAGAAATTATTTGAAACTCGTCGTCGATAACCACATCTAGGTTTGTGTGTGCTGTTTGGTACGTCGCACGTATAACAAACTCTTTGTATGCACCTGTAGTAATTATTGAATCTAATACACACGTACCACCTTCAAATGTTGTGGTTGCGTGACCTGAAAAGAGTGGGTCTTTTACAATATATAGGAGGGTCTGCTCGACACACGCATCCGCAAGCGCCTCACTACGCAACTTAAACTCTCTATCTAAAACATTTGAACGCACATACCAACCCCTCACACTTCCCGATGTCGCCAAAAGCAGCAAAGAAGCTGAGATAACAACAGCGGAGGTAAAAGCAATATACCCCCTTTGAGAGTTACGCATGCTTTTAAAATACCACATCACCGAGGTACGTTTGGTATACTGTATCTATGAGCAGTTTTCTTATTATTGGATTGGGTATTTTTGTATTTATAGTGGTTGTAGCTATTTGGTCTACGGACACCTCTACAGAAGCGCTCGAGATAGACGCGGAAGAGACTGCAGAAGTAACCGAGGAAGGACCAAACATAGAACCCCTTCCTCCTAAACCACAACAGGAGTATCAAGGAGGCGCAGGTGACAGTCAATAAATTTTTATTGTATATATTTTTCTATTTCAAAAACCTCCTTACCTATAGTAAATACCAGCCCCATACCAGCAGGCATTCCCCTGCTTGGCGCAATGTAGTAAAACGATAGGTCTTTTACTGACACATTTGGCGTTGTGAGCGACACAAAAGAGAGCGCGTCACTTCGTCGCATCTCAATGGTGCCACTTGCACTATTTAAACGAATGGTCACAGGGTTAAAATCTCCCTCGTGCACTATAAGCGCTGTCGTGGATGGATGGGCACTTGAAGGTTGAGAGATACTTTGAGCGCTTGTAAGTATCCTATCGATTTTCTGAAGCACAAAACTTCCCTCTTCTTGCGTAGAAATACGCACACCGTCAGCCTGCATGCTTTCTAATAATTGCCAAGCAGTAACTAGGGCGCTTGCCATCAATATCGACAACAAGCCCATATACACAAGCGTCTCTACCAGAGTAAACCCACGTTGCTTGCGACAGGTATTAAAAAATTTATTATATACTGTCCACATGTTATAATTTATTGCCCAGAAATCACCTCTATCGAAATACTTCCTTGTCCTGTGGCATATAAAACTCCTGCCGCGTAATCAAATCCTCCAAAACTAGCTCCAGCAAGGGCATGCGTTGAGACGAGAGAGATGTCGCCACCAGAAACGCCCCAAACCTGAACTTCTTTTTTTGACTTTGGAGTTGTTATAAACATCAGGGATCCAACAACCATCAAACTACTAACTCCTGTATCTATGTTTTGTGCAGCTATTATTGGTAATCCAACTCCAGGATTAGTACTATCGAATACATATACATCAGGGCCAGCGGGGGTAGAAGCTCTTCCAAAATACAATCGATTACCTAGCGGGTACACACTGAGCCCGTTTTGCGCTCCCGGCAAGTCATGCCGTGACACTAAAACTTCTGCAGCGGCTCCGATATTTGTCGCATCAGTTACGTCGTATACTTTCAACTCAGCCCCTAATTGGCTCGTCGCCATGTAGGCAAAACGTTTATGCACACCTGACACCAAACGCTCTTCTATAGCAAAACCATTCACGGTTACACCCAACTCTACCCCACCACCTAACTCTACCGGGTCACTTGGATTAGATACATCAAAAATATGCATTTCTGGCCCCGCTGTATATCTAGTAAGCACGTAAAGACGGTCGTCATAGTAGTACAACTTGTGGCCACCCGGCTCCGAACCATTGGGAGCAACATTATTTAACGTACGACTTGCTACCTGCATAGGATTGTACAGGTCCGTCACTTCTATAACTGCCATCTGGCTAGTGGTAGCATCCACGGCAACGTACGCATATTTTTTAACTTCACCAGAGGGACCTCTCCACACAACAGCATCAACAGCAACGATGGGTGCAGGCATAGTAAAACTGTTTGCAAATGAACCAGACGTTATATTATGTTCCCCCGGAACAAGGGTTTTTGTGTCAAAAATAAAAAAATAAGGCGACTTTGTACTACCCACATATAACAAACCTTGTAACTCATCTATCGAAATAGGATAACCCTCAGACAAAGCACCTTCAGCAATTTTTTTAGGCGCCACCCAAGAATCTGTCGCCATATCGGCGCCACAGTCCGCACCTAAAGCTAGTGCCGTTTTAATATCTGTAAAAATGGTTGGCAACTCTACTGTCTGTATATGTGCATTCTTCCAACTAACTTCGCTAAATACTTGTTTTTGACAACGTGTGTAATCTACTACGGTCAACGTTTGTAGATACGGACGCTCACCTAACCAAACTGACGAAGTAGAAGTTATGCTTGAAAAATTTTGTTTCGAAGACTTTCCACGTTCAAGAAGTATATGTGCCCGTACAAGCGCCTTGGTTGTTATTTGCGCATCAATTACCAGAGCTTCTGTCCCTAAAACTACAAGTAGAGACGCTGTAATGCTAAGCATGCACAAAGCGGAAGCAATGAGTATCTCGAGCGTACTTACACCACGGGGACTACCAAGTAATTGCGCCTTCATAATTTATGAAAATGTTTGCAATACGAACGTCATCTTTTATTTCTATAGTAGTTGGTACCGATGTTGCAGTAAGTTGTTCAAAAAGAACAATGGGAAATAGTGTGTCGAAGTGAGACTTTTTGGCAATAAAATTATTTGCAGTAACATACTCGTTTGTTGGGTCGTTAACCACACACGCGTTACGAAAAATAACGTACTGTGAACCTTGAAAGCACACACCGTGCGCCGAATTATGTATATTGTTTAAAGCTCGACTACGTGCCTTTTCCAGCACACTAACCAGTATTTGTTGTTCGGCATGGAAGACGTATCTTTTGTAACTGTCCATACCTATAAAAAGAGCCGACCCCAGCAAGATAGTTGTTATCCCGATAACCACCAACAACTCTACCAAGGTAAATCCTTGTGGGGCGTTGTATCCAAATCTAGCGAGGTGTAAGTCGTGATGTAATTTCATACATAGGTGTAATAACCGCAATTGCTACAAAACCAACAACCAACCCCATCATCACCATCAACACAGGCTCGACCGCAGAGGAAAGTTGTTTTGTTTGCTCGTCGACCTCACTTTCTTGCATGTCAGACACATACGCCAACGAGCTAGCAAGAGTACCTGTGCGCTCGCCTATAGCAATAATATGTCGTGCCATGTCAGGAAAAATTTTATGATAGCGCACTAAACCTTGAGAAACTGACTCACCTCGCTGTATTGATTGAGCCAATTGCAAACACATGCGTTTATAAACAACATTTTTTGTAACGTCAGCGGTTACTAGTAACGCTTCCGACAAACGCATACCGCTGAGAAGCAGCAGCCCGAGCGTGCGGCAAAAGTTTGTTACGTTGTAACTGCAAACTAAATTTTTTACCAATGGGATACCCAACACTCCTGTTGCCACTCGCCACCTAACCTGCTGCCATTTTTGCTGCGCAAAGAAAAAAGCGGCAATAGCGGCAACACCTAGTAACAAAAGTAGAAGTCCAAAATTGGACAAAAAGTTACTGACCCATACCAATATCCGAGTCGAGAGAGGCAGAGCTATCTGGAGACTGGTAAACACTGGTAAAATTTTTGGGAAAATATACATAATGAGCAGTATGGTGACGCCCGCTGTCCCTACTGCTATACAGGCCGGATATAAAAGTGCTCCAATAACTTTCATCTTGAGTGCTTGTTTTTTCTTCAGTTCGTCAGCTACATACGAAAGACTAACTCCTAGCGTGCCACTACTTTCCCCTACTCGAATAAGGTTGATAACAAAATCACTAAACACTCGCGTATGTTTTTGTAGACTAGTGGACAAGAACTGCCCACTAGAGACGTCTGCAATAACCTGATCAAGTATTGCCGCCTTTTCTTTTGATTTAGTTTGGGCCCGCAACACACCAAGAGATTCCACAATAGGGACCTCTGCATTTATAAGGAAAGATAATCTCTTCACAAACAACATTTGTTCCTTTATGGAAAAACGTACAAAAAAGAATTTGATTTTTTTAAAATTATTCATGCATGGTGCGCATCAATTCATACACACTTGTAAGTCCCCGGCGTGCTTTGTTAAGGCCATCTTGAAGCATTGGCGTCATGCCTTTTTCCACGGCAACTTTTTGTATCTGTGCCGCAGAGGCTTTGGTTAAAATAGCTTCGCGAACTTGAGCGTCCACCACCAACACCTCATTTACCCCCACCCTACCCAAATATCCACTGTTGTCGCACAACTCGCAACCTTTACCTATAAAAAAGGAGGACTCACGGAGTCCTCCTAACGATATACTTTCAGACAAACTTGCGTACTCACTTTCTGACAAAATATGTGCAATTTTACAATTGTCACAAATTTTACGCACTAACCGTTGTCCAATAGCTAAGGACACGGTTGATGCAACCAAATAAGGGTCGACGCCCATATCAAGCAACCGCGGAAGGGTGCTGGCAGAATCGTTTGTGTGTAGCGTCGACAACAACAAATGCCCGGTCAAAGCAGTGTTAATAGCAATGCCTGCCGTTTCTGGATCACGAATCTCCCCAACCATAATAATGTTAGGGTCTTGGCGCAAAATTGACCGCAAACCTGTCGCAAACGTTAGACCTGTTTTTGGCTGTATTTGTATCTGTGTAATACCATTAACCGCATATTCCACAGGATCTTCTATAGTCACAATTGAAACTTCTTTAGTGTTCAATAATTTAATAAGCGTATATAAAGTTGTGGTCTTCCCCGAACCTGTTGGTCCAGTTGCCAACACCATGCCGTCCGATCGACGCACGGTGCGAAATATTTTATTCTGATCTTCTTCACTAAAACCCAAACTGCCAAGAGTGTGTTGTTCGGGCAAGTCAATAAGTAACCGCAGCACCGCGTTTTCTCCATAATACGTTGGCGTAATAGATACTCGTACGTCTATGGGCACAGCGCCCTCCCCAACAATACGGAAGCGACCATCTTGGGCGGCCTGATGCTCATCGGTACGCAACCATGCCAACACCTTAATACGAGAGATTATTTCTGAATGAATATTTTTACTCAATAAAAATTTTTCATGCAGCACCCCGTCGATGCGCACGCGCACTTTTACTGCACTATCGGTCGGGTCGATGTGTATATCTGACGCACGCAACAAGTGGGCTTGGCGCACCAAAGCATCAACAAGGTCAATAATGGAGACATCGCCACCTCGGGAAAGAACATCTTCAACAGTTCCTTCATGTGGCTCCATCAAACTTTGATTATATCGCTTTGAGTTATCCACACCCGAGCTTACAAAGGTCAGTCCTTTGTAAGTAAAACTGTGGATAACTTTTTACAAGCCGGTGGCGCCGAGGGACTCGTTGATGGCACGGATAAGAAGGTTGCGAGAGCGAGTAACCTCTGCCGTAAGTTCCATAGAAAAAAAGTCTGCCTCGATAAACGGTGCTATTTCTGGCGTATGCGGCAGGTACCCCAGGTGCGCCAGCACACGCAGCACCAGCACACACTCGATACTCTCGGCATCCGCATCAGTTTGGGCACGAGCTAGATAGTTAAGACCCTCTGCAACCGTTGTATATAAATCTCCCGTCGGCTCTTCGCCGTGTATAAGGCGCAGCAGCAACCGTGCGATACGGCCCGCCGCCCGACGGCGCACAGGCGACGTGCCGAGGTATTCTCTCGACAGATGTTCGGCGCCAACCAACTTCCACTCGTACCTTCCGCGCACCAACGAAAATTTACCGTGGGTCAGTGTCTCGAGCCCATAGCGCAACTTTGACTGCTCGACGCGAGCACTGCGTGCCGCCGCACGTACCAGCCCCAGGTCTTTAGTTAAAATTGCGACGAGCGTATTGGCTTCCCCTGCCCCTTTTTTTGCAAGCACAAGCCCTTCTGTCGCAATAATTTTATGCATGCGCCTCTAAACTTGCCAGACCGGTTGTTTGCATAATTTCTGCGCGGTGTTTTTTTATTACCGCTATTTCTTCTTCACTCCCCACAAAAGTATAAGTTGGACGATCGGCAATAGTGAGCCCTTGGTCTTTGCGCCACCCTTGGATGTGGCGAACGATATCGCGCACCATACCTTCTTCTTTCAACTCTGGCGTGATTGTTGTATCCAGCGCCACCTCTTCTGTAAGATTTGAGTCTTCCACCACTTCCTTTACATTCAACTCCTCTGCAATCAACGTGTGTAGTGACGCCTCACGTGGAAGTTGCTTTACCGTAAGCGACGCAAGCGGTTGGCGGATTTTAACTCCCGCACGCTCGCGTAACTCCAAACCTTTGGAAGCGAGGTCACGCACTTGTTGCATGCCTTCAATCAGTGAGGTGTCTACATGCCCTGCAGTAGGCCAGTCACAGAGATGGACGCTCTGTGCCCCGCTTTCTGTCTTTGTGCGCAAATACAAGTCCTCTGCAAAAAACGGCATGACGGGCGCAACAAGGTGTGCCGTGGTGTGCAACACAAAACGTAGCGTTGAGAGTGCTTGCACTTTGTCATCGCCCTCGACTTTAAAACGGTCACGAGACCGACGCAGATACCACGTTGAGAGGTCATCAACAAAGCTATTGAGTGGCCGTGTTGCCACATCAAGCTCGTACGACTCAAAACCTTTTGTAGTATCCCTCACCAACTCAGCAAGGCGCGACAGTATCCATCGATCGAGCGGGTGCGAGGAAGAGGCGTGGGGCACCACCTCTGGCGAGGCATACAGGTCGTAAAAACTCCGCACGTTGTCGAGCCGCATCAATAATTTTTTTGAAACTTCTTCAACTCCGCGGGCAGAAAAGCGCAAATCCTCACCCCGAATAACTGGTGTAGAGAGAAGATACTGACGCAGCGCGTCGGCACCAAAGGTGTCGACCAACTCCATAGGGTCGGGATAATTTTTGAGTTTTTTACTCATCTTGCGACCGTCTTGCGCCAACACCAGTCCATTGGTAACCACTGCCTTGTACGAGCTTTTACCAAACAGTGCAGTACTCAGTACGATCATGGAGTAAAACCACCCGCGAGTCTGGTCGATACCTTCGGCAATAAAATCAGCTGGATATCCTTTTGGGGAAAAACCAAACAGTCGTTTGGGGTTAAACGTATCGCGTACAAAAGGATAGTGGTTTGACGCAAAAGGCATAGAGCCCGACTCAAACCAGCAGTCAAACACGTCAGGTACGCGCTTCCACTCGCCCCGGAGCGAGTCCCCCATAAGTACATCGTCGATGTATGGGCGATGCAGGTCAAGCTCATAGTTTTCGTTATGGGGAAACGGGACAAAAGGGAGCTCTGCTACCTGAGCATTGTCGAGCATTAAAGCCCGCGTAAAGCCTGTGGTAGGCTGCCTCCCAACAACTTGTTGCAACGCCCAAAGAGTCCCACCGTGCGAAACTATAAGTATGTTTTTACCACTATACCTGCGTTCAACCTCAAAAATAAACTCACCTACAGCACGGCAGAGGTCGGGCGTCACATGAGCAACCTCCCCCAAACGGGTGTCCACCATAACAGCAGCATCTGGAAGGCCGAGTTTTTGTGCCAACAGACGCGCTGTTTCTTTGGTGCGCAAAAAAGGCGACGTAACGATCATGTCTATTTTTTTTGATGCAAGCGTTCGCGCAGAAGCCAATACTTGAGCCTTACCTTTTTGCGTCAAGTTGTTATGCGGGTCGCCTTGTACATCTTCTACATCGTCAACATTTGACTGCGCTTCCCCGTGTCGCATCACAAAGTAGCTATTACCCGACCGACGCACCATACCGAGCAACTCTTCAACAGAGCCCACCACTTTAATTTCTTTTGTCTTGCTATGTCGCCATGCGGGGATGGGCGCACCCCAATAGCGGCTGCGTGATATCGCCCAGTCAGGAGCATTTTGCAGCAAGTTTGCAAAACGGCCCGGACCCACATGTTCGGGCACCCAGCGCACCTTAGCGTTTTCTTTAATAAGTTTGCTTTTTATTGCTGATACTTTTACAAACCACGAATTTGCTGCCCAATTAAGGAGCGGGGTGTCGCAGCGCCAACAATGCGGGTAGGAATGGGTAATTTTTTCTTGTTTATATAAGAGCCCACGTTGCTGTAGATGCTCCGCAATTTTTACGTCGGTCTCCATGTGGCGACCCTTAGGCTTCACCGGCATATGGGCAAAGTCAGCAACAGTTGCAATAAATTTACCGTCATCCGTTACGTGATGGATAAGGGGTATCTTCTCCTTCTGCGCAAGTTCCAAATCCTCGGCGCCATACGCAGGCGAAAGATGGACAATACCTGTACCGTCCTCCAGCGTCACATACGGCGCTGCGTACACGCGCCACGCATGCGTCTTATGTTTGTGCACCTGGTCGGCAAAATAATTAAACGGAGGGGTGTAGTACTTCCCCACCAAGTCTTTGCCTAAAATCTCTCCATATATTTTGGCGTCTGCGCCCAACACTTTTTCTGCCAATTCTTTAGCAACCACCACAAACCCGTCATCTGTACGGACTTTAACGTACATGGCTTGGGCGCTCACTGCCGCCGCAGTGTTGCCCGGCAGAGTCCACGGCGTTGTGGTCCATATAAGCAACGAGGTTTCAGGCTCGTCGACAAGCGGCAATTTTACTGTCACGGCGATATCTTCGATATCTTGGTAGCCTTGCGCTACTTCGAAGTTTGACAGCGTAGTGCCACAACGTGGACACAGATGCATCGCCTTAAAACCTTCGTACAAAAGTTTTTTACTGTACAACTTTTTAAAAGCCCACCACACGCTTTCGGTGTAGGAGGCATCCATGGTTTTGTAGTCATGCTCCATGTCGGCCCAGCGACCGATACGTGGGATAATCCGACGCCACTCATCTGCATAGCGCAGCACGGCGCCCTGCGCTGCTGCATTAAACTTCTCTACCCCAAACTGCTCAATATCGCGTTTTGTTTTAAAGCCAAGCTCCTGCTCTATCTGATTCTCAAGTGGTAAGCCGTGGCAGTCCCACCCCCATTGACGCAAAACCCGATACCCTTGCATCGTGCGATAGCGAGGTATCGCGTCTTTAAGTGCGCTTTGTAAAATGTGGCCAAAGTGTGGAAGCCCTGTTGCAAACGGCGGCCCGTCGTAAAAAACATACTCGCCTTTGGGGGCAGGCTTTTCGAGCGATTTTTTAAAAATACCTTCCTTGTTCCAAAAATCGAGCACGGCCTCTTCGCGCTCGGCTAGCGGCCCCTTTTTTGACTTTTCAGGCTCGTGGTGCGCCTCTTCCCCTTCCTGGGCTTTTGAATCCATATATAAGAGAATATAGCACCGTTAAAGGTTTTTTCCCATTAGCTTCTCTCTGAAGAGAAAAGGTGCTACTTTGTAAAAAGGTCAACCAAAAAGGCATACGCGATGCACATCTGCTCAAGAAATCCGGGACTTACGGTCGCCGAGTGCGGTCGGTGTGGCGACGAACCCTGCGCCGCGCAATTTGCAGCAAACCAAGACCAACAAGCCAGATCATGGTCGGAAAGCTTGGCAACCCGGGCGGAAAAGGCTGCACTTGATGCCAAGATCGTTACTAACCCTCGAGGTACTCATATCTTGTAAAATCTAGGGACTAAACAAAAGCAGTAGCCCTAAAACAGATAGCATCACGCTATCTGTTTATTTTTTAACCTTCGCCTACTACATTTCTTTTGGCACGGGGATACCAAGCAGCTTTAGCCCTTTACCAAGAGTTTGTTCAACCGCCTCTGCAAGCAAAAGCGCATACGACGGATAGTCACCATCTATCACTCGCACGTTTGCGTACCAAGAATTAAAAGCCGCTGCGAGCTCGGTCATATACGTCGTGACATAGTGCGGCTCAAGCTCGCGTGCAGCACGCTCTGCAACCGCAGGGTAGTGTATGAGCAGACGGTCAAGCGTGAGCGCCTTCAAAAATTCTTCAATATCTTGCACACTCTCTACTGCATCATGTACGCCAGCTGCGCGTGCTTTTTTTATTAAAGATGCTGCACGAGTGTGGGCATATTGCAGGTATGGCCCTGAGTCACCTTCCAAAGAAAGAGATTTTTCTGGGTCAAAGACAATATCTTTGCCACTCCCCTGTTTAAGTACTGCATATTTGATTGCCCCAACAGAAACTTGCTCTGCAACAGTGTCTGCATCCTGCAGATCTCTCCCTTGCATTTTTTCCTTCGCCGCGTCTTTCAAATCCATCAACAGTGACTCGCCGGTAATGACGTTCCCTTTGCGTGACGACATCTTGCCAGTAGTAAGCTTTAGAAAGCCGTGAAATCGTGCGAGCATTTTGCCATCCAGGTCAGGGAATATTAATTCTGCTGCCTTGCGGACCACTTTAAAGTATTCACTTATTTCGTTTGCCGTAATGGTTAGGGAGAGATCGAAACTTCCTTTTTCTTTTTTAGCGTTTACGAGCCCAAGCTCTTTTGCTTCGTAGGTTGGGAGGCCTTTACTGTTTACGAACACTCGGGTATGCAGACCGTAGTTTTCTCCCTTAAATACCACAGCTCCTTCACTTTCTTCAAACACCTCTGGATGAGCACGCACTATTGCCAAACCCTTTGGGCCAGTTTCGCTCTCAAAGAAGTAATGTGCAAACGTAGTACCAAGTATTTTGTACACTTCTTCAAAATGTGCGAGAGATTCGGCCCGGCCACTTTCGTACAAGGCCACCACCGCGGGGTCAGTTTTTTCGTAAATTGTTTTGTTTAACTCATCAATTTCTTCTTTGTGTGTCTCATATTGGTTTGACCCATATACATACGCTTCTCCCCACGATGCGTCCGGCTGTTGTTGCTTACCCCATATTGCCTTAGCCACATGCACACCAAGGTCACCTTGATAGTTAGCGCGACTCACCTGAGCCCCCGACGATTCAAATAGTCGAGCAATCGACTCGCCGATTGTATTGCTCATTAGGTGTCCAATATGGAATTCTTTAAACGGGTTTGGGTCCGTATACTCGACCATTACCGTTTTATTTTTATACAAATTATTCTGCCCCCACACCTCGTCTGTGGCAGCTTTTTGCACTTCTTTTAAAATGGCCTGGCGCGACAAACGGAAGTTAATAAATCCAGGACCTGCAATTTCTATTTTTTGCACCCCTTCAATTTTTCCTTCTAGGGCGCCAACTAGCGCGTCCGCCACCTCACGCGGATTTTTACCCAGGTGTTTTGCCGCAGCGAGCGCTGCGTTGGTTGCATAGTCGCCGTGAGCAAAGTCTCCTGGCCTATCTACTACAAAGGGGACATCCGGCGCTCCAAGCGCCGCCAAAGCCTTTTGTATTCCTTTCTGTATCTCCTCTTGGTCCATACGCACTACAGTACCAGCTAAAGGGTAGTTGTGGAAAGTGCGGGCAATGTCGCTGCCTCGACCACATCAAACGTGATGCGGCCGATGAGTTGCCCACGAGTTGTTTCCACATTGCAGCGCCACTTCCCTGCAGCCAAACCCGCCTTGTTACTCCAACCACGATAGCCATTTTCGCGCCCACCGTTTATAGGAAAAGATACGACCGACCGTGACTGCCATTCTTTTGTAGCTGCGTCGTACTGCTCCCACCGATGCACCACCGACGCCGAGAGCGCACTCGGCGCATACACTGCGCTAAAACAATACGCCTGCTGCCCCGGCACAGAGGTATACACCCCTGCAGTATTGCGCCAAAATACATACCACGCTGGAGCTTCGTAGGTTGCAGCGTAGGTAGCCCCTTGGCGCACCAAAGTGTGATACACACCTATATCTTTAAGCCCCAAAGGCACCGGAGGAATAACGTTTAAAAAATACAAACCATTAAATATAAAAAATATTACCCCCACCCACGCAGACACTTCCCACATACGACGCTCTTGTTTGCGCTTAAATACAAATATAAAAATCACAGCAAGAAAAACTCCAATGACTATCAAACTTACAACGCCACTAATCAAAAACGCTTGCGCCCCTATTGCGTGCAGCACAAACGTCGGCAACGCTATGGTCAAATATGTTAGTACTAAAAAATAATACACCGCAACATTAAACTGCAATTGCGCGTAGCGGTTTTTTAAAAACTCATTACCAAAAATAAAAGCAACGAGCAGGCCTATAAACAACGCGCTACCCGCAAACGTGCCGCTTTTGCCGTACAAGACAAGTAGGTTACTCGCCAGACCTCCAAAACAGAACTGCAAAATAAATACCAGCACCAACGGTTCGGTACGATTTTCGCGGTCCATTTGTGCGCGCGAGCGTATGTTGAGTAACACAATAATTACTGCCGCCACAAACAAGTACCCAAGCAAGAGTAAGTTGTCGCCAACATTCTCTGGAGAGTTGACGAGAATAAGGTCAAAGGCAAACCCGCCAAACACGGCACCGAGGCTAATATGCCGCTCGTAGCGTTGCCAAAAAGACACTGCCTTGCTAGAGATTTTTTTAAAGACTCTCACTCCTTTACTTTACCACCCCAGCCCCAAGAGGTTAGACAAAAGACTCAGGGACAGGAAACGCTTTGCAGAGCTCTTTTATTTCGCTATGGATGCTTTCGAGTTTGTTTTTGTCCGCACGTTGCTCAAGTGCGTCCACCATAAGCTCTGCCACCCTTGCACTCTGTACTTCTTTAAACCCACGCGTCGTAATGGCTGGTGTCCCAAAGCGGATGCCAGAGGGGTCCATAGGCTTACGAGTATCGTCCGCTATCATGTTTTTGTTAAGGGTGATGCCTACAGAGTCCAGAAGTGTCTCGGCCTCATGACCAGTGACTCCGAGAGATCCAAACACGTCTGCCAAAATAAGGTGGTTGGATGTGCCACCCGTTATCATCCGCACACCCCGGGCACGCAGCACTTCTTCCATCGCTTTTGCATTTTTGAGTATCTGCGCTGCATAGGTTTTAAACGATGGATGCAGCGCTTCTTCAAAAGCAACCGCCTTTGCGGCGATTGTGTTCATGATCGGCCCCCCTTGGAAGCCCGGGAACACGGATTTATCTATTTTTTTGGCAATTTCCTCACTTTCGCGAGTTAAGATCATGCCGCCGCGCGGGCCACGCAGTGTCTTGTGCGTTGTCGTTAAAATTACATCAAACCCAAAGTCAAAAGGATTTTTAACTGCCTTCCCTGCAATAAGTCCCGATATATGTCCCATATCGGCAATAACCAGCGCCCCTACCTCTTTGCCGATTGCTGCAAACTTTGCATAGTCGAGCTCGCGCGGATACGCAGAGAATCCGGCCATAATGACTTTTGGCCGCTCTTTTTTTGCTACTTCAAGCATCGCGTCGTAGTCTATCTCGCCTGTCTCGACGTCCTTCATTTTGTAGCGAACGAAGTTAAATATTTTGGTGATGTAGGTAACCGGGTGACCATGGGTCAAGTGGCCACCGTGACTCAAGTCCATACCCATTATGGTGTCGCCGGGCTCCAGAAGCGCAAAGTATGTTGCAACGTTTGCAGGCGCGCCGGCGTGCGGTTGCACGTTTGCAAACTGGCAATTAAAAAGTTTTTTCGCACGCTCAATTGCAAGAGTCTCTACAACATCTGTAAACTCCTGCCCGCCATAGTAGCGCCGCCCCGCATACCCTTCGGAATATTTATTGGTCAGCACCGAGCCGTTTGCCTCGCGCACTGCACGGGAGACGTAGTTTTCGGACGGAATGAGCTCCAGCCCTTCTGCCTCGCGAATCTCCTCGCCCATAATCGCCTCGTACACCTCAGTGTCTTGTCTTTTGATTGCTTCGTATTGCATAGTAAAAATCGGTTAGGTAACTAAATATAGGGTACTATGTAAAACTTATATCATACAAATATTATCGCGTATCCCCTTCACCTTTTGTAACCACTCCTCGCTTTGCGCGGTCTGTTAATTTTGCGATGTTTGCCTGCGCAACAACTTCCAAGGACACACCGCATGTTACTGCCAACTGAGAGAGATACCACAGTACATCCCCGAGCTCTAATGCTACCGCCGCGCGCTTTTCTTCTGTTAGTACACCTGCTTCGTTATTGATTATTTTTTTAAGCTTATCAACAACCTCACCCGTCTCTCCAGACAAACCCATACTGAGCAACATAAGCTTGTACTCTTGTGTGTCTTTGGCGAAAGAAGCAAACTTCTCGGCCACTTGGTCATACTCAGCAAATTGCATAGATAGATATTAACGTGGAAGGTGTGTGCGGACAATTGCCCAAATAAGTTCATGTATATCTTCTCGTGGTAAAATAGCGTTTTTATGAGAACAGGTGACTTTTTGCCAGGTATTGTGCGCCTTAACAAGCTTTAAGGCCCCTTCTTGGGCATTGAGTAGGTACCGAGCGTCGCTTTCTACCGTATCTTTGACCACACCCTTTCCTAAATACGTCTTTTTGTCTGTTGCACTTTTTTTAGATAACAACTGCAGTGACATCTCCAGCGGCAAGTGGAGGCACAAAATAAGGTCAGGCCGCGGCAGCCCAAACACCCCATGTTCCATCTGGTCGAGCCAGGTTAAAAAAGTTTTCCGTGCTTTTGTATCGCGGATTTTGCCGCCTTGATGCATTTGGTTGGCACTGACGTAGCGGTCGAGCACCACTACCTTACCCTCGCGCAGCCACTTTTCTATTTTTGCCTTCGATTCAAACCTATCCGCTGCATAAAGCACCGACGCAATATGGGGGTCGAGTGCAACAAAGTTACCGTATTTGCCTGCCAAACATCCTCCCACCAACTTGCCAAAAAAATTACTCTCATATTGTGGGAAGTCGAGTGTCGCCACTGGAATTTTCTCCTTCCGCAAGCGCTCCACAAGCAACTTGGTCTGTGTCGCCTTCCCCACCCCGTCGGAGCCATCAATAACAATTAGTTTTCCTTTGTGTTTCATAAAAAATACCGGCAGCTTACTCAAACTGTCGGCCAATCACGTTTTTTGGATTATCTTTATTAAACAACACTTCGCTCCCTTGCATAAGATACACATTTGCAATACCTGCGGTGATAATTGCATCCCAACAAGACTCGCAGGCCCACCAATGCCCCCACGAATAGAGGCTTGCGCCCATAAGTTTATGTCCTTGAGCTAACGCATGTTGAATAGCCTTTCGCTCGCTATGGTTCTTTGGATGACACCCTTCACAGAGGTCATACCGCGTCCCACTTGGCACGCCCTGTAGAACCCTCTCACATACATTTGTTTTGTGATAGTCGCTACCGTTGGCACCGCGTCCCACTATCGCACCATCCAGCACTACAACCGACCCAACCGGTACAGTTGTGTCGAGAGACTCCTCACGCGCGCACATTTTTGCTGCCACAATGTAAGAGTGTTCAGCGGGTACGTAGAGTATATGGCGATTTGTAGGAATATACGGATAGATAATAGTATTCATAGCGTCCTCCTTTCCTTGGCATTTATACCATACGGGATGGAAAGCTCCAGCTTGTAGCTACCCCTCGCTACCTCTATAATTGCCGCATGGCTACTTTTGACCGACTCTACCAAGACATACTCGGTCAAATCCTCAAAAAAGGCATCCGCGAACAGTCAGAGCGTACGGGGCACGAAACGGCAGCACTCCCCGGGCTCCACTTTTCTATCGACATCGAAAAAGATGGTTTCCCTCTTTTGACGTTGCGGAAAATTCCCATAAAGATGTTTGTGGCGGAGCAGATATGGTTTATTGCTGGTACGCGCAAACCAGCAGATTTTTTACGCGATTATACAAAAATTTGGGACAGCTTTACCAACCCCGCAGACGTCGTGACAGTTGCCTACGGCTACAGGTGGCGCAAACACTTTGGCCGCGACCAACTAGGTAAACTCATTGACCTACTTAAAAAAGAACCGAGCTCGAGGCACGGCGTTATTATTACCTGGGACCCCGCAAGTGATGGACTCAGTTTGTTTAAAAAGAAAAATGTTCCTTGCCCGTATTCTTTTACCGTAAACATTATTGGAGGCCGACTCCACCTCCACAATATTGTGCGTTCAAACGACATGGTGCTGGGCTTCCCTGCTGATGTTGCCGGGTTTGCCTTGCTGCAGTGCATCTTGGCGCAAAAACTTGGCGTGAAGGTTGGCGTGTATTCACACTCAATCTCTAACGCGCACATATACGACAACCAGTATGTTGCAGTAAAAGAACTCTTGAAACGCAAAACTACACACAAACCAATTCAGGTTAGCATGCCAAAAAACGCATTCGACCGTGCAGAAAAAAAGGACCGAAAGCTTGCAGCAGAGTTGGTTGCCAGTTTTGAAAATCAGTACACTCCCCTGCCAGCAATTTCTGGATTACACGTTGTTTTATAAAAAATATGTCTATACTTACAAAACAAGAAATACTCGAACGCGTACATAGTGGCAATATTGGCATCAACCCTGGGCTCGACAGCTTCCAGCTCCAAGCCCATGCAGTAGACCTGCGGCTTGGATTTACGTTTCTTATTCCAAAAGCATGGCGCATGACCGACCATGGCCGCGAGGCTCTTAGTATTGACCCTTTGCGTGACCACGGCCCCGAATATTTTGACGTGATTGAGCTCGAACAAGGACAACACTTTGACCTACTACCCGAGGAATATGTGTTGGTGTCTACATTCGAAACAATCAAAATACCCAACGACCTTATGGCGATTCTTTATCCTCGATCTTCGGTAAACCGTAAAGGCCTCTCCGTTGATCTAACCGGTATTATCGATTCAGGCTACGAGGGCCCGCTTACACTCCCCATCCGCAACAACACCAACTCACAAGTCATCCAGCTCCACCCCGGTGAGCGTTTTTGCCAGATTGTGTTTGAAGAACTGGCTCACCCTGTTGAGGCCCGTAAGAGTCGTTGGCATCAAAAAGATGTAGTTGATAAAGGCAAAAAAGAAAAATCAGCAGAAATGAAGTTTGTCTTCAACGGCGACATAAAAAAACTAAAAAAGGACTTTGCAGTAAAAAAGAACGTGTAAATATGTCAGCTCGTATAAGCATTGTTGTTGCAGTCGGTCAGAATCGAGAAGTTGGAAATACTGGAGGGCTATTGTGGCGTATTCCAGAAGATCTTAAACGCTTTAAGGCCCTAACCCTAGGACACCCAGTCATTATGGGGCGAAAAACGTTTGAATCTATTATTGCATCTTTAGGGAAACCACTTCCAGGACGCACCAACATTGTAGTGACTCGTAACCCAACTTGGCATCACGCAGAAGTGTTGACCGCCTACTCACTTGAAGAAGCTTTAACAAAAGCACGCGAGTTAGACAAAGAAGAAATCCATATTGGCGGTGGTGCACAATTGTACGAACAGGCGCTCCTTCTAGTTGATCGTCTATACCTCACATTAGTGGATGACAAAAAAGAAGCCGACACATATTTCCCTGCCTACGAACATTTGTTTACCAAAAAACTTTCAGAAGAGCCTCGCACAGAAGGCGGACTATCTTACACATGGATTACATTGGAGCGCTAAAACAAAAAACTCCCCGCGCGGGGAGTTTTTTGTTTATATAGTTTTGAGTTTATTTCACGTCCACCCACACATGCTTTTCTGCTGAAAAGTTGCGCGGGCCCGCCTCGGCTCGTCAGCCTCCGGCCGGTGGACGTTTCTTACTTCACGTCCACCCCCATGCTTCGAGCAGAGCCAGCGATTATTTTCATCGCACTCTCTACATCGTTTGCATTTAGATCTACCATCTTTTGCTCTGCAATTGCGCGGAGCTGATCTTTAGACAGTGTGCCGATTTTTGCAGTGTTTGGTTTGCCCGAGCCCTTCTCTTTGCCAAGCGCCTTCATGATAAGGCCCGAGGCTGGAGGAGTCTTGAGGATAAAGTCGTACGAGCGGTCTTCGTAAATGGTTATCTCACAAGGGATGAGGTTACCTATCATTGGCTGGGTAGCCTCGTTAAACCTCTTAACGAATTCGCCAATGTTGATGCCAGCAGGACCAAGCGTAGTACCAAGTGGAGGCGCAGGCGTAGCCTTGCCCGCTGGGGCTATAATCTTTATTTTTTTAGTGATTTTTTTTGCCATGAAATATTGTTGGCTGGAAAGTAGCTATCCCTTCGGACACTGCAGGACATAAGGGAACGGTCCTCAGAGGTAGCTACTTTCCGCCAGATACTACTTTAAATTCTCTTAATCTGCAAGAAGTCGAGCTCTACCGGTGTTTCGCGGCCAAACATGGACACCAGCACCTTTACCTTGCCACGACTCTCGTCTACCTCGCCCACTTTGCCATCCAGGTCTTTAAATGGCCCATCAACAATAACCACGGAGTCCCCTGCTGCAAAGTCGATGGCGTGTTTAACCGAGCCTTCCTTCTCTTGCATGCGACCAAGGAGCGCATCCACCTCGTGCTGTTTGAGCGGAACTGGGTTGACACCTGAGCCTACGAAGCCCGTCACACGTGGCGTGTTGCGCACCACAAACCAAGACTGATCATCGACAGTCATCTCTACCAAGACATACCCTGGGTACACCTTTTCTTCTTCCTCTACACGGCGACCACCTTTAATTTTGATAGTGCGCTCGGTTGGCACCACAACGTTAAAAATTTTGTCCGAGATACCAAGCGACTCTATGCGTTGGCGCAAGTTACGTGCCACCGCGTTTTCGTACCCGGCATAGGTGTGTATCGCGTACCACGCGCGCCCAACACTGTTATCTTGTTTTGCCATGATAATTTTAGGTTAGATGATTTGTTTGACGACAGAGGTAAACACATAGTCCCAAAGCCCGAGGTACACGGCTGTCACCAAAGAGACGGCGATAACTACTACTGTATACACCACAGCTTGGCGTTTTGTTGGCCAAGATACGTGCCGCATTTCCGCACGAACGTCTTTAAAGTATTGCAACATAAGTTATTTTTGCCATTTTTAAAAGCCCCGGAGGGCTTTTTATGATCCAAATAGTAGTCCTATAAGGCGATTTTGTCAACAAAGCAAAAACCCGTACCCCAGAGCAAGAGGTACGGATAGCTGCTCGTTTTTAGTTTGGTTATCGAATTTCGTACGTAACTGAGACATCGTTGACGAGCTTGTTCTGCCCCACAGATATCTCTGGACTAGCCATCTTAGCGTCTTGTGCTACTGCACCCCCACGAGCATACATCATAGGCGATGGGTAGCCACCGCCGTTTTCGCTAAACGACACCACCCGCACCAGTGACACGCCCAAAGCATCCGCAAGTGCTTCTGCCTTTTCTTTTGCATCATCTATTGCCTTGTCGCGAGCTTGTTCCTGTACACCAGTTGGGTCGTCAAACGTGAAATTAAGTCCACTTACTTCCGTAGCGCCCTTGGTGCCAACACCCGCAAGCAACTCACCCGCTTTTTTGGTGTCGCGTACCTTTACTGTTGTAGTTTGGCGCACTTCGTAGCCCCGGAGCACTTGTTTGCCTGGTGGACAATACGTGGCACTAGGTACGTTGCTCCCGATAGGACCGGGGCAAACACTGTTTTGATAGTCGTACTGAGGGTTAATAGAATAGTCACTTGTTTGGATATCCTTTTTGTCTACCCCAGCGCCAGTCAAATACGCAGTAGCCGCGTTTGCTTTTGTTGTTGCATCTGCTTGCGCATCAGCGACAGCCAGTTTGGTAGAGACAACCGAGAAAGAAAATGTGGCAATGTCTGGCACTGCAACCATTTCTCCATGGCCAGAGACGGTAATAGTATTTGTCGCAGCCATTCCTGTGCCAACGTAGCGGAGTCCCATTAAACTACTCACTACTTCCACTACCAAAAACAGCGCGAGCACACTTACCGTAATGAGTAAGGCTTTACGCAAACGCTCTCCTGTTTGACCTTCAAACGGCATTCCTTCCATATAATTTCTTTTATTACTATATAAACATCGCTGGGGACTCTTGGTTGTGACGTTATTGGACCGATTTGATTACCGACATAATCTGGGCATACGGCAGAGCGCCAGAAATTGGCATACCTTTGCCTGTTTTAGTGTTAAGTACAACAGTAAATGGCGTACCACTACCTCCGTTGCTTTGTGCCTCTGTTGTGTCGGTTGCTATTTTGTCTGCATATTTACCAGAGGCAGCGCAGGCAGCAAACTTGGCTGGGTCGGCCCCTAACCCTTTTGCCACTTCTGCGTAGTACGCACTACCGAGCTTTGCTTGGTTTGCAAACAATATATCTGCAAACTGCCAAAAACCAGCACTACCGAGCTGCTCTGCCACACACTCAGACGCCTCTGCCGAAGGCTGTGCCTCTGGGTGGATGCTGGTCAAAGGTAGTTGCCTGTACACCCAAGCGATCTGTCCGTTTGATTCATCAACAATTTTTTTGAGTGTAGGGTGTATGACGTTGCAGTACGGGCACTGAAAGTCAGAATATTCTACGAGCACAATTGGAGCGTCTGCAGAGCCGCGTACATGGTCGGTTGCAGAGGGTGGGCGAACTTCTGCCGCGGCAGTAGGCGCACCACCTTCAACGGCAGGCGCCTTATTGCTGGTAAATAGTATGGCCCCAGCGATAAGTACTCCAGCGATAAGTATAGAAACGGAAGGTGTAATCTCTATTTTTTTTGTTTCAGACATGAGCACATTGTACCATTCCTACTATTTTGGTCGAGATTTGAGCAAATCCCGAATTTCTTCAAGCAATCGCTCCTGCGCTGGCTTGGTGTGGGCAGGGGCGGCAGCATCACCCTGGTTAAACAACCGTTTACGCGCAACAGATATAAGCTTAAATACAACAAAAATAGAGAGCGCTATAACAAAAAAGTTTAGTATCGTTTGTGCAAATGCTCCCCAGTTAAGCAGTATCGGGGTGTCCCCTACAGCAATATTGAGCGACAGCTTTTTTATATCAGTAGTACTACCTGTAATGAGCCCCAAGGCCGGTGTAATAATGTCGGCAACGAGGGAGTTTACGATTGCACTAAACGCGTTGCCAATAACCACCGCAATTGCCAAGTCAAAGGCGTTGCCCTTAACAGCAAAATTTTTAAACTCAGACCAAAACCCAAAAGCTTTTGTGCGTATGTTTGCTTTTATTTTTGCCATACGTTTTATTGGCGATTGTGTAGTTTTTCTACATCCTGCATAAGTTTTTGCAACCCACTTCGAATCTCGTCCAGTGTTTTCTCTTGCCCTGCCTGAGAAGCCTCTTCTGCCTTCTCGTCTTCAGTCATCTCTTCCACGTCTTCTTGAATCTCGTCGACGTCTTCTTGGATTTCATCAACGTCCTCCTGAATCTCGTCCACATCTTCTTGGATCTCGTCGATATCTTCTTGAATCTCTTCGATGTCTTGCTCAACATTTTCGATAGTCCGTGTTGTGTAGTTGATGGTCATCTGTATAAAAATCGACAAGTAAATTGCTTCCAAAGAAACAATGGTGGTCAAAATCAAAAGCATCCGTTCAAATGGCAAAACTCCAAATTGCACCAACAAAAAACTACCCAAAAACAAAAACGTGTGTAGGACGACAGACTCAAGTGAGCCGACCGCACGTGTAACCCCAAGAGCCAGTTGCTCTATTTGTTCTTTTGGCTCTTTTCGTTTTTCTTTACCTTTTTTAGCCATACATAAAACACTACCTCAACACTCTCGATTGTACCACCGACCTTTGTGCACGCCGCAATTTATCGCATCGTTTTAAGTTTTTGCTCAACTGCAAACCGCTCGACCCCCAACTCAATAAGACGCGTAATGAGGTCAGTATATGAGATACCAGCAGCGCCCCAGAGCCTTGGGTACATACTTACATTCGTAAATCCTGGCATGGTGTTTATTTCGTTTACAAACAACGTACCCTCTTTCGTATAAAAAAAGTCCACGCGGGCTAGACCCTCACATGAGAGGGTTTTAAATACCAAAGTAGCGAGACTTCGCAAACGCTCCGTGGCTTCGGTTGGAATGTCGGCAGGTATAATGAGCGACGCACCGTCCTCGTCAATATATTTTGCATCGTATGAGTAAAATTCGTGATGCGGAATAATCTCCCCCACTCCCGAAGCGTCTGGATTTTGGTTGCCAAGCACCGCGCATTCAAGTTCTCTTCCGGCGACAAACTCCTCGACAATAATTTTTGTATCAAATTCGAACGCATGCGCCACAGCTTCTTCAAACTCCTGTTTGTTTTTTGCCTTACTCACCCCCACAGATGAACCCAAGTTTGCTGGTTTTATAAACAAGGGAGTCCCTAGCTCCATAGAAATCTCTACAAAATCAACAACCTCTCCCTGGCGTAAGACTTTAAACTTTGCAATGGGCAGGCCGGCATCACGCAGCAAGCGCTTCATTACGTCTTTGTCCATCCCCACCGCCGAGCCAAGTACACTGGCCCCTACAAACGGCACGCCGGCCAATTTGAGCAAGCCTTGGACTGTGCCATCTTCGCCAAACGGCCCGTGAAGTATAGGGAAGACAACATCAACCGCGGGCAGCACACCCGAACGCGAGAGGTTGGTGACTTCACCACTACTTTGTGGCACAAGCGCCACACTTTCGTTGCCGAGCGTGTTTAAAGCGATGGTTTTAGGGTCGCTGGTGTTGAGCAAAAACTCTGCCTGGTTAGGCAACAGCCAATGGCCAGCTTTGTCTATTGCGATAAGGCAAACCTCATATTTATTTTTATCTATCGCGTCAGCAATGTTTTTGGCCGACTGTAGCGACACCTCGTGCTCGGCCGACTTGCCGCCAAAGAGTATTCCGACCCGTAGCTTTTTACCTTCCATTACTCCCAATATAACACCAGAGTGATAGAGAGGTTTCGAGCAGTCTAGTGGCTTTCGTACTCGGTGTAGAGCGGCACACCCAGACGCATGGCCTCAAGCCCCGCACGAACGCGAGAACCTATGGTGGGGCGCAGCAGCTTCAGCGCTTCGTCTTGACTACAAAACTGGTATGCCTCTATTTCTTGTTCTTCCAACACAATGCGGGCAATTTGGGCTGCTCCAAGGACGCCACCAAAAAAGGTAAACTCGACCGAGTCATATGCTTCCGCTTTGTTGGGGAAATTTCTTTCGTACTGAACTATTAAAAAAGTGAGTTGAGGGATCTCCAGCCCTATTTCCTCTTTGATTTCGCGGACACATCCGTCGTGGGGAGACTCCAGCGCGTCAATAACACCTCCCGGAACACTCCACCCTTCTCGATAGCTTTGCTTTACAATAAGCAGCTCATCTTTTTCATTTAAAAATATCGCTGCACAGCCTACATGCCTCTTGGGTAAGGACGCGAGATATTCTGCATATGGCAACATAGTGCAGATTGTACGTTATTTTATCTTTTATTACTCTGGGTGACCGATGGGACTCCTTTTTGCCCGTCGGCTCGAATCGTTGCGCATGGCTCACGATATACTCGCCTCCTCCTTAAAAAGCCTCGGGCCCTCGCTGTTTTGCTACGCAAGCTCGGGTCCCGTTCGATTCCCAAGCAACGCTCGCGTTGCAAAACTACCCAACCTTGCGGCTGGGTAGTTTTGTCACCGTGGGTGACCGATGGGACTCGAACCCACAACAACTGGTACCACAAACCAGGGCTCTACCATTGAGCTACGGCCACCATTGAACGCTTGTTTTTATACCACAAAAACCACCAAACCGATACTGATCATGCGGTTTGGTTTTTGAGCTCCCGTCTTGAAGAGTAGTATGAGAACGCAATAAACCCAAGACCAATACCTGCGGTGATTACCTCGGGCACGTGGACAACAAGTCCCGCAAACATCGCCATTGCAAGCCCAAAAATAGCCCAATGCGCACCGTGCTCGAGGTATTTAAGGGTATCGAGTGTTTTTGCACGCACCAAAAAGACAGTGAGTGAGCGGACAAAGTACGCACCGATACCGAGGCCCACTACAATGATTGGTAGCGCTGTGGTAAGTGCAAAAGCTCCAATGACGCCGTCGAGCGAGAATGCGGAGTCCAGGAGGTTTAGGTACACAAACATCACTGCGCCCGAGCGCACCACATGTTTTGACTCGACATTGAGCCCATTTGCCACCCCTTCCGTCACTGTAAACAAAATGATTCCGATGAGCCCACTGCGCAAAATAGTTGCCGCCGAGTCGTGCGAGAAAAACGAAAGTACGACGAGCATAAGCATCGCAAGCGCTGCCTCTATCGCCTCGATACTTCCCCACTTAGCCAAGTACTTTTCAACAACAGCTATCCAGTGGATAGTTTTGCCAATATCAAAAAAGAATTTAAGCGACACCATCAGCAAGAATGCCCCACCGAATGCTTTTATCGACGCATCTGCACCAAGCAGCAACCGCGTATATTCGGCAGGGTCGGTAAAGGCAAGGAGGGTAATGGCTATAGGTGAGACAAATGCGACAATACTTACAATAAGGATTGGGAGTATCAAGCGCGTCCCTACCACCGAGAGCAAAATACCCCAGGTCAAAAAGCGTCGCTGCCACAGGGCAGGCATTTCTTTAAGTACTTTGGCGTTTACGACCGCGTTGTCGAACGACAATGTGACTTCCAAAATAACCAACAACACTGCAAGCAAAAAAGCTGCTGGACCGCCCCACCACAGCACTGCAAGGAGCCCGAGCACCGACGCGACAGTAGGGGCGATAAAAATTTTGTACATGACAATTATTATAGTTTATTTTGCTTCTGGTCACAGATATTTTTCTGCTGAAAAATTCCGCGACCCCGCCTCGACGCCGTCGCGTCTGCGGCTCACAAAATGTGTCCCACACATTTTGTGCCCAGGACTGGACTTGAACCAGCATGTCTTGCGACGTTACCACCTCAAGGTAATGGGTCTACCAATTTCCCCACCTGGGCATGTTTGTATTATGCGCTAACTTGCTCCTCTTGTGGAGCCTCTGCTGTTGGCTCCTCCACTTCGGACACCTCTTCTACAACAGCTGCAGGGGCAGCTTTTTCAACCTGGACAGATTTACGCATAGCACGCTTAACGTCGCGAGTAGCCTTCTCGCGGATGAAGTACAGCTTTGCGCGGCGAGTGCGGGTGCGGCGCAATACTTCAATAGAGTCAATCATGGGCGAGTAAAGTGGGAAGATTTTCTCTACTCCAACACCGCTGGCAACCTTACGAACAGTAAACATCGCCCCAGGCTCACTACCGTGTTTAACTGCCAATACCAAGCCTTCAAACGCCTGTTTGCGGTAGTTTTTGGTCACCACCTCTTTTTTGTTAGCCCCCTTGCTCTTTTTGAGCTCTTCAATTTTTTGCCACACACGCACACTGTCGCCAGCGCGGATACCAAGCGCTGCGCGCTCTTGCATGTTTATAGGGGTCGTTTGTACGGCTGATTTCATATCAATATAGGTTACAGGACTGTACCACAAGCTTAAACGCTTCGCAATTCCTTCTCTGCCTGCACAAAATCGGGCGGCAGCGGCGCCTCAAATGTCCGCTCACCCCCGCGAGGGATCTTTACAGTGAGGGATAGCGCGTGGAGCGCCAGCCTATCAAACCCCAGTAGGGCTTCGCGTCTTGATGCATAGAGCCTATCAGCCACGATAGGGCGTTGTATCGCTGCAAAGTGCACACGGATTTGGTGTGTGCGACCAGTTTTTGGAAACACCTCTACATAGGTAACTTCCGGAGTACGAGTTATAACCCGGTACATCGTCAGAGCCTCGCGCATAACACCATAGGCATTTTTTGCAGAGCGCGGGCCTGTGCCGCCGCGCGTGCTGCCAATTGGCTTGTCGATAATACCCCTATCATCTTTAATATTGCCGTATACAAATGCGCGATACACTTTGCGTACCTCTCTTGCCTGAAATTGACTCTTTAAAAAATCAAAACTCTCTTGGGTACGGGCAACGATCAAGACCCCCGAAGTTTCGCGGTCAATGCGGTGCACGATACCTGGGCGGTCGATAACCGTGCCGTCGGCCAAAGTCTGCGGCTCCCCTACCCCCACAATGTCGGGGTACTCGGCAAGTAGCCAGTCGACCAGCGTTGCGCGGTCATGCTTGCCGTCGGCGTGCACGGCCAGGCCTGCGGGTTTGTTGACGACAATAACCGAGTCATCTTCGTATAGGACGGTGGGTTCCACTTTGTGCGCGGTGAGGGGCTCGAACCCCCGACCTTCTCAGTGTAAATGAGTTGCTCTACCAACTGAGCTAACCGCGCATCGGCCTTAGGCCGAACCCTACTGTACCCCTATTTGGGGAGGTTTTCAATACTTTCAAAATCTCATGGTCACAAGTATTTTTCCTGACGGAAAAATCTCGCGACCCCGCCTCGCAGTTTATAGAGGAATCGGTCACAGGTTCCAGCCTGCTGGCTGGCCCCGCGACCCCGCCTCACTCGCCTACGCTCGCTCCGGCCTTCGATTCCTCGTAGTACCTCCAGCAACAAGACAAAACCGCACAATAGGTGCGGTTTTGTCTTGTTGGGTGCCCCCGCGAGGAATCGAACCTCGAATAACGGCTTAGAAGTCCGCAGTTATATCCGTTTAACTACAGGGGCTACCCGGGCATATTACCCTAAAAACGGCAAGATACACCACCACACTATCGCGTACAGCACGCCAAGCGCCAACACAGCACCACCAAACCACAAAAAGTACCGGTCGACGATGTCGATCACATGTTTGCCATAGCGGCCTGTAAGATACAAAAGCGCGGCCATCCGAGCCCCCCGCCCCACAAAATGCCCCGCAATAAAGAGGAAGAAATTAACTTGTAGAAAACCTGCTGCGTAAATAAAGAGCTTGTCTGGCACTGGGGTAAACGATGTTGTGACCATCGTCAAAAATATATGCGAACCAAAGAGATGCTGTGCGGCCAAAAACGCATGTTGCATCGCATCGCTACGCAACAACAACGGGCCCAGCTGTGTAAATAGAAAGTACGCTATGAAGTAACTAACTATTGCCCCAGCAATTGATGCAGTTAGGGCGATTGCCAAGTACGCCTTCCACCGCTTAGGGTGCGCCAGCATAAGCGCCACCATAAAAATCTCTGGTGCGATTGGTAAAAAAATAGTATCAAAGAAGGCAATAATCCCGAGCCATCCCAACGCATGCTTACTTTCTGCATGCCGCACAAACCACTGCCATAACTGGTTCCGATGTGTGGCTAAACGGGCAAAAAGCAGCTTCATAGTACAAAATTATCTCGCAGCAGAGCCCGGAGGTGCCGCAGATTCAAACAAATGTAGTGGCTCACCATCATCCCCGCCCGCCGCCAATATCATCGCCTGACTCTCGAGCCCCATCATAGTGCGCGGCGCTAGGTTAGTCACAAACGCACATTTCTTCCCCACCAAAGTAGTTGTGTCAGGAAAATGTTTTGCAATACCCGAAACCACTTGGCGTTTTTCTGTCCCAAAGTTTACTTCCAAACGCAGCAATTTTTCTGACCCAGCAACAGGCTCGGCCAGCATAATTTCGCCAACGCGAATTTCTACTTTTTTAAAATCATCAATTGAAATAGGTTCCATATACTGTTTAGAGGAAATAGAAGCAAATAGAGTATCGACGGAGTCTTTCGCAGCGCGGCGGCGCGAGAACGAGCAAATTTTTAGCAAAAAATTATGCG
>CALQZN010000002.1 GCA_943349675.1 Candidatus Nomurabacteria bacterium
AGTGTCGTCAAGCGGCGCACTCTCGGGTTATGCTGGCGGCCTCAAGCGCAAACAACGTATGCTTGCTCTTGAAGAGTCTGTGCAATAAAATCACTACACTATGCATATACAAATCCCACACAAGTTTACCCAACCACAAGCAGTTGACCGTGTTAAGAAGGGGCTGCTACAAGCAAAGCCGCAGTTGCAAGGTCAGGTCAAAATAGACAAAGAAGAGTGGCAGGATAGTATGCTGACTTTTGCCTTTACCACCCAAGGTAAGCAAGTAACCGGTACGCTCAAGATCTTAAAAGATGAATTTATTATTGATGCTAAGCTGCCACTCCTTTGGCGTATGTTTGAGGGTAAAATCCAAAAGGCAATCGAAGAGCAGATAAAAGCCCTTTCGTAATAAGGGCGGGCTTTCCTTTATTGCCGTTTTCTGGTACTGTGCAACTCTAGCGCGGGAGAGCCCGCCTTTTTAAATTTAAAAACATGGAGATACGAAATATTGCAATTATTGCTCACGTGGACCACGGCAAGACAACCTTGACCGATGCTTTGATGCGTCAAACTGGTGCTACAGAAGAGGGTGTGACCATGGACTCCAACGACCTTGAGCGTGAGCGTGGAATAACCATTTATTCCAAACCAGCCTCTGTTACATACAAAGATACAAAAATAAACATCGTCGACACTCCTGGTCACGCCGACTTTGGGTCTGAAGTGGAGCGAGTGCTCCGCTCTATCGACTCGGTGCTTTTGGTAGTAGACGCTCAAGAAGGGCCAATGCCACAGACTCGCTTTGTACTCAAGAAATCACTCGAGCTTGGCCTTAAACCCATTGTTGTTATAAACAAAATAGACAAACCAGCTGCTGACCCTGCGCGCTGCGAGGAGCAGGTGCTCGAGCTCTTTTTGGAACTCGGTGCCAACGACGAACAGTCAAACTTCCCTGTGGTGTATGCTATTGGCCGTGAAGGAATTGCCAAGAAAAAATTAACTGATGAGAGTAAAGATCTAACACCGCTTTTGGACACCGTGCTTGAACATGTCCAACCCGCATCATCTCCAGAAAAAGAGGCGATGCCGCTGCGCTTGCAGCCATTTAACCTAGGGTACGACAACTTTCTTGGACGCCTCGGTGTTGCGCGTGTGTATGAAGGGACGATTAAGACAGGGCAAAACGTGTTTATCAAAAAACCAACTGGCGAGACGCGTACCGCTAAGGTAATCAAAATGTTTACCTTTAAAGGCTTGCAAAAAGTAGAGACCGAAACTGTTGTGGCAGGGGACATTGCACTTATTGCAGGACTCACCGATATTTTTATCGGAGAAACGGTGTGTGACAGTGCCGATGCTGTGCCATTGCCTGCTATTGCAATTGATGAGCCAACCATCACACTTAACTTTTTGGTTAACAACTCTCCATTTGCAGGGCGCGAGGGTAAGTTTGTGACCGGCCGCCAAATCCGTGAGCGCCTAGAGCGCGAGCTCGAAGTTAACGTTGGGCTTAAAATCGACTTTAGCGACGACACCGCGTACAAAGTGTCTGGTCGCGGAGAACTCCACGTTGCTGTGCTTTTGGAAAATATGCGTCGCGAAGGGTATGAAATGCAGGTGTCACAGCCGCAAGTTATCTTCCGCGAAGAAAACGGGCAAAAATTGGAGCCGTTTGAAGAAGTAATTGTCGACACTCCAGTGACCTACCAAGGAGCCATTATTGAGCGTCTCGGTACCCGTAAGTTTGTTATCAAAGACATGGCGGTGCACAGCGAGACTGTGCGTCTGACATTCGAAGGCCCTACCCGTGGACTACTTGGCTACCGCAACCAATTTGTGCTCGACACCAAAGGCGAAGGTATTTTGTCATCACGATTTATCGAATTTAGAGCCTATGCAGGCGAGATACAAAAACGCGCAGTGGGCTCGATGGTGTCTATGGCGTCTGGCAAAGCACTTGGATTCTCGCTCTACAATTTGCAAGACCGTGGTGTGCTTTACATCAATCCCGCTATCGAAGTGTATGAGGGTATGGTCATTGGTAACACATCCAAAGGCGAGGAGATGTCTGTTAACCCAACTAAAGGCAAACAACTCACCAACATGCGCGCATCAGGCAGTGACGAAGCGATTACTTTGGTGCCACCCTATGAGTTAAGTATTGAACGCGCGCTCGAAATTATGGGGGAGGATGAGTATTTGGAAATAACTCCCATTTCAGTGCGTTTGCGCAAACAACTTTTGACCGAACAGCTACGCTCTAAAGCAAAACGATAGGTACGTATCACATCGCACTCTCGTCATATTACATACGCCCGCTATTTCGCTGATTCGAGTATGTTGGTGTAAAATATTCGTATGCATTTTTTTTCTTTTTCTAAATACCTGGGCATAACCCTCGTGCTCTTTGTTTGTGTGCCTTTTGCTGCACAAGCAGCTACCCGTACACTTACCTCCGGCATGAGCGGGGCTGATGTGCGCCAGCTGCAAGCTGCGCTTGCTGCTAAGGGTTACCTGTCTGCAACTGCTACAGGGTACTTTGGCCCGGCAACACTTGCTGCTGTTAAAAAATTTCAATGTGACAAAGTTTTAGTGTGTTCTGGATCAAGTTTTGGTGTTGTGGGGCCAAAAACTAAAGCAGCGCTGCTTAGCAACAGTACTACAGCGCCCTCTGCGAGCCCGCCCAGGGCTACCCCTGGGTTTGAGGTGGGCGGATGGATCCCGTACTGGCGTTCCGCAACAGGTACAGCAGATGTATTGCCAAATCTATCAAAACTCACCGAAGTGAGTCCGTTTGTGCTTACGCTCAAGACCGACGGCACATTGTTTGATGCTGGGGGCCTCAACCAAGAGCCGTGGGTGTCGTTTATTGCCGCTGCGCGTGCACAAAAAGTGCGTGTGGTACCAACAGTGATGTCGGGCAGTGGTGATGCTATACACGCGCTGCTCTCTGATGCAAAGAAGCGCGCAGCGCTTGAGGACGAGATAGTTACATTTGTTAAAGACAATAATTTTGATGGTATCGATATTGACTTTGAAGGTAAGAAAGCCGAGACAAGCACATATTTTGCTGCTTTTTTGAAAGAGTTGTATAAAAAAATGGGTAAAAAATGGGTGTACTGCACCATAGAGGCGCGCACACCTATATCCTCTCGCTACACCAGCACTCCGCCTGCAGATGCGGGGGTCTACGCAAATGACTTTGTGGCGATAAACAAATATTGTGACCGTGTGCAAATTATGGCGTACGATCAAGGCACTATTGACCTCCTTTTAAATAAATCTCGAGCAGCGCCGTACATCCCTGTCTCTGACCCAAGCTGGGTAGAAAAAGTATTGGAGTTGACTGCACAAACAATCGATAAAAAGAAACTTATTTTAGGTATCGCAACGTACGGATATGAATACTCGGTAACGCCTCTGACAGAATATGGCTATCGTTATGACCGTGAGTGGGCGTTTAACCCGGGGTATGCAACACAGCTTGCGGCACAACTTGGCATAGCGCCGGTGCGCAATGCAGCAGGGGAACTTAGTTTTATCTACAAAAGTACTACAGCTACAGACAAGGCGGTGGCGCTGGCAAGCAAGCCGGGGTCTGTGGCGATAGATGCGATGTCTAACAACGTAGCGCCAGCATCTGCGGTATATTCTCAACAAGCAATTGCGGGCAGTATGCAGCCACCGTTTAATATTTTGTGGTGGAGCGATGCGCAAGCGATTGCCGACAAAATTGCATTGGCAAAAAAAATGGGCATACGTGGCGTCGCGTTGTTTAAACTCGATGGTGGCCAAGACCCGCTCATGTGGAGTGTGTTGCCAAACGTTCGCTAAGACATTTTTAAAAAACTCGTGCTACAATTTTGTATATGTCTCTTGCAAAAGAGTTGCAAAAAGTATTGCATGGCAAGGTAGAAGATGCGCCCAAAGTGTTGGATGCATACTCGCGCGATGCAAGTTTGTTTAAAGTGGCGCCAGAGGTTGTGGCCCACCCCAAAGATACAGACGACGTGTGCGCAGCAGTGCAGTTTGTACATCTTAAAAAAGAGATTCCTAAAACACATTTGTCACTGACTGCACGCGCAGCGGGTACGGACATGTCGGGAGGCCCCTTGACCGACTCTATAGTGCTCGACATGACAGCGCACTTTACACGGCTACTTAAAATGGGCCGCGACTATGCAATTGTGGAGCCTGGGATGTATTTTCGTGATTTTGATAAGGAAACGCAAAAAAAAGGTCTTGAGTTGCCTAGTTATACTGCCTCGCGCGAACTCAACACCGTGGGCGGCATGGTGGCTAACAATTCGGGCGGTGAGAAAAACTTAAAATATGGCAAAACGGCTCGCTACGTAGAAGAGCTTGAAGTTGTGTTGGCCGACGGTCACCCACATGTTTTTAAAAAGTTAGGAGGAGAGGCTTTGCGGGTAAAATGTGCAGAACCTGGGTTTGAGGGTGACGTATATCGTAAAATGAGTGCTTTGGTGCGTACACATAGGGTAACTATCACTAAAGCGACTCCAAAGGTAGAAAAAAACTCCTCTGGCTATGCTTTGTGGGACATAGGAGACGGAGTAGAGTCACTTAACTTGGCGCGCTTGTTTGTGGGCTCACAAGGGACTTTGGGCATCATCACCAAAATAAAATTCTCTTTAGTACAACCTATGCCGTACTCTGCCATGGTGGTGCTGTTTTTAGACAACCTCTCCGAGTTGGGGGCGCTAGTGCCTGAGGTTCTTAAGACAAAACCAGATAGTTTTGAGTCGTACGATGACCACACGTTTAGGCTCGGGGTAAAATATTTTCCCGAGTTTGCGCGCCAAATGGTTGCCAAAGGTAGCAAAGAAATGAGTTTGTTTAAACTTTGCTGGGCTTTTTTGCCCGAGTTGTGGATGGTACTGCGCGGCGGGGTGCCCAAGTTAGTGTTGCTGGTGGAGTTTAGGGCAAAGACTCAAATAGATGCGCTAACAAAAGCAATAGACTTGGCGGACCATATTACTAAAACACAGCCGCGCGTGAGTGTACGTGTTGCACGTACAGAGAAAGCGGCACGCAAATATTGGGTGATGCGCCGCGAGAGCTTTAATTTGCTTAGGCAAAAAGTACGCGGTATGCGTACTGCGCCATTTATAGACGACTTTGTAGTACCACCACAAACGCTGCCACAGTTTTTGCCGAAGCTCGAAAAAATTTTAGAGCAGTATGACTTAACCTATACTGTTGCGGGCCACGTGGGGGACGGAAACTTCCACATTATTCCACTTATCGACCCTAAAGATCCAAACATTAGGCGCACGATAGACGAATTGTCACACAAGGTATATGAGTTAGTGCTTTTGTATGGAGGCTCAATTTCGGGTGAGCATAATGATGGGCTGGTGCGTACGCCGTATGTAGAAAAAATGTTTGGGCGTGATATGTATGCACTATTTTTGGAAGTAAAAAAGATATTTGACCCACAAAACATCTTTAACCCTGGTAAAAAGGTTGGTACTAACTATAGTGATGCGCTGAGCAAGCTTGATTTGCCTCCTCTTAAAGCCTCAAAAGTAAAACGTAAAAAATAGTACACAAAATATACCTACGGAGGTCAAGGTTTCGTTGGTGATACAATATTTTGTATGGAACCGCTCGCCTCGAAAATACGCCCACTGTCGCTTAGAGAATTCGTGGGGCAAGAACACCTCGTGGCCCCCGGAAAACCGCTGTACAAGGCAATAGAAGGTAAGCACCTTTTTTCTTTTATTTTGTGGGGTCCGCCGGGCAGCGGCAAAACAACGCTTGCACGGCTGTACGCACAAGCGCTTGATGCAGAATTTCATGAAATTTCAGCAGTTGATTCGGGCAAAGACGATATTAAAGCAATCTTAGGGGAGCGAGCGGGAGCTTCGAAGAGGGTAGGACTTGGGGCTTGCGACCGGAGCGCACTCTTCGAAGTTTCTGATCGCGAACCAAATTCGGAGCCTCGTCCCAAAGTTCTTTTTGTTGATGAGATACATCGTTTTAATAAAGCTCAGCAGGACTTTTTATTGCCATTTGTAGAGCGAGGAGAATTAACGCTCATTGGTGCCACTACAGAAAATCCGTCGTTTGAGGTTATACCTGCGCTGCTTTCGCGTTGTCGCGTGTTTGTGCTAAACGAATTTGTGCCAGAGGATATGGAAAAAATACTCAAACGTACAAAAATTAAGTTGCCCAAAGATGCAAAAGAATGGTTAGTAGAGTTGGCGGGAGGGGACGCTCGGCAAGCTATCACTGTGCTCGACAATACAAAGCGACTCTATGGTACCGTGACGCTCGAGACGCTTAAAGAAACAGTGCAGTCAAAGCATTTGCGATATGACAAAAAAGGCGAGGAGCACTACAACACTATTTCGGCTTTTATAAAAAGTATGCGGGCATCCCAAGTCGACGCGGCGTTATATTATTTAGCGCGGATGGTTGCAGCAGGGGAGGACCCTCTGTTTATTGCACGGCGGATGGTAATTTTTGCAAGCGAAGATGTGGGGCTGGCACAACCAACGGCCCTTGTTGTGGCAAACGCAGTCTTTAGGGCGTGCGAGACTGTTGGCTACCCTGAGGCGCAAATAAACTTGGCGCACGGAGTTGCCTACCTGGCCGAGTGCAAAAAAAGCCGAAAGTCGCACGACGCATATTTTGAGGCACTAGCTGATGTGCAAAAATTTGGCAACTTACCCATTCCACTACATATCCGCAATGCGCCAACAAAATTGATGAAAGATTTGGGATATGGAAAAGGGTACGAAAAATATACCGATGAAAGCTATTTGCCGGAAAAATTGAAAGGGAAGAAGTATTTGAGGTAAAAAAAGAACAGGTTCCCGGAGGAACCTGCTGAGTTGGGGGGACTGCTCGGACTATCGTCCAAGAGCTCTTCGAGTTGGCGGAGAAACTCCGCCGTTTCTGCTTGTGACTTGCCACAAATGATGTGGCAAATCCTACCCCAAAATATCATATCCCAGATGATATTTTGGGCGTATGGTGTTCTGGACACCGTTGCGGCCGGGAACTGGCGATGCCATGTCTCCAGCTCTCCATAGAGTTTCCAGTACTCTTTTTGGGCACGTTCAAGTGGGGTATCCATAGGTAAGGTAGCCTCCCTGTACATCCTTTTCAATACTAACATTAATGCTAGCTATTGTCAATCTACATTTTTCCTATTCCCCCCACACTTCTTTTGCTGTGAGTGTCTCTTTTTTGACGATAATCATTTTTCCATTCTGTAGCTCAGAAGTTATGCGCTCGTATAGCGGTTTCTGACTCTTGTGGGGTCTGCATGGCCGGTTGTATAAAGTGGAGAGTGTTTGATTTTGGCATGTATATAAAGTACCACGTCGTGGTGTGTGTTAGAGTTGCATTGTGGAAACTGAAGAAGTTGTATTGGGAGGAGGATGTTTTTGGTGTACCGAAGCGGTGTTTCAAATGCTGCGCGGTATTGTGTCGGTTGAGCCAGGATATGCTGGGCCTGCCCGCACCACACCTCCTACATATGAAGAAGTGTCGACCGGTACAACACCGTACGTAGAATCTACAAAAATACAGTACAACCCCGACGAGCTAGCGTTCGAAGAAATTTTGCGCGTCTTTTTTGCTAGTCATGACCCAACTACGCTTAACCAACAAGGTGCAGATGTAGGCCCGCAGTACGCCTCGGTCATTTTTTGCACTACGCCGCGGCAGGAAGAAAAATCACGTCACTATATAGAAGCCTTGAATAAGGGCGGATATGTAAAACCCATTGTTACACGGGTAGAGGCGCTAGAGGCTTTTTATCCGGCCGAAGGTTATCATAAAAATTACTACGCAAAAAATAAATCTGCTGGGTACTGCCAGTTAGTTATTGCGCCAAAGGTGGAAAAAATGGAGGAGAAATTTAAAAATTTGATCAAATAAGTTATACTAGTTGCATGACACAAAAAGTTTTCCTCACCCCTTTTTTACTAATAGCAGTAACTCTTATTGGTTTGGGCGATGTGCTGTACTTGGCGTACTACCAATACCTTAATCTTATTCCGTCGTGTGCGTTGGGTGGGTGCGAGGTTGTACTCTCCAGCGAGTACTCTAAGTTTTTTGGTGTACCGTTGTCTTATTTGGGGCTGGTGTACTATGTGTATGCTTTATGTTTGTTTGTGTTGCTTGCTGCAGAACCTAAGTCACAGGCTATGCGTTTTGCGGCTCTTCTGTATACAGGGGTAGGCGCTGTTCTATCGGCAGTATTTATCTTCTACATACAACTTGGACTTATCGGTGCTTTATGCTTTTATTGTGCTATTTCGGCTGCGGTGGCAGGGGCGTTGTTTATGCTATCGCTCGTACATTTTATAAAAACTAAATAATTACCTCCTACGGCGATAGCGGCGCCAACACTTCCACAAAATAAAAATAAAGAGTGCTGCAAGTAGTGGGTAAAATACACCAGGGGTGCTTACTACATACAACAAGAGCGAAAATACATACAGTAACAAGGTTGCCAACATGGTCCACAGACTACTGGTTATTTTGCTTGAGGCAGGTTTTTCTGTCTCTGTACCTAAAATGGCGCCTTGATTTTTTATAGCCGATGCACCTATTTGTTTTTTTGACCAATCAGAGCCACTCTCCAGCACTTTTGCCGCATTTTCGCGCAGTGAGTCTATGGTAGAGAAAACAGGCGCAGAACCTTTTGCAACGGCAGGAGATATGTTTGCTATCGCTTTTTGAATCTCTGCAGACGAACTAACGCTTGATCCGGGGGTACTGCTGCTTACAAAAGCATCGAGGGGTCCCGGTTTTTCCTTGATAGAAAATGTTGCAGACTCTTTTGCTGCAACAGCCCCTGTGCTGTTGCGCAGTGTGGCAACAAGTGTGTGCGAGCCGGCAGTTGGCTTCCATGACACGGACACTACTGATGCTTCACCAATCGCAAGCGACACGGGGACACTGCCAACAAGAGTGTCTTCGTCTTTTATCTCAAGTTTGCCAGTAAATTTTGCGTTGGCGTCGTTCGATACTATTGCGTGTACAAGGGTGGTATCGCCCTCAGCTACAGTATTTTTAGATAAAAAGAGTGTTTCTTTTGCAAAGGTGGCACCGAAAGCCACTGCGGGCAATAAAAGCCCTACAACTATCCCCGCAAACAACTTCATACAAAAAGTATACCAGGCTCTTGTGGTAAACTGTATGTGCATATGCACAGCGCGCTGAATACACTTTGGCACCATTTTATCCCTTCCAAACATAACGCATATCGTCCGCACATTTTACGTCGGCCGTGGCTGTTATTTTTTTTGAGCTTAGCACTTACTGCAGAAGGTTTTTTGGTTGCAAACTTGCTTGTGCGGCAGTCGTCGGAAGTTTTTTTGGCAGCAGTGGTGCCAGGTGAGATTATTGCGCTTACCAATACAGAGCGTGCACAAAACCAAGTCAGCACTCTAGTGGAAGATGTTGCGCTTGGCCGTGCAGCACAAGCTAAAGCAGAAGACATGGCGAACAAAGGATATTTTGCCCACGTGGGACCGGGTGGTGTAGAGCCGTGGAGCTGGATTATGGGTGTTGGATATGACTATAAATACGCAGGAGAGAATTTAGCCGTGCGGTTTGTAGATTCTTCTCAAGTAGTAGAGGCTTGGATGGAGTCGCCTACCCATCGCGCAAATATAGTCAAACCTGTGTACACCGCAATGGGTGTTGGTGTTGCAAATGGGTTGTACAAAGGACAACCTGCGACGTATGTTGTGCAGTATTTTGCTGCACCACACAACATTCCTCTGGGGCAAGGCGCTAGCGTGGGTGCTGTGCAAACCACTATGCGTACTTTTACAGAAGCATTGCAACGACAATTTGTACGTTTGATGAGTGAGCCGCAAAGTGCAACTGCGTGGGCGCTAGGAAGTATTGCTGCGGTACTTCTTGTAGCGGTGCTGCTGGGTTTTTTTGTTCATATGCAGATACAACCAACAGCAATGCTGGTCAGCGGGACAACGCTTGCTGTTTTTGCCTTGTTGCTTATTGTGGTAAACGGGCATTTTTTACAAATGTCTCCACCTTCTCCTGCGGCTGTTGCTGGGGCGCCGGTGTTTGTATTGCCGCAAAGTGGTGTAGTTATTGACGAAGAGGCACTAAGTACACAGCGCTAGGGCAAGGATGTCTTGCCCATATGGGGTACAGAAGGGTATGCTACAGCTATGCGTAAACAAATAACAACAGGTATCGTCGTTGCGTTGGCGATTGCAATAGTTGGTTTCTTTTTTATTTCTAGTTTTTTTACTCAATTATTCCAACCACAACAAAGCGTAGTTATGAATGAACCCGCTGCAGAACTTATTGTCCAAGATCAAATGATGGGGACGGGTGTAGTCGCAAAAGTGGGTGATTTGGTGACGGTGAACTACACGGGCAAATTTACTGATGGTACGGTTTTTGACACCTCAGTGGGTAAGGATCCGTATCCGTTTGTGCTCGGTGCTGGCGCGGTTATTCCAGGATGGGACCAAGGGTTACAAGGTATGAAGGTTGGCGGCAAACGTCTGCTCATTGTTCCTCCAGGCCTTGCGTACGGAGCACAGGGCTATGGCCCAATACCACCAAATGCGACGCTTGTATTTGAAGTAACACTTGTGTCTGTATCTCCAGTTCCACAAACTAACTAACTGTAGTGCGACCAATTTCCTTTCAGATTGAAAAACGATCCACCGTCTCTCTTGCAAGAGCCGGTGTTTTGCGCACATTGCATGGCGATATTAAAACGCCTGCATTTGTAGCGGTGGGCACTAAAGCGGATGTAAAAGGAATTCAAACCGCGCAGTTTAGTGAACTAGGGGTACAAACCTTAATCGCAAATACCTACCATCTGTACTTATCGCCAGGATCAGAGCTGATTGAACGTGCAGGGGGACTACACAAATTTATGGGGTTTGATGGCCCCATCATGACCGACTCGGGCGGCTTCCAAGTTTTTTCGCTTGGAGAAGGATTTGGCAAAAAAGTTTCAAAATTTTCAGGAGAACAAGCGCCAGAAGATGGTGTGGCGGTCTTTGACGAAGACTTGGCTACAAGCCACGGCAAGCTGGCGATAGTTGATGATGACGGGGTTACTTTTACCTCGCACATCGACGGTTCGCTCCATCGCTTTACCCCCGAGCGCTCAGTCGAAATACAACATCAGCTCGGTGGCGACATCTTTTTTGCATTCGACCAATGCACCGCACCCACAGCTACGTATGAATTCCAAAAAGAGGCGATGGAGCGCACGCATGCCTGGGCAAAGCGTAGTCTGGCAGCGCATCGGCAAAACATCGATGCAAATAACAAACAAGCAATGTATGGTATTGCGCAAGGTGGGCAGTTTGACGACTTGCGTCGCGAGAGCGCGCGAACCATCGGCGCCATGGGGTTTGATGGGTTTGGGCTTGGTGGGTCATTTAGCAAAAAATACGGCGACGACTCGCTGCAATCGGCATTGCATATGCTCAAAGAGTTGCCAGAGAGTATGCCAGTGCATGGGCTTGGTGTTGGCGAGCCGGAAGATATTTTGCTGGGCGCTGAACATGGCGTAGATACCTTTGACTGCGTGGTGCCGACGCGCAACGGCCGCACGGGAGGTCTTTATACAAAAGCGGGTAAAATCCAAATTCCAAATGCAGAATATCGAGAGGACACGCAATCGCTCGACCCGGGGTGTGAGTGTCCTGTGTGCCTACACCACGACAGGCGCTATGTGCATCACCTCTTCCGTACCCACGAGATGCTCGGGCCCATATTGGCGTCAATGCACAACCTTTATTTTCTTACACACCTAACCTCTCAAATCCGCGAAGCAATTTTGGACGATCGGTTTACGCAGTTTAGGGATACGTTTCTCTCTGTGTATAAAATGCGGTAGAGTGGGCCTATGGCAAAGTTTGTACTCAAATCAGAGCACTCTCCTGCGGGGGACCAACCCAAAGCTATAGAGTCGCTCATTAAAGGGCTTAAAAAAGGTGAGCGACACCAGACGCTTTTGGGTGTAACTGGCTCGGGTAAGACATTTACAGCGGCCAATGTTATTGCGGCGGTGCAAAAACCCACGCTTGTTATCGCACACAACAAAACACTTGCCGCGCAGTTGGCGCAAGAGTACCGTGCATTTTTCCCCGATGCCTCGGTGCAGTATTTTGTGTCGTACTACGACTACTACCAGCCCGAGGCGTACATCCCTCACTCCGACACATATATAGAGAAAGAGGCGCAAATTAACGAAGAGATTGACCGCCTACGCCACGCATCCACCCAAGCGCTGCTTACCCGTAGCGATGTGATTATTGTTGCTTCCGTGTCGTGCATTTACGCACTTGGTAGCCCAGAAGAATACCGCAAAGTGCACCTGGAGATTGGCCCTGGGGTAAAGAAAAACCGTGCCGAGCTCATCCGCGATCTTATAAACATTTATTTTGAACGCACACCAGCAGACCTGACTCCTGGCAAATTCCGCGCGCTTGGCAACAGTATAGAAATTATGCCCACGGGCGAGCGCATACTCTACCGTGTTGAATTTGCGGGCGACGCCATTGAACGAGTACGAGTTATTGATGCCATTTCACGTGCCGAGCGCGAATCCTTGCAGTCGCTCTTTCTCTTTCCTGCCAAACACTACGTCACTCCGGCAGATGAGCGTGCACGTGCTATTGCCGACATTAAACTCGAGCTCAAAAACCAACTCGCAAAGCTTGAGCGTGGGGGGAAGGTGCTCGAGGCTGAGCGTCTAAAGCGTCGCACAAACCACGACTTAGCGCTTATCCGCGAGGTGGGGGTGTGCCCGGGGATAGAAAATTACTCTCGCCACTTCGACGGCAGGAAGCCAGGGCAGCCGCCGTTTTCGCTCCTTGAATACTTCCCACACACAAAAGATGGCAAGCCCGACTTTTTGACCGTCATAGACGAGAGTCATGTGACGGTGCCACAAATTGCCGCAATGTACGCCGGTGACCGTGCTCGAAAAGTAAACTTAATAGACTACGGTTTCCGTTTGCCATCGGCTATAGACAACCGCCCACTCCAGTTTGAAGAGTTTGAAGAGCGTGTGGGGCAAGTGATATACACTTCTGCAACCCCAGGGCCGTACGAGAAAGAAAAAAGTGGCGACCAAGTTGTCGAGCAAATCATCCGCCCAACTGGCCTTGTTGACCCCGAGATTATTGTGCGCCCGGTTACGGGGAGTTTGAGTAGCAAAGCAGGAAAATCGCCGTACCCGGAAAAAAATTCTCCTGCGAAGCTGGGCCAAGTACAAGATTTCCTAGACGAAGCCGAGAAGGTGATTAAGCATGGTGGTCGCATTTTGGTAACAACTCTCACCAAAAAAATGGCAGAGGATTTGTCAGAGTATTTAAAGGACAGGCAATTTAAAGCTGCGTACATCCACAGCGACATTTTGACGCTCGACCGCATCACCACACTCACCGAGTTTCGCAAAGGCACGTACGATGTGCTTGTGGGGGTCAACCTGCTGCGCGAAGGTTTGGACTTGCCCGAAGTAGAGTTGGTGGCGATTTTAGATGCCGACAAAGAGGGCTTCCTTCGCTCCGAAACGTCGCTCATTCAAACCATTGGCCGCGCAGCGCGCAATGTGCACGGGCGCGTCATTGTCTATGCCGACCACATAACCGGCTCGCTCGAGAAGGCAATGGGCGAGACAAACCGTCGCCGTACCATCCAGTTGGCCTACAACAAAAAGCACGGCATTACGCCAACCACCATCATTAAAGCAATTAAAGATATTACCGAAGAGTTGCGTACCGAGCATGGCAAGGCGGTTAATGTCCTGCTCGACATCGACAAAGAGCTGTATGCCAAAAATCCAAAAGCTTTTCTTGCAAATAAACGCGAGCAAATGGCACAAGCGGTGCAAGAATTAGACTTTGAAACAGCAGCGATTTTGCGCGATGAAATTGCGGTGCTGACCGGAGGAGAAAGCAAAGCGGCAAAAAAAGCACCTCGCAAGGCTAAAAAGGAGCCACCACCAATTCTCTAAACTTTCTGTGTACTTTGTGGTATTGTGTTTTGACACATACGCACCCTAGGAGCAATCCTTGGGGCGTTGTGTTTGTCCACATAAATTTGTGTACCGCGAGTGGACGATACACGGTAGGCTAAAAAACAACATGGAAGATTTCATACACATCAAAGGGGCAAAAACCCACAATCTCAAAAACATCGACCTCAAGATCCCACGAGGGAAGATGGTCGTGTTTACTGGCCTCTCTGGCTCGGGTAAATCGTCGCTTGCGTTTGATACCATTTTTGCCGAAGGGCAGCGCCGCTACATAGAGAGTTTGTCTGCGTATGCGCGGCAATTCCTACGCCAAATGCAAAAGCCCGATGTTGAAGAGATAACGGGCCTCTCACCTGCTATTTCCATCGACCAAAAATCGCGCTCAAACAACCCACGCTCTACCGTGGCTACCATTACCGAAATTTACGACTACTTGCGTATTTTGTTTGCCCGCGTGGGCAAGCCGCACTGTTTGGAGTGTGGCCGCGAGATCCGCAAACACTCAAACGAAGAGATAATCCAGAGCGTCATAGAGTCTGTCTCGGCACATGTGCCAAAAAAGACACGTAAAGTCATGGGTGTCGAGATTAGTGACGATACGGTCAAGGTGTATGCGCCGCTTGTGGTTGGTCGCAAAGGCGAATACTACCAACTTTTGTATGATTTGCTGGGCAAAGGTTTTGAAAAAGCAAAAGTTGATGGTGAATTAAAAAATCTGCGCGAGCAAATTTTGCTCAGTAAAAATAAAAAGCACGACATCTCTGCGTTGGTGGACGAAATTTTAGTTGCAGACTTTGCACGCAGTGGCAAAGAAGCGGCAACGCGCCAAGCCGCAGTTGAGCGCCTCTCCGAGGCTGTGGAGCGCGCACTGCAGGAGTCAGAAGGTTTGGTGCAGATAGAAGATGCAACTGGTACGCGCCTCATTTCTGCTAAATTTATGTGCCCATACGACGGATTTTCTTTCCCCGAGGTAGAGCCGCGCCTCTTTTCCTTCAACTCACCTTACGGTGCGTGCCCAGCCTGCAACGGGCTTGGTACCAAGCACATGTTTAGCGACGAGCCGTGCCCCGTGTGCCACGGTGCGCGTCTGCGGCCAGAAGCACTCAGCGTCTTTTTGGGCGACAAAGTAGATATTGTTTCTATAACAAAAAAGTCTATCAAAGATGCATACGAGTTTTTTACCTTGCTCGATTTGTCTAAAAAAGACCAAGAAATTTCTAAAACTGTTATCAAAGAGATTACCGCGCGGCTCAAGTTTATGCTCGATGTCGGACTCGACTACTTGACGCTCGAGCGTCGTGCAAACACCCTCTCGGGTGGCGAAGCACAGCGTATCCGCTTGGCATCGCAGCTTGGCAGCGGGCTCGTGGGTGCGCTCTATGTACTGGATGAGCCAACTATAGGCCTCCACCAGCGCGACAATGAGCGTTTAATTAAAACGCTTGTTAATCTCCGCGATTTAGGCAACACCATAATTGTGGTCGAGCACGACGAAGACACAATATATGCTGGTGACTTTTTGGTAGACATTGGCCCAGGTGCTGGGGTGCATGGTGGGCACGTGGTGGTGGCGGGCGATTTGGACAAATTGCTTACTGCCAAAAAGAATGACAGTGGCTCGATAACTCTGGCATATTTGCGCGGTGAAAAAGAGGTGCCAGTACCAGACGAGCGCAGAGAAAAAGACAAAGGAAAGTTGGTTATTAAAGGCGGCAGTGCGTTTAACATCCACAATCTTTCGGCAGAAGTGCCTCTGGGGCGGATGGTGGCAATTACCGGCGTCTCGGGCTCGGGTAAGTCAACCTTTTTGTACGAAATTTTGTATGAAAACCTGCGTGCTCGTTTTGACAAACGCTACCGCACCAACAAAGTCTATAATGCTGCGTCGTTTACTGGTACTGAACATTTGTCGAGGGCGATACTCATAGACCAAAGCCCTATTGGCCGCACGCCTCGCTCAAACCCTGCAACCTACACTGGTGCGTTTACCTTTATTCGCGACATGTTTGCAACAACAACCGAGGCGCGTGCCCGTGGATGGAAGGCCAGCCGATTTTCTTTTAACGTGCCGCAGGCGCGCGGTGGCGGCCGATGTGAGGCGTGCGAGGGTAACGGCACCATCGCTGTCGAGATGCACTTTTTGCCGACCGTGTATGTCACGTGCGACATCTGTAACGGCAAGCGGTTTATGAAGGAAACCGCTTGCCGTTACAGATGTCGCACGTGACATCTGTAACGGCAAGCGGTTTATGAAGGAAACTTTGGAGGTTAAATATAAAAAAAAGAACATCTACGACGTGTTGGCTATGACAGTAGAGGAGGCGCTGGAGTTTTGGAATGACATACCTGCCATCCACGACCGGCTCAAGACCTTGGGAGAGGTGGGCCTCGGGTACTTAACACTGGGCCAATCAGCAACAACGCTCTCGGGTGGTGAGGCGCAACGCGTCAAAATCTCTGCTGAGCTGTATCGCCCACACCTGCAAAAAACTATTTACCTGCTCGACGAGCCAACGGTGGGGCTACACTATGAAGATGTACAAAAATTGATAGATATTTTAAACCGCCTCGTTGTGGCAGGTAACTCAGTGGTACTGATTGAGCACAATATGGACATAATAAAAAGCTCAGACTACCTTTTAGATTTTGGCCCAGAAGGTGGTATTGGGGGTGGTACGTTAGTGGCAAAAGGCACTCCAGAGGAAGTGGCAAACAACAAACATTCGCACACCGGTAAATACTTAAAGCGTGTGCTCAAGGGTCGATAGTGAGTTTTATATATCTTGTGCTACCATACAGATCTAGAAGATCACTGGAGGGCGCAGATGTCTGTTTATCCTCGAGAATCGCATAACCTAAGTCCACAAATCGCCACAATTCTTTCCACGGGGTTTGTCTATATATGCCCACAAAGGCAAGCGCTCTATCTTTTGCGCCGCGCCGCACAAGTGTCACAAAGCGAGCTTACAAGCTCTGACCGTGCACTAATGGCTGAATGGCGTCAGCAAACATGCCAGGCTCTTGCCGCAGATTGACCCTCCTTTGGAGGGTTTCTCTTTTTTTGGTTGAAAAAAGACACACAAATGGTATGATTGTCAAATATGACGCTTGAGGAGTTTAAACGTAGGGCAAAAAAGATCCCGGACGCGCCCGGGGTGTACTTTTTCTTGGCAAAAAACAAAGAGGTGCTCTACATTGGCAAAGCAACGTCGCTTAAAAGCCGTGTACGCAGTTACTTTGCACCAGACTTGGGGCAAACCCGCGGGCCCTTGCTTGTAAGTATGTTGGCAAAAGCTACTTCCGTTGACTGGCGACAAACTGATTCTGTGCTCGAGGCACTTATTTTAGAGGCAAACTTGGTGCGTACCCACAAACCCAAGCACAATACCGACCTTAAAGATGACAAAAGCTTTAACTATGTCGTTATTACAAAAGAAGATTTCCCACGAATCTTGTTAGTGCGAGGGAAGGAACTCGAGGCGCTTCGTGGAAGCAATCTTTCGAATGTACGCGATTTTTCTGCTGAAAAATCGTTCAGTCCTCGCGCCGACGCGCTGCGGAGCCACTCTCAAGGTTCTTCCACTCCACTAACGCCACTGTACACTTTCGGTCCGTTTCCGCATGGGCTACAACTTAAAGAAGCGCTGCGGATTATTCGCAAAATATTTCCGTATCGCGACACCTGCACTCCTTGCGCCGAGCAACGGGCAAATATACCTACCAAAAAAGTTATCCACAGTCGAACTTACAAAGGTCAGTCCTTTGTAAAATGTAAGGCTTGTTTTAACCGTGCTTTGGGGCTTTGCCCAGGGGTATGTTCGGGAGAGATTTCCAAGGCTGAGTACGCAAAAATTGTGCGGCGTATCGTGCTGCTCTTCCAAGGCAAAAAGAAGGAGCTTATGAGGAGTCTGGAGCGTGACATGCGGCAGGCGGCAAAACAAGAGAAGTTTGAAGAGGCTGCTGCCTTGCGCAAGCAAGTATTTGCCCTGGGGCACATACAAGACGTCTCGCTCATTAAAGACGAATATCGAAACCCCATGATGTTTAGCGGCCAAAAGCAGCGGATAGAAGCATATGATGTTGCGCATTTGGGTGGCAGCGCTGCGGTGGGGGTGTTTACCGTAGTAGAAGGCGGCGAGGCACAAAAACAAGAATATAGAAAATTTACTATTAAAGAAGCGGGGGCAGGGGACGACCCAGGGGCGCTGCGCGAGATATTGTCCCGCCGCTTGGGACACGCCGAGTGGCCACTGCCGCGGCTTATTGTAGTGGATGGTGGCACGGCGCAAATGAATGTTGCAAAAGCAGTGCTTGCAGAGCTTGGTATGGCAATACCTGTTGTGGGAGTGGTTAAAGATGCAAAGCATCGCCCGCGCGAGTTGCGGGGTTTGCGCCAACTTGCTGAAGACCCAGGGCAGACACTTGCAAAAGATATTTTGCTTGCCAATGCTGAGGCTCACCGGTTCGCCATAGGATTCCATCGCAAAAAAAGTAGAAAACATTCGCTTGGCACGAGTTAGGTACGGTATACTAACGACATATGCGGACTGTTGTTGGTGTCTTGCGCGGTGGGCCGTCGCACGAGTATGAAGTGTCGCTCAGCTCGGGCGCATCGGTGCTTCAAAATTTAAATAAAGAATTGTACGATCCTCGCGATATTTTTGTCTCTCGCTCGGGGGAGTGGCACTTACATGGGGTACCGGTGACGCCAGAAAAAGCGCTACGCAGTGTGGACGTTGCATTTAACGTGCTCCATGGCGACTATGGCGAAAATGGGCAGGTGCAGCGCATGCTGGAGTCGTTTGGCATGCCCTACACGGGCTCAGATGCCTTTAGCTCGGCTATTGCTTTTAATAAACAACACACTAAAGACTTGGTGCAAAAACTGGGGCTCAAGGTCCCACATAGCCGCTTGGTGGACGAAGGCGATGATTTGGAAGATGTAGCGTTTGATCTGTTTCGTACCTTCCCACATCCTGTTATTATTAAACCCATTGTTGGAGGGTCATCTGTGGGTACGACGCTGGTAGACAACTTCCATGCCTTGCAAACAAGTTTAGAGAAAGCGCTCTCCCATGCACCCAAAGCACTTATAGAGGAATATATAAAAGGAAAAGAAGCCACCGTGGGGGTGGTGGATGGGTTTCGAGGAGAGAAAACATACTCACTTTTTCCTGTAGAAATTGTGCCAGGTACAGATCATGGATTTTATTCGTATGAAGCAAAGTACGGGGGAAGCAGTGTCGAGCATATCCCAGGCAGGTTTACAGAAGAGGAAAAGAAACAACTTACCCAATTTGCCCGCCAAGCGCATGAAGGGCTTACGCTTTCGCACTACTCGCGGTCAGACTTTATTGTTTCCAAACGCGGCATTTACTTTTTAGAAATAAACAGTGCTGCGGCATGCGAATTGGCAGAGCAAGCGTTGATACCCAAAGCACTTAAAGCGGTCGGATCATCTTTGATGGAGTTTTTGGATCATGTTATCCAGCTTGCCCGCACACGAAAGAAAGGGTAATCTGTCTGTGGTATGAGTGATGCAAAAGAGCCAGAAGAAGTAGAGCTTGCAGAGCGTCGCTGTGTGCCGTGCGAAGGTGGGGTAGACCCCTACGCTCCAGATGAGGCGCAGGCTATGATGCAACACTTAACGCCGGATTGGTTGTTGGTAGATGATGCGCACTTGCTGGTAAAAGAAGTTCGGTTTAAAAACTTTGCAGATGCTATGGCGTTTGCAAATAAAGTGGCCGACATTGCCGAGGCAGAGCAGCATCATCCAGACTTGGCCATTTCGTGGGGGAGTGTGTCGATAGAGCTTACGACCCATGCCATAGCGGGGTTGTCAGAGAACGACTTTGTCTTGGCAGCAAAAATTGATAAGATAGGGAAGTAGCGTTACAGTAGTATTGTTTAATATTGGGCCCTTAGCTCATTTGGTAGAGCGCCTCATTTGCAATGAGGAGGTGACCGGTTCGATCCCGGTAGGGTCCACAAAAGTCAGAAATACCTGCCCTGCGGCAGGTTTTCTGCTTTTGTGGACAGTCGGAACGTTGCCGAGGCAGCAGGCGAGGCCGTGAGACGGGGTAGCGGAAATTTCTGAGCGGCGGCGAGGAAATTATCCGTGACCCACATAGTGGAAGGCGCAGCGCAACCTAATTTTCTAAAGGTAATCTTTTTAGAAAACGGAAGTACTCTCTGTGGTAATGTTTTGCGCTTGCAAAACCGCGAGCCGGAGGTAAAGAAACTTTTAAACCCAATCACCCCTTTTGTATATGGAGTATAATAGCGAAGGGAGGAGCAAGCCATGATTGATAATCGAAGTGATCTCGCCCCATGCGAGGGGATTGTGTGGAGTTGCGTCCTGGGCACAGGAGTGTGGCTCGCAATGTTTTTGTTTTATGCATGGGTGAATAACTAAGGCCAGCCCCAAAGGGCTGGCCTATCTTTTTGCTCCACCACGCGTGCGAATTGGGGGTTCTGCTGGAAGCGGGTTCTAACTTTTTTGATACAATGTCCACCAAAAGGTGGAAGGCGCAGATATACTATGCACACATAGAAGTGCTGTATACTAGCCAACACGCCCTGTGGTGTGTGGGGAGTGTCCAATGGAGAACTATTGGAGTGTTTATGGAATCTACCCGTGCGGCCGCGAAGCCAATGATAATAAACCCACTGAGGGTTTAGGGTTGGCGATAAGGGAGGTTGTCTCCAAGTACGATTTTTCGGGTGGATCTGGAGTCCTTTGGGAAGGCGCCGACGAGAGACAGGTGCCTCTGATGGTGTAGGGGTGTTTCGATTAAGTTTGATACATCCTGACGCCCTACCTCGATTGGGCGTCTCTTTTTGTCCTCTTTCTTTATTCAACCACGGCCAAATTTGGCTGTTTTTTTATTCCCCAACTGTTTTTTGCGACAAATTAAGACTGGTTGCTGCGGCGGCGCCTAGTGCTTGTTGTACACTTGCCAAAACGGAGGCAAGAGATGTTTGTACAGGGGCAGTATTTTTTGCCCCCATATCAACCAAAGTTGCTGTTTGTCGAGTAAGTGTGGCCTGGAATTTTGTCGCAAGTTCCGCGGCAGCGGCTGTGTTGCCTGTGGCTTGTAGTCTTGTAATTGCTCCTCCTACAGCACGGGTGTGGGTATTAAAATTTTCTGCTAACCTCTGCGCTGTTTTTTCGTCAAGCGCTCCTTTAGTCGCTAGCTGTGTAGCTTCTGTTAAACGCTCTTCCATATTCGCTAAATGTAGCGTCACGGCTGCGTCACTGCTTTGAGTGAGCTTCTCTTCAACCTTCTCGTTAACGTTAATTTTAAAAGGATAGAGCACGTCTCCTGGCATGGCGCTGTTTGCAGCAATAGACACGCCGCCTCCTAGGGTTACAGCAAAAATTAGACTTATAAAAATGCTCAGCATGTATTAGAGGATGATTGTTGTTAGTAAATCTTTCACAGTTTGTCTCTCTATGCTACCATAGCCCCCGTATATGCATGAAGGCATACATATCTCTCTTGCGGCAGAGCCATTGTTTCACTTTGGCACTTTGCCCATAACTAACACGCTTTTAGCGGTATGGCTTGTTATTGTAGTGCTCATAACGGTTGCTTTTTTTGCAGGGCGGAAGCCTACTCTTGTTCCAGGTAAACTGCAGAACTTTTTTGAACTTATTTTCGACTTTTTGCTTGGCTATATGGAAAATATTTTAGGCAGCCGTGCTCTTGCTTTAAGGTTTTTTCCGCTTATCCTTACACTCTTTCTTTTTATAGCAACTGCAAACATTTTTGAGTTTTTGCCATTTTTTGGCAGCATCGGCATATATCACGGCGAAGAGTTTATACCGCTATTCCATGCAGCCAATGCCGACCTTAACACAACGCTCGCACTTGCCATCATTGCAGTGTTTTCTATCGAGATAGCAGGTATAGCAGCTCTTGGTTTTTGGAAGTACGGGTCAAAGTTCTTTAACTTCTCCTCTCCGCTCGCGTTTGCGGTGGGGCTCATTGAGTTTGTGTCAGAATTGTCGCGTTTTATCTCCTTCTCGTTCCGTCTTTTTGGTAATATTTTTGCCGGCGGTGTGCTTTTGGCGGTGGTGGCATACTTTATGCCCTACGTACTGCCGGTGCCGCTCATGGCATTTGAGCTGTTTGTCGGCATAGTACAAGGGGCAGTGTTTGCGATGCTAACGCTCTTCTTTATTAAGTTGGCAATAGCAGAGCCGCACGGAAGTCATGCAGAGGCCCCTCACGCCTAGCGAGGGGAGTCTTTGTGTGGTACATTGGCAGCATTAATTGTTATTAGTAGTTTAGTCAGGAATATGGATATAGAAACAGGTAAAGTTTTGGCGATGGCACTAGCAGCAGGTCTTGGTGTCCTTGGGCCAGCAATTGGTATCGGTATGATAGGTGGCCGCGCAATGGATGCAATTGGCCGCAACCCAGAGGCATCAGACAAAATTGTCTCTAACATGATTTTGGCCATCGTTTTTACAGAAGCGCTTGGTATTTTGGCCCTCGTTGTTTCGTTCATTATTAAATTCGTCTAGTTTTCTCTCGACCTTGCATGAGTGATTTATTTGCAGCATTCGGTATCGACTGGCGGCTTTTGCTGGTAAACGGCGTAAACTTCGGTTTGCTGCTTTTGGGTTTGTGGTACTTTCTCTACAAGCCACTCACTAATATGCTCGAAGCACGTCGCCAAAAAATGGCACAAGGTGTCCACGATGCAGAAGCCGCTGCACATGAGCTGGGTAAAATAGAAGAGGCGCGCGCTGGTTTGCTTGCACAGGCTGGTAAAGAGGCAGACGAGGTTGTTTCTCGCGCACGAGCGCTTGGTGCAGAAAAACAGCGTGCTTTGGTAGAGGCGGGTGAGGCAAATGCGGCAACACTGCTTACTGAGGCAGAGGCTGGGGCCAAGCAGCTTAAAGAAGAGACTATTGCGCAAAGCAAGCAAGAAGTAGCCAAACTTATCGTACTTGGTATGGAACGCGTGGCCTTGGAAGGGTCCACAAGCAAAAAATAACCATGACTACCGAAGTTCAATATGCAAAAGCCCTATTTGACCTCATGCTTGAGTCGCCACAAAAATCGACCGAGCATCTGCAAGGGCTCAAAGCAGTGTTGCAGCGCCAAGGTCACCAAAAACTTTTACCCCGTATCTTTGCCGAATACTGTACGCTGATAGAGCACAAAGAGCGCTCGGCGCGCTACAGTGCACCAACTCCACAAGCCGCACGCACCCGCAAACTCCTCGAGCTCTATCGCACCCTTGTCTCAAGCAACTAGCAGTAACGCCACCCCACATATATGAACAACTTTATTGAACAATTTAAAAAAGAAATAGAAAATTTTACTCCGGCGGCGCGTGCAACAAACATGGGGTTGGTGATGCGTGTGGGGGACGGTGTTGCCGAAATAGAGGGTCTGGATAAGGCGGTGATGTCTGAAATGGTACGTTTTGTTACTTCAAGTGGTAAGTCGCTCGACAAAGCGCTCGATACTGCAGATATATTTGGTGTGGTGCTTAACCTCGAAGAAGGCTCGGTGCGCGCTATTATTTTGGGCGACGCGGCACAGGTGTCCGAGGGCATGGTTGTGGAGTCTACTGGCCAAGTGCTTTCCATCCCTGTGGGTGACGCACTTCTTGGCCGCGTGGTGTCGCCGTTGGGCGAGCCGTTGGACGGCCTCGGCCCTATTGCTGCAACTCAAAAAAATCCAATCGAGCGCGAGGCGTACGGTGTGATGGACCGCCAAAGTGTGGGCCAACCTCTACACACAGGCATCAAGGCAATCGACTCAATGATCCCTATTGGTCGTGGCCAGCGCGAGCTCATTATCGGCGACCGCTACACCGGCAAAACAACGGTTGCTATGGATACGATTTTAAATCAAAAGTCCGAGCCAAAGGAGTCTCGCCCAATTTGTATCTATGTTTCTATTGGACAAAAAGAGTCTAAAACGTCGCGTTTGGTAAGCCAGTTGCGCGAGCGTGGTGCCCTTGAGTACTCAATCATCGTCGACGCTGGCGCCGCTGCCCCTGCAGCACTGCAATATTTGGCGCCATTTGCGGGTGCTGCCATTGGCGAATACTTTATGGACAAGGGATCTGATGCGCTCATTATTTACGATGACCTTTCTAAACACGCAGTTGCGTATCGCCAACTTTCGCTCTTGCTCCGCCGCCCACCGGGTCGCGAGGCATATCCTGGTGACGTATTTTACTTGCACTCTCGCTTGCTCGAGCGTGCTGCCAAGCTTTCGAAAGAAAAAGGTGGTGGCTCGCTCACAGCGCTTCCAGTTATTGAAACTCAAGAAGGCGATGTTTCTGGCTACATCCCAACCAACGTTATTTCCATCACTGACGGGCAGATCTTCCTTGAAACAGATTTGTTTAACAAAGGTATCCGCCCTGCAATAAACGCCGGCATCTCGGTGTCGCGCGTGGGCTCGGCTGCACAAACTAAAGCTATGAAGCGTGTCTCGGGCAAAATCAAACTCGAGTTGGCGCAGTTCCGCGAGCTAGAGGCGTTTATGCAGTTTGCACAAGACCTCGACCCTGACACCAAGCGTCGCATCGAAGGAGGGCAGCGCCTAATGGCAACGCTTAAACAAAAAAATGGTGCACCTATCGCCTTTGAGCGCCAATCGGTGATTATCTACAGTGCAGTCAACGGCTACTTGGCAAAAGTGGCAGTAGAGCGCGTACCCGAGTTTGAAGAAAAGTTTTTAGACTTTATCGATGCCGAGTATAAAGACTTGTTGCCAACCATCGCCAGCTCTCGCGAAATGTCCGAGGCTTCAGAAAACACGCTCAAAGAAGCTTTGAAAAAATTTGAGGAAGTACAGCGCGATTTGTTTGTATAAAGATCTATGGCAGGGCTTAAACAAATAAAATCAAAAATTCGCTCTGTCGAAAAGACGCAGACCGTAACCCATGCCATGGAGGCGGTGTCGGCAGCAAAGATGCGCAAAGCACAAGGGGCAGCGCTTGCTGGCCGTTCATATGCACGCGCAGCGGTTGCCATCCTCTCGCGCGTCTCTGGCTCGGCAGCGCTTAAAGACCATGCACTTACTCGCGTAGGGGAAGTAACGCGAGCCTTGTATATTGTTATCACGAGCGACAAGGGTTTGGCTGGTGGGCTAAACAGTGCGGTGCTTCGCCGTGTGCAAAGTGATGTTTCAGATATGGGCCTTACCCCGGCGCAGGTTAGTGTGGTGGCTATTGGCCGCAAAGCGCAAGATTTTTTTACAAACCGTGGATTTGCTGTAGAAGCGTATCATCCAAACACGGCGGAGCTCTCGAGCGAGATGTTGCAGCAGATTGTGCAGGAAGCAGCACATCGTTTTGCATACGGCAGTGTCGATATGGTTAAAATTGCATATCAAAACTTTGTCTCTACGTTCGAGCAGCGCCCAACAGTTCGTACCATCTTCCCACTATCCCTTGCAGAGCTTTCTGCTGTTGTAAGCGATATCGTCCCAGCGCGTGGTGCGTTTGCACAGCAAGAGGCAGAGGCAGCGCCGCTGTATACTGTAGAGCCATCCGAAGAAGAGGTGTTTGCGTTTTTGCTTCCACGCCTCGCTTCTATTTTTGTGTACCACGCACTGCTCGAAGCCCAAGCATCCGAACATTCGGCGCGCATGGTGGCGATGAAGTCAGCGTCGGACAAAGCAGAGGAATTAGAACACGCGCTGACGCTCAAGTTTAACAAAGCCCGGCAAGCCGCCATCACCAGGGAAGTTTCGGAGATAACGGGCGGCATGGAGGCGATGGCGAGTTAGACAAAACCACTACTATCGAATAAGGTAAAAGAATATATATGGAAAAAGGGGTAATAAAACAAGTAATCGGACCAGTCGTTGACGCCTATTTTGAAGGCGCACTTCCTGCTATCAAAAACGCACTCGAGACAAAGGTGGGTGAGCGCACGGTTGTTTTGGAGGTGGCGCAGCACATTGGTGTAGGGCGTGTACGTGCCATTGCGCTCCAAGACACCACTGGTTTGGCACGCGGGGTTGAAGTTGTCGACACAGGTGCGCCTGTGTCGGTGCCAGTGGGAGAGAAAGTTTTGGGCCGACTCTTTAACGTGGTGGGCGAGCCAATCGACGGCAAGGCTGCGCCCAAAGATGCGCCACGCATGTCTATACACCAAAAAGCGCCGGCATTTAAAGACCAACGCACAAAAGCCGAAGTTTTTGAAACAGGTATCAAACCCATCGACCTTTTGGCACCCTTTATGCGCGGCGGTAAGGTGGGACTCTTTGGCGGCGCCGGTGTGGGCAAGACTGTGCTCATGCAAGAGCTTATACACAACGTGGCAAAAGCGCACGGCGGATACTCGGTTTTTGCCGGTGTGGGCGAGCGCGTGCGCGAAGGTAATGACCTCTATCATGAGATGACCGAGTCTGGCGTTATCGACAAAATGGCGCTGGTGTTTGGCCAGATGAACGAGGTGCCGGGCGCCCGCGCGCGCATCGCACTTTCGGGCCTAACTATGGCCGAGTACTTCCGCGAGGAAATGGGTAAAGACGTACTCTTCTTTATGGACAACGTCTTCCGCTTTGTGCAGGCAGGTTCCGAAGTGTCATCACTCTTGGGGCGTGTGCCGTCGGCAGTGGGCTACCAACCAACACTTGCAGAAGAAATGGGCCAGTTGCAAGAGCGCATCACCTCAACTAAAAAAGGTTCCATCACTTCGGTGCAAGCAATTTACGTACCAGCCGACGACTTGACCGACCCAGCACCGGCAACAACCTTTGCCCACCTCGACTCCACCATTGTGTTGTCGCGTAACTTGGCAAGTATCGGTATCTACCCAGCCATTGACCCACTGGAGAGTAGCTCGCAAGCGCTCGACCCAGACATTGTGGGTGAAGAGCATTACAATGTGGCACTCGAGACAAAGCGCGTACTGCAACGTTACAAAGACTTGCAAGACATCATTGCAATCTTGGGTATTGAAGAGTTGTCCGACGAAGACAAGCAGTTGGTGTACCGCGCACGCAAAATACAGCGCTTCCTTTCTCACCCTATGCATGTGTCGGAAGTCTTTTCAGGTATCCCGGGTGTATACGTGTCGCTGCAAGAGACGGTACGTGGCTTCAAAGAAATTTTGGAAGGCAAGCACGACGACAAACCAGAGAGTGCTTTTTACAACAAAGGCGGTATCGATTCAGTAAAAGCGGAGTAGTATGTTAGAAAAATACTTTAAAAAAATAGTAGTAACGCTGCTTATTGTGATCGTATTGATAAATTCTTACATTGCATTTTTTATGCAGGATCTTTGGGATTTCTCTTCGGCTGCAGCAGCTTACTCTGAGTCGTTAATACGAGAGCAATAATCATGCATATAACTATTGCAAAAGTAGACGAAACATATTTCGACGGCGAAGCCGAATCTTTGACTGTGCCCGGTATTGATGGCGAGCTTACCATCATGGGCAACCATATGCCGCTCATCACCAACCTTAAAGAGGGGAGTGTTGTTGTGCGAGATAAAAGCCTGCCTGCCGGTAGGCAGGAATTTCCCATCCAAGGCGGCGTCCTAGAAGTCCGCGCCGAGGGTGCAACCGTGCTTTTGTAAGCCCCTATACCACAAAAACCATCAAAAAGTTATCCACAGTTTTCCTTACGAAGGACTGACTTTTGTAAACGAGGTTGGGGATAACTTTTTTTGTATAAAACACAGCTATTGACATTTGTATAGTAAGTTGATACAACTCTACTTGGTTGCAAATGAGGGCGCTTTTGCTCCTATTTTGACAGTCAAAGAAAGGATACAGTCATGGCTGCGATGGTAATCAAGGGCACCTCCAATTACTGGGGTGGCTTCGACGACAGCAACTTCACCTTCCGCGGCGCGACCGGTAAGACCTGGCTCGAGTACGGAAACGGCAACGTCAAGGTAATGGCGGGTGTCGGTCGGACGCAGATTTTCGGCGGCGACGGGAATTCCATCGTCTACGGGAACCGGGGTTGGCTCACAGCCGAACTCGGGAACGGCAACAACCGCCTCGTTGTTGAGATGGCCTCAACGACCGAAGTGTCGGTCGGCAACGGCAACAACATCATCGATCTACGATACGGCGGTTACGGCTATATCGAGGCCGGCCACGGCAACAACACCGTGCTCTTCGGAGACGGCGTGCTGTTCGCCACTGTCGGCAACGGCAGCAACCGTTTTCAGATCAGTGGCGGGGACATCGACGTCCGCGCCGGACACGGCAACAACACCACCAGCATATTGGGCGGCGGTTTCGCCCGTCTGAACTTCGGCGACGGCGACAACAAAGTCACCACCAGTAACGGCCAGGCGGGTGGTGCTGAAGTGGACGCAACCTTCGGGTTCGGCCACAACGTCATCACGACCGCGCGCGGAGATGACTTTATCTGCGCTTGGGGTGGCAGCCTCAAGGCCACCACTGGCTCCGGCGAAGACTACGTCTATGCCGGAGGAAAAGACGATCTCAATCCCAATATCATCAAGTTGGGAGCAGGTGGCGATTACGGTGTCTCTTACGGGAAGATGTCGTTCCTATCCGGCGACGGGGGAGACGACAACCTTACCGGAGCCGGTCAAGTGCTGGGAGGCATCGATAACGACCGTGTCTTCGGGATGCCGGGCGCATCCCTGACGGGCGGTAAAGGCGCTGACACGTTCGGCGTCGACACCTGGGGTGGTGAGTCGGACGGCAGTATGGTCACAGTGACCGACCTGCTGTTCAGCGAGGGCGACAAACTCGACCTGTCGAACTTTGGCTACATCAATATCGCGAAGTTTGGGGCGAGTAACCTGACGGTTCTCGGAGATGACCTTCGAGTGTCCTGGGTTGATGACGCCGACCGCTCGAACTCCATGACCGTGCGCGGTGTGGGCTTCGACATCGCCCAAGCGGGCGGTATCGACAAGGCCGTCGCAGCCGGCCGGATCGTCCTGGAGGATCCCTACGGCGGCAAAGGCTGACACCCCTCTCTGCTCAGACCTCGGTCTGCAAAAAAAGTTCTTCTACTGAGTTCTCTCCGCGAATGCGGAAAAGGCCCACCAACACTGTTTGGTGGGCCTAATTTTTTATATACATGCTATTATTTTTTATATGCCCAGCGTCATGGACCTTTTGCTATACGTCATGCAGCAGTTGGGTGTTATGTTTGCTGTGGGTGCGCAAACAATCATCCTACTCGCCTACATGTTGTCTGTCCGCGACGGAGTGGTCGACAGCCAGGAAGAACGCTTTGCCCACGCGATAAAAAAAGTACTCTTTTTTGGTATCATACTTATTCTTGTTTCAGGTGCGGCAATCACAGCACTCGAGCTTTTTTCTGGCAATCACGCAGTGGTGTTTGCCCCAGCGTATCTTTTTAAGGCATGCCTTATTGGACTCGTTGTATTTTTATCGTTGGCAATACAGGGTGACTCAGTACCCGAGGGAGTGCTCGAGGGGTTGGCTGGTGGCACATGGTATGCACTGTTTATTGTGCATATTTTGGCACCTGTAGCAGGATGGAATCAGCTAGTTATACTCTACGCTATTTGGATCGTAGGGTTTATGGCATGCTGGTCGGCACTGCTGTATATGATGCGCGGTAGGGTTGCGGCGTATACTGACGTGCCCAACAAAAAAACACTGCCTCCTATGGCACCTTCGCGCCCTATGCAGCCACGCCAATTTCCAACTCCTCAACAAAATTCTATGCGCCCATCAGCGCCTCCAGCGGCAAACCCAAACTACAAACCAGCAACGCGCGCACCTCAACAAAAACCTACATACGCGCAGCCTACGCCATTAAAAATGGCCCCACCTCCACCAAACCTTCCTACGCCTCCTGTGCCACAGGTTGCTAATATGCCACTACCTACCATTCGTGTAATGCCTCGAACAGAAGAAGATCTGCAAAAACAACAGAGCGGCATGATAGGATTAAACGCTCACCCTCTATGAGTTTTTTAACTGATCATAAAAAGAAAAAGATTGTCCTGCTGCTTGGGCACCCCGACCAGGGCGATACTCACTCGGGCCAGTTGGCGCTGCTGTATGAGTCTGCTGCAAAAAAAGCAGGGCACGAGGTAAAGCGTTTTAATGTTGGTGCCATGCGCTTTGACCCTGTGCTCCACCAAGGCTACCGGGCAATACAGCAACTCGAGCCAGACCTTAAGGCGCTGCAAGAAGCGCTGCGGTGGTGTGACCATTTTGTACTAGTGTACCCAAACTGGTGGGGTGGTATGCCGGCGTTGCTTAAGGGGTTGTTTGACCGTATGTGGTTGCCAACTTTTGCATTTAGTTACTATAAAACTGGGATAGCAGGCCATTTGCATTTGTGGAAGCGTTTACTTAAAGGCAAAACCGCGCGGGTGATAGTGCTTTCGGCAACACAACCGCTACTCATTTGGGTTTTTTTTGGTGACTATACCAACGAAGTGCAAAAAAACATTCTCTGGTTTGCAGGTTTTAAGGTTCGTGTGTCGCGCTTTGGCCCGTCAGAAACTGCACCCGAGTGGAAGTGGAACGAGTGGCGCCGCAAAGTAATCCGTTTGGGAAGGTTGGGGGAATAGTGACTCTTTTGTCCCAATAGCACTCGGGCTAAATCCTTGCTATAGTGCCTCTACTATGGCGTTATCAATTGGCATCGTAGGCCTGCCCAATGTAGGCAAGTCCACACTCTTTCAAGCGCTCACCAAAAAGAGCGTTCTTATTGCTAACTACCCATTTGCAACGATAGACCCGTCTGTGGGGGTGGTTGCTGTGCCGGACGAACGCTTAGACAAATTGGCAGTATTTTCAAACTCAGAAAAGGTGGTGCCGGCAGCTGTAGAGTTTGTCGACATTGCAGGGCTCGTTAAAGGCGCCAGCGAGGGCGAAGGATTGGGCAACAAATTTCTCTCGCACATCCGTGAGGTGGATGCCATTTTGCACATGGTGCGTATTTTCGACAACGCAAACATTGTGCACGTCGATGGCGAGGTGCAACCAGTGCGCGACATCGAGACGATTAACCTCGAACTTATTTTGGCCGACCTAGAGACTGTGGGTAAGCGGCTCGAAGGGGCTGAGCGTGAGGTAAAGCGCGGCCTTGCGGGCCAAGCTGGCAAAGACATTGCAAACGAGCACAGCGCGCTTAAAAAATCACATGAAGCACTTTTGGCAAGCAAATTGGCAAGCACTGCCGACTACACAAAAGAAGAAAAGGATGCGCTTAAGGGCATACACTTACTCACCATGAAGCCCATGCTCTTTGCGCTAAACCGAGAAACGGGTGGGCACAACATTGACGAGGTGCGCGACGGCCGCTTTGAGGCGCTGCAAGAGTACCTGGTGGCAAACAATTGGCCATTTGTATTGGTGGATGCACATGTCGAGAACGACTTAAAAGATTTGCATCAAGAAGACAAAGCGACCTTCCGCCAAGAGTACGGCGTGTTTGACGACGGAGTCAACGAGCTTATCCGCGCAGGCTACCAGCTACTTGGTTTGATGAGTTATTTTACAACCGGCAAAGAAGAGACGCGTGCATGGACGGTGCCGCAAGGCTCGACAGCGCCCGAGGCTGGGGCGGCGATACATACGGACTTTTTTCATAAATTTATACGTGCCGAGGTGGTGGCGTGGAACGCACTACTAAACGCAGGTTCCTATGCTACCGCTCGCACTCAAGGCCTTGTCCGCACCGAAGGTAAAGAGTATATCGTAAAAGACGGCGACGTGGTGGAGTTTTTGCACGGGTAAAAAAATGCCACCTTATCA
>CALQZN010000003.1 GCA_943349675.1 Candidatus Nomurabacteria bacterium
ATTCAAGTCTCTGTAGGGTCATGAGTCATGCTGTGTGAGACTTGTTTTGGACTGCTCCGCCAGCTGGCGGATGCAAGAAATAACTAAAAAACTCTCTCCTCTAACCACTGCATGGCTCGTGGCCCTATGGATGTTTAAAAACACCACCCCTCTTGAGGGGTGGTGTTTTTGCGTCTAGTGTACGGGTTGTATAGGGTAGAATAGGTAGGCGATGAAAGAGTAGAGGCTCTCATCCGTCTCTATATATGGTAGACACAGAAAAACAATTTACCGCTGCTTTTGAGCAGTATGCCGACGAGCTTTTCCGGCATGCGACACTCAGGCTCTCCGACAGGGAGCGGGCGCTCGACCTCACGCAAGAGACTTTTCTGCGTGCGTGGGCCTATGTCTCGCGCGGTGAGGAAATCCATGACTACCGCCCCTTCTTTTACCGCACGCTTCGTAACCTTATTGTCGACGAGTACCGCAAGCACAAGACTACGTCGCTCGAGCAGTTAGTCGAAAGTGGTGAAGGCGGCGAGACAATAGAGTCGCTGCTGCCGGCCGACGAGACAAACGCGCTTGAGGCTGCAATGGACCGCTTTGACGGCAAACGCGCGCTTGAAGCGCTGACTAAGTTGACCGACCCATATCGCGAAGTGTTGGCATTGCGGTATATAGAGGGTTTATCTCCTAAAGAAATTGCAGAGTCGATAGAAGAGAGCGAAAATGTGGTGTCGGTGCGGATACACCGTGGGCTCAAAAAGCTCCGCACACTCATGGAGCCAGAAAACACACAATGAAATTTACTGAAGATTTTAAAAACGAAGGGTTGCGTATCCGCCTTACTATGCAAGAGAAGGCTACACTCCGTGCCCGCTTGAGCGAGCGGATGGCACTTAACCCTGCATCTCCTTTGCGTGCAACCCCATATCATTTTTTTATGTTCCACAGTGTGGCGCTGCAACGTACGGTTTCTGCATTTGCAGTATTTGTATTTTTAATCGGGAGCGGTGGTGGCACCAGTTATGCGGCGCAAGGCGCATTGCCTGGCGATGTATTGTACGCCGTTAAAATCCATGTAAACGAGTTTGTTGAAGCGGCGCTTGCAACAAGTCCTGTGGCAAAAGCAGAAGTGCAGGCAGTGTTGGCTGAGCGTCGTGTCGAAGAGGCTCAAACACTTGCGTCGCGCGGTATGCTCACCGAGGTTGCTGCTACAGAGTTGCAAATACGTTTTGACGAGCATGCAACAGCCGCACAGTCTTTAACAAAAGAGCTTGCTGTTATAGACCCAGGTGCTGCGGTACAAATCGGCACACAGTTCTCGTCTTCTTTGGCGGCAAATGATGCGGTGCTTGTAAGTTTGGGTGAGCAGAGCCAAAATGAAGAGACTAAAAATACAGCCCGGGTGTTGTCGGAGCGTGTGCGCGCACAAAAAGATGCTATCGCCCGTGCCAATGTGCAAGTGCTCGAAGATGCAGACGTGGTGCCTCGGCCAACTATTGCTGTACGGGCACGCGCTTTGAGCACAGCAAAAATGACCTCTACTGCGCTTGTTGCAACCAGCACTGTTGCCAGTACTACTGTAGATGCTATAGAAGAACAAACGGATGCGCCTGTAGCTCCCGTGCCTGTGCGTGCAAAAGAGACGCTGCGTCAAAGTATTGCAGACGAGTTAAAAGCTCGGACAGTCATCGAGACAGGGACTCTTGCCGAGCAACTTAGGGTACAAGAATTGTCGGCAGACGCAAAAGAAAAAGTGCAGGCAGAGCTTGCTGCTGCTCGCGTGCTTATGAGTGCGGGCAATGCTGCGCTGGGTGCTGCCGACTACGACAGTGCTATTTCAAAATTTGGGCGGGCGCTTCAAAAAACGGTAGCGCTGCAGGCGTATGTGCGCGCAGGGCGAGATTTTAAAAGTGATATTGTGCCCTTGCTGCACGAGAGTCTACGTACAGACGCTGTAGACAACGACTAGTCTGCCCAAGGAGACGCGCGTATAATAGGGGAATGATAGAGGTGTCCCATATTTCCAAAGATATACAAGGATGCAAAGTAGTACGTGATGTATCGTTTGTGGTGCGGCCAGGCAGTGTGTTTGGTTTTTTGGGGCAAAACGGTGCAGGCAAGACTACAACGATGAAGATGCTCGTTGGCCTTAACCAGCCGGGTGCGGGGCAGATAACTATAGGCGGCAAGGCGCCCACACACCGTTCGGTGCGCGAAAAGATTGGTTTTATGCCCGAGACACCGCACTACTATAGCCACCTCACGGGGCTGGAGTTTTTGACGTTTTGTAGCGCACTCTTTCGTGTATCAAAAAACAAGCAAGAGTGTGTCGAGCTTCTTCGTGAAGTGGGGCTCTACGATGCGCGCGACGTAACCATCGCAAACTACTCTAAAGGTATGAAGCAACGCCTTGGGTTTGCCCAAGCGTTGGTAAACGACCCTGACTACGTTTTTATGGATGAGCCGCTCGACGGTCTGGACCCTATTGGACGCTTGGCGCTTAAGAAAATTATTTTAGGGCTCAAGGCAAAGGGTACGACTGTGTGCTTTAACTCACATATTTTATTTGATGTCGAAGAGGTGTGTGATGAGATAGGCATACTCCACCAGGGCGCTTTGGTATACGCAGGGCCGGTGGCTGCCTTTGCTCAAGGCAAATCCCTGGAAGAGCGGTTCGTTGCAAAAATACAATCACTAACCCCTACTATATGATTTGGCGCATACTACATACGTTGTTTGTGATTGCTCGCAGTACGTTTATAGAAAATTTGCGCGACAAAGTACTGTACGGCATTTTACTGTTTGCGTTTATGTTTACGACCTTTACATTGTTTTTGGGCTCTATTTCGCTTGGCGAAAATACATATGTTATACGGAGTTTGGGGTTGGCAGGAATATACTTGTTTGGACTGCTCATCACTATTTTCTTGGCGACAGCGTTGGTGTTTAAAGAAATAGAGCACAAAACATTTTATTTTATTCTCTCCAAGCCGGTGAGCCGCTGGCAGGTAGTGGTGGGTAAATTTGGTGGCCTGTGGGCAAGTGTTGCCGCGTCGGTTGTGGGGATGCTTGCGGTATATCTTTGTGTAGTGTGGTACCAAGGTGGCGGTTTTGACGTTGGGGCAATGTATGCGGTTGGGTATCAACTACTTGAGCTTATGGTTATTATCGCTCTGTCTATATTTTTCTCTACCTACGCGCGCCCCTTGGCGTCGGTGGTGTACGTGGTGACATTTCTTTATATTGGCCACTCGCTTGGGTTGTTGCTTGGGGTCGCAAAGGATACACCCGTACTACAAAGCGCTGCTATGGGTTTATATTATGCACTGCCAAACTTAGAAAAATTTAATATACGCGAAGTGGTACTGCACGGCGCCCTTCCGCCTTTGGAGGGGGTAGCCGTGGTGGCTCTTTACAGTGTGCTGTATGCCGCACTGCTTTTGGTGGGGGCGTCACTTTTGTTGGGACGGCGCGAATTGTAGCCTATGGTGGCTGTATACAAATACGGACTATATGCAGCGGTTGCAACGCTCTTTATATTGATTGCGTGCGTGCAAATGGTATCTGACCGTCAAAAACCCTCGGTTCCATTTATAGCGCTACAGTCGCTCCCTGCGCCGGTGCTCAGTGGAGCCATGCTTGGTTTACGGTCGGCTGCTGCGTCACTGCTCTGGCTGCAGACAATCCAATATATAGGCGGCACAGGTGGTGGGCTCGCTGGCGTGGGGGACAGTATAGAGCGGGTGGTGGCACTCGACCCTAAGTTTAGCTATCCGTACGCATTTGCGGTGCTTATGTTGCCAAGCGAGGGTAAGGAGGCGGCAGAACAAGCCATCGCTTTGGGTAAAGCGGGCATAGCGCAAAACCTCGGCGACTGGCGCATACCGTACTACCTCGCTATGACGTACCACCTAACACTAAAAGACACTACCAATGCTGCTCTGTATATGAACATCGCAGCAAACACACCGGGAGTACCTGAAGGGATAAAACTGTCGGCGCACAACTACGGGTTGCGCAGCGACCTGCGCGAAGAGACAAAACAAATCTGGGTCGCTATTTACGAAAACTCTGCCGACGAGGTTGTGCGCGCTCAGGCACAAAATAATGTTGAGCATATATCCATTATGCAGCTGCTCGACCAAGCGATCGCAGCGTATAAAAAAGTACAAGGGACATACCCAACCAATCTCGACCAGTTAGTCAAAGCGGGGATACTCCCTAGTATCCCTACCGACCCTTTTGGTATACGCTACGGCATCAGCCCAGAAGGGGTGCTGACGTATCAGCTGTGAGAGTCTAAAAAGTGCGCTAAAATACCTACATGAAATATGGTGGGGTCGACCATTCTTTTGATACGCGCGGATTTTATTTTTTTGTAAAATTTTTTGTCCTTTGTGCCGTATTGGCGTCCGTAGGATACATAGGGCTACCCTATGTACAGTCTCGGCTGGCAGGGGCGCCCAAAGACGTACCAGCGCAAGCAATGGTTGTAGAGCATGCCCCGGTACCAGTACTGTCGAGTACAACACCAAAGCGGATCATTAATGCTCTTAGTATTGAAGACGTGGTGCCCTTGGAAGGTAAGTTCATCGCTGCAGACTTGAGTAGTATGCAGGTGTATTTGTATCAAAATGGCACCACTACAGCTACGTACCCAATTTTGACCAAGGGTAAGCCAGGGACGCCGTGGGAGACGCCGAGCGGATTTTATGCAGTGCAAACAAAAGAAGAGAATCATTTTTCGACAATAGGAAGCGTCAACATGCCGTACAGTATGCAGTTTTATGGTAATTACTTTATCCACGGCTGGCCCACGTACCCAAATGGTACCCCAGTTGCGTCGACCTTTTCGGGTGGGTGCATACGACTCTCGACCGCCGATGCGGCAGAGGTATTTGCCTTTGCAGAAAAAAATACAGGGCTTTTTGTATACGACGCTAAGACGGCAACTGCCACAGTGCCTTGGGTGTTGGCTCGGCTTGATGTACCGCTGGTGTCGGCCGAGTCGTATTTAGTTGCCGACATCGACTCGGGCGATGTATATGCCGAGTACAACGCGGGTAGGCAAATGCCTATAGCATCGGTTACTAAACTTATGACCGCACTTGTTGCCAACGAAATAATTAGTTTTGAAAAAGAGGTCCCCACAACAGAAGGGGAATTGTCGCGTGCGCATGCAAGCAGTACAGAAAGAAAGAAGTTTTTTATAGGTGACTTGCTATACCCACTGCTTATGGAATCCAACAACCATGTGGCCGACATGCTTGCCAGTTTTTATGGCACAGAAGGGTTTGTAAAATGGATGAACACAACAGCTCAGGCTTTGGGTATGAGCCAGACGCGCTTTGCCGACCCAAGTGGCATCTCGCCCGCAAACAAAGCCACAGCCGATGACCTTTTTCGGTTGGCAACGTACCTCGCTACAAAAAAATCGTTTGTTTGGGACATTACCCGCGCACCCACTAAAACAATCAAAGCCAGTGATGCGTCTTCATATACCTTTCAAAACTTGAACGTATTTTCTGGTGTAAAAAGTTTTGTGGGCGGCAAAGTGGGGCAGACAACCGCGGCAGGCGAGACTATGGTTTCTGTATTTACAGTATCAAACGGGGTAGATAAACACAGAGTGGCAGTTATTGTATTGCGGTCTAATGACTACACGGAAGATACGACACGGCTGACGACATGGTTGGGTGAGGCTATTGCCCAAGGTGCTGCTGTGCCCGACGTGGCATGTGCGGGGTGTGCCTTTAAACCAGAATATAGAAAGATTGAGTTTTAATACAAAAAAGAAACGCCGGCTTATGGGCCGGCGGGTCAGTGGGTGGTCTCGTTGATGAAGGGAGGATGGTTAAAATTACTGATGAACACCGTAAGGCCGCAGCGACACGACGGTGTGTTGCACCGAAATGCAAATGTCGCCACAAAAGGGCCTGCGTTCAAGATAGGGGCTGTGGATCGTGGCTCTTCTTGAGGAAGGACGCTGACGGTGGTCTGGGCACCTCCAGAGATATGGTCTTGTAACATGGCTTATTCCTCGCTTGTTTGTTAAGTGTTAAGCAGGAATGCACGGCACGGCTACTGACGCTAGGGTAGCATGGGTGGGGTAGTTTACAAGAGGTTATGCACTGTTTAAAAAACCTCCACCTCAAATGCTTTTAGCTCGTGTACGAGCCGGCGCAGCGGCAGGCCCATGGCATTAAAAAAATCTCCCTCAGTTTTTTCAATCAAAAGTGCACCCAGCTCTTGCAGGGCGTAGGCGCCAGCTTTGTCGAGCGGCTCGCCTGTGCGCACGTACTGGTCAATCAACTCTTCCGAAAGCTCGGCCACGTGCACCTGTGTTTTTTCGTGGAACGAACGTGTTTGCCCAGTATCGGTATCGACGATAGTAACGCCTGTCACTATGTAGTGCGCTTTGCCGCTAAGCATTTGCAGCATTTCTTTTGCACGCTCCTTTGTGTGTGGTTTGCCCAAGCGGTGGTGGCCGTGCACAACAAAGGTGTCGGCTGCAATAACCACAGCGCCCGGGTTTTTGCTCGCCACCGCCATGGCCTTGCCCGCCGAGAGAAACTCGGCCAGACTCTCGGGTGGCATGTCGAGTGTCATGTCTTCTTCGTAGTCGCTCGTCACTACCTCAAACACCAACCCCGTTTTGCTAAGTATCTCTTTGCGCCGGGGTGATGTGGATGCGAGAATGAGTTTTTTCATAAAGTAAGATAGTTTGCTTGTTATAAGAGTGAGATTCGGTCACAAGTATTTTTCTGCTGAAAAATCTCGCGACCCCGACTCAGAAAAGCTCCCCCAGAGCTTTTCTTCCGTCCTTCGAATCCCTCTCCCGTTCGCACATAAGCAAAATTTGGATAGGAGAATATATCAAAATTTAGCTTTGCGGGTATCGTGGGTTCAGTACCAGGACAGTGAGACACCGTAAGGGTTATCTGAGGCAATTTTACAACTCCAAATGAGGTATGTGGGTCGGGGTCAGTTTTTCCGCTTTTGCTCAGTTTGAAGGAAATGTTTGTTTCCTTCAAACTTACAGTTTTTTAATCCCAACCAAACTTCAAAAGTTCCCTACCACACTGAGGACAAGGTGTTCGCAATTTGGATAATTGAATATTTGCAATGTGGCACACCGGGCAATAAACGCCGTCGCTTGGAATTTCAATAGACTCTCTTAATTTTGATAAGGAAGAAGCGATTGAATAGGTCTCGTCGGCTCTGGTGTTTTTAGAAGGCAGGCCAACAGATTCAGGGTCGGGACTAGTGGCATTCAAAGGTACAGTCTTTATCCAGTCCTCAGGTTTTAGTTTTAGATTATCGCCAAAATTCTCAGTTATATCGATTTGAGAATAACTGATTTTTTCAGTTTGCAATTTATTAGCAGGATTGTTTTTATTGAATGGCCACATATCTATGTCTTTATAGTAACTTACATTTACTCAGTTGTGTAGACAAGGTGTATGGGTCGCCCCACAACCCCTAAGCACTCGGGTCATGCCGATAACAGGTTTTTACTGCGGAGACGGTGGGATTCGAACCCACGAGGGCTTGCGCCCTACCTCCTTAGCAAGGAGGCACATTCGACCACTCTGACACGTCTCCAATACACGCCACAGTACCATAACAGGGACGACTTTACACGCTCAAAAAGCTTTAATTGAGCTACTCTGTATACTGTAGTATCCTCAGAGTTACAGAGAGATGGATGAGATGGGCGAAGAGAAGAACTGCTTCTTCTCAAGCCGGCACCATGTGCCGACCACGATTCCATCGATCTGCGCCGAGCAGCTCCATTTGAGCAGTGCGAATATATGGAGAGATGGATGAGTGGTTTAAATCAACAGTTTACTAAACTGTCGGCCCTTAATTGGGCCCGCGAGTTCGAATCTCGCTCTCTCCGCAACGGTTATGGGTATATAATTACCTACATGCATAGATTCACCATCAACACGCCCATAAAAATAGTTTTGGCTCTCATTGGACTGTACGAATTGCTTTTAGCGAAGACGTTTCTATTAGCTGCTGTGATGACGCCCATCATGTTCCTTATGGGCTCTGATGCTAGTCCGGGGGACGCTAGTGGAGTGTCCATATTGATCGGCTGGGGCATGATTATAATTTTTTGGATCTGCACCCCTCTTTCGTTTGTGCTGAATTGGTACATGGTTTTTTCAAAGAAACCAGATCACCCGAAATGGTTTTTGTTGCTCGTTCCTTTGCCGTTTATTGGGTTGTTAGGACTTAGTTATATTGGACTTGGACTCAAACCGTTCATCCCTTATTTTTATTGGGGTTATTAATTATTCTCACTAATTATATGCAACCAAAGTAAGGCCGGTTCTTACGAAGTCTTGCAAATGCTATACTAGGGGCATCTTGAACGTTTTCGGATATAACATAAATTCCAAACTACTATCACTCACGCTGCTTGCGTTGTTTGTCTCTATATTTACGTTGACTCCGAGCTTGGCTTCCGCACATCAGCCTCGAATTACAGAGGATAGACTTACATCAGTTACTGACCCCGAAGTTTCCAAAGCGTATTATGCCAATCTCACGGGTGAGCCGGATGTATATGTGATACATGCTCTCGCGCCATTTGACCTATATGTCGGCATCTTGGTGCCAGATGTAGAGTCTACAAAAAAGGATGTACTCGCAGAAGTATTCAAAGGCAATGAAAAAATAGCGACAATCGGAGGCGCCAGTGCTACTTGGAAGTCTTTCTTTGAGCCATTTGGACAAAGTAATTATTTCGACGGCGGGGAATACAAAGCTCGCGCCGAGGCTGGAGTGTATACAATCAAAGTTTCAAATCCTGACAACACTGGCAAGTACTCACTCGCAGTCGGAGAGATAGAAGCGTTTGATGGCAAGGAGGGGATGAATGCTCTTTCGATAATTCCAAATTTGAAACGAAACTTTTTTGAAGAATCTCCAATTTCTTTTATTCTTTCACCGCTCGGCTGGGGACTTATCGTCATTTTGTATCTTCTCGCCGGTATCGTGGGCTTTATCTACCGCGCGATTTTGAAAAAGGTTGCTAAAAACTCTGTGCGTGGAGTTGCTAAAAATATCGGCAAGTCCGACCGACTCGTCCGCCTCGCCATTGGCATTGCATTGCTCCTATGGGCCATCACCACCACCTGGAGCCCCATCCTCATCTTCTTCTCCGGCCTTGCATTCTTTGAAGCAATATTTAGCTGGTGTGGGTTTTACGCCGCGATGGGCAAAAACACCTGTCCGGTGGAGTAAAAATTTATGGCCAAAGTATCTTTTGCCCCTGAAGGTCGAGGTTCGCAAAAAGGAGGGGGAGGGAATGGTAGCTCTTGAGAGAATAAAGTTTATAATAGAAGTAAGGACTGAAGAGGCATAAATGGATACTATAACCATACACACGATTGCCATCGTTGCGTTTTTTATCTGGAGTTTTCCTTTGGGATTGTTTCGCAGTCGATTTAGGAAGATGGTCTATCAAACTGATAGCTGGTGGATTAATGTAAAGCCCGTTTTTTGGGAGGAGATCAAAGTGCTTTTTGGCTTTCATCAGCGCACGAAGAGTGCAGAGTTGCGGGTGATTAATTTCTATCGTTTTTATCTGATCGTATACTTCGCTATTTTGATTTTAATACTATCAACCTGATAGATGAATACTATGAAAGAAGCAACATTGGTCTATCCTCATCAACTTTTTATAAAATCACCGGCTATACAAAAAGCACGGATTATTTTTTTGATTGAAGAGCCCTTGATTCTGTCGCACAACCCCATTCATTATCAAAAGCTAATTTTGCACAAATTAAGTATGGGCGCATATGCAGAGCTTTTGAAAAAAGAGGGGTACAAAGTAAAATGCCTGACGATTGAACAGTATCCGAAGACGAAAGATATTTTTGATTATTTAAAAAAAGAAGGGATACAAGAACTTCATATTGTCGATACTACTGACTTCTATTTGGAGCGGGCTATAACAGCTTCCAAGATAAAGCGGGTTTGGTATGAGTCACCACTTTTTATTTTGCCAAAGGAGGAATCAATAGCAAGATACAAAAGCTCAAAGAAAAATATGGCGATGTTCTACAAGAAAATTCGAGTGGACTTGGGTATCTTGATGGACGGACATGGAAAGCCCAGAGGGGGAGCGTGGAGCTTTGATGCAGACAATCGAAAAAAACTTGCTCGAGATACAACTCTCCCCAAGGATACTGTTTTTGAAAATGATTTTGATGTATCAAAAATGAAGAAGTGGCTCGATACAATACAAGCTGAAAAATATGGAGAGATAGCCTGCTGGCTACCATGTACACACAAGGATGCCAAGAAATTTTTGCAGGTATTTTTAGAAGACCGCTTTGCAGATTTTGGTGTGTATGAGGACGCGCTCTCTACGAAAAGCGTACGGCTCTTTCATTCGACATTGTCAGCTCTCATAAATATTGGATTGCTCGACCCAAGGCAGGTAATCGATAGTGCAATAGTGTATGCAGATACTCACGCTGTACCTATAAACTCACTCGAAGGTTTTGTACGACAGATCATTGGGTGGCGTGAGTTTATGCGTGCTTCCTATGAGTGTGATGGTGTCGTCATGCGCACGAAGAATTTTTGGAAACATTCCCACAGCTTGCCAATAGGATTTTGGACTGGAGATACTGGTATTGCTCCGGTCGACAGCGCTATCAAGAAAGCTCTGCACTATGGATACAATCATCATATCGAACGATTGATGATTATCGGTAACTTTATGTTGCTTTCTCAGGTTAATCCCGATTATGTGTATCAATGGTTTATGGCAATGTATGTGGATGCGTATGATTGGGTAATGGTACCAAATGTATATGGGATGAGTCAGTTCGCTGATGGTGGTATTTTTGCTACCAAACCATATATCTCGGGTAGCAATTACATTAAAAAAATGTCAGATTATACTGGTGGCGATTGGGAAGAGAAGTGGACTGCGCTGTATTGGAATTTTATAGCTAGTCACCGTGACTTTTTCACAAGTAATCATCGGCTATCGATGATGCCGAGACTTTTTGATAAGATGGAAAATAAGAAAAAAGAAAATTATTTAAAAATTGCAAAAGAGTATCTGTCTAAAAAATAATTTCACATACAAATAGGTGGTGATTTATCAGGCCAAGTCCGGAGCTATCGAGCTACGGGGTGACTTTGCCAAGGAGAAGGTATGGGCAACACAGGCGCAGATTGCTCTGATATTTGGAATTGAGAAATCAGTATGTGCAAAATTTGCACATTGCAAATTCAGATAAACCGGTCAAATATTACTCACTTGATATTATTTTAGCCGTTGGTTATCGGGCCAATTCGGCCCGGGCAATCAACTTCCGCTTTTTTAAATAGATAATTTTCGGACTACAGCTGGCAAAATGTATTGTTCCACAACTTCCCCATATCCTTTTTTGTTTAAATGAATACCATCGGAGAGTAGGTTGGTAGAGTCAAAAAATATTTGTTGCGTGATAAATGGTACGAGTTCGAGGTTATAGGTTTTTGCTATGCTCGGGTATATTTCATCGAAAGCTCGTTTATACGAAAATCCTGAATTGAGAGGAGATCGCATTTGTAGGAGAAACACTACGGGCGGTTTTTCTCCCCCTTGCAGTATCTGTATTGTTTTTTCAATATTATTTTTAGTCTCCGTGACCGATAATGAGCGAAGTGCGTCGTTGCCACCGATACCAAGGAGGACAATGTCAGGATTTTGAGATCGAATAAATTGTGCTCGCTCGAGATTCCCCCTTGTGGTCTCACCGCTTACTCCGGAGTTGATCACTTGTGCGGAAACACCCTTTTCTGTCAGTCTAGATTCGAGCTGAGACGGGTAACTTTCTATTAAAGGAAGATTGTAGCCGGCAGTTAAGCTGTCGCCAAAAGCAATGATCTTTATATTTTTGGGCGTTTGCGATTGTATAGGTTCTACACGCACCACTTGCGGATCATCACGGTGAGACAGCACAAAGAAAAGAGCCACACAAAGCAGAATGACACCAAGGGCAAAAAAGATTTTATAGATTCTATTCATATGATAAAAGTTCTCGAAGTGGCATGGTATCAGTTTTGAAGAGGTAGTACCCAATGAGACCGATAAAAGACACAATCAGTCCAAGACCAATGAATAACTCCAAGTCAAATAATACTGTCGAGCTTAATTTTAAGAAATATGTGTTGATACAAAATGCGATTATTATGCTCAGTGCATATGAAATAACCGCGGAGAGAAGTGTCAGCGAGATTGTTTCGACAAGATAGTGTCTCAAGAGATAGATACGAGTCGCTCCGATGGCCCGAAGTCGGGCACCCTCGCGTCGTCTTGATTCATACGAAGACAATACCAGTGTAGCGATAAGAAGTGTAGCAATAAGAAGCGGGGGAATCGTCACAATAAGGACAAGCACCATGAGTGTTTGCACAAGTTTTATGATTTGCGGTCCAATCGCTTGTGTGTCGATGACCGAAATATTTGGCATTTGATTTGCTACAAACTGACCCAGTTTCTTTTGAGAGTTTTCGTCAGAAAAAGAATATCCAAAGTAGACAGACGGGAACCTGACAACATCCTCTGGTGAAAGAACAAAGTAGAAAAACGGAAGCCCTGAGCGCGAGTCTGTGTTCCGTAAGCTCGTTACTAGAGCTTCTACTTCAAGTCCTTGTATAGAAAAAGTGAGTTTCGAACCAAGGGTTATATTGGCACGCTTAGCAAAAGATTCATCGACCGAGACTTCTCCGGGCTTGCCCCCGCTCCAGACGCCCTCCGTTATCATTTCGTTTGACAATAGATCATTTCGTGCAGTTAAGTTGAACTCTCTGCCAAGCTCTCGGTCGAGCGTGGTATCAGTTTTCGCGAGCTCGTCTTGCACTCTCAGACTGTCTATTGCGATGATACGAGCGCGAATATTTTCGTAGAGGGTGATGTTGGGAAATTGGTCAGTCAGTGCCATTTTTTGTGAGGGCTGAATATCAAGGATGTATGTTGTGGGTACTGTGCGGGCGAGATCTCCTGCGAGATACTTTTCAAGTGAAAGCTGAATCAGAGCAAGTGACCCAATCGATACGAGAGCGATAAACAAAGAAGTAAAAGAAACGACACCGAAGAAACCGTCTGCCTTTTTTTGACTTATGATGCTGCGAATAAAAAAAGAGTATCGAGCTCTCCTCTTATATAAGAACAAAAGAATGAGGGAGAACAATCCCGCAATTACGATATAAGCTACACCGATAGCAAGTATCGAAAGGACCCCCTGCACAACATTGTCGAGGAGAAAAGACGCGAACACTACCAGTGGCAATAGAGTGGACAGAGAAATAAACGCAAGAGAGTACAGCCCCAGCTTCTTTCCTTGGTCTTCTTCGCCACCAATAAGGATTTGCTTTGGATTGAGCGACAAGGTTTTTGCCACTGCAGGGAAAAATGAGGCGATCGCGACTGCAAAAACTAGAGCGACACATATAAAACTATACACAGCGAGGTTTGGGACTGGTAATACAATAGAATAGGCGGAAGTAATGTATGAAGCTAGGAGGGAAAATAGTATGTTGCCAAGCACAATCCCAAACAAACAAGAAAGCGCAACAATGTACACGAGCGCAGAACCCAAAATTTGTGTCAATGATTTCTTTGGAAGGCCAATGGCAAGGAGGACGGCAAGATTTCTTCTCTCCACGCTTAGTAAATAGATTGTACTTGCATACACATTTACCGCTGCGAGTACTGATGTGATGAGCACAGCAATAACGAGAAAGCTAGAAACCGTTTTAAGGCCAAACTGCAATCCACGCTGGTCTTGGCCTGCTACAGCCACATCAACAGGTTGCGCAAACAAATCTTCCGCTTCGCGGACTTGTCGTAGATTCTCTTGTGATACTGATTGAAGTTTCCCTGCATAGGTATACTCAGCTCGGAGGAGTTGGGGATCGACATTGCTGCTTGCAAACCCAGTCTGGTTAATGATTGCTCGTGGAAAAAAACGAAATATTCCAAACAGAGATGTAGGCTCTGTGCTAATAATTCCGGCAACGGTAAACAACTGAGATCCAAATGAAACAATGCCTCCCACGCCGACTTCCAGCTTTTTTGCCCCTGCTCCATCAAGATAAATTTCTTGATCTTTAACACCAGTAAACGCAGTATCTTTTAATACGAGATCACCATAGAGTGGAAAGAACTGGTCTACAACCTGAACGGAAAATGGTGATGAAATAGAACCACTTTGTAGTGTCCCTGAAAATGAAATCTGATTTGATTGACTATCGGGAGTAATATCGGCAAGTTTCCAAAATGCCTCACTGTCAATCGGACTTTTACTTTCGATAACAATGTCACCTCCGAGGAGTGCGCGCGATTGTTGCTCAAGAAGCATTGTACTCGCCTCGGTGATCAATAAAATAAGTGTCAAGAAAATTGCAGTGATTGCAATGGAAAGAAACGGTAATACAAATCGGCGCCACTGCCGAATAACCATACGAGAGCTGTATGTAAGAATAAGTTTAATCCCTTTCATACACGCCTTTGTTTTTTATTTCAAACACTCGATCCATTCGATTGGCAATATTCTCATCATGAGTGATGACGATGAGTGTCGTGTTGTATTCATCGACCGCTTCGAGAAGTAGCTTTAGGACACGTTCACCAGTCGTTCTATCAAGACTGCCGGTAGGCTCATCTGCCAGGATTATGGCTGGCCTGTGTATCATCGCCCGAGCAATGGCTACTCGTTGTTTTTCTCCACCAGATAGTGTGTATGGGAGTGCGTCGGCGCGATTCGTCATAGATACTTCAGTGAGAATTTTGGACAGAGCGCCATCTGGCATATTCTTACCCCCAATGTCGAGGGGGGCAGAGATATTTTCCGAAACTGAGAAAGGAGAAATAAGTTCAAATGACTGGAAAATAAAGCCGATCTTTTTGTTACGAAAATACGCCATCTCTTTTTCAGTCATCAACTCGATGTTTCTATCCGCGATAGTGATATTTCCGGTTGTCGGGGTGTCGAGTAATCCAATAAGTGACAAAAGAGTTGATTTTCCTGAGCCTGAGGGACCGATAATGGCCACCTTTTCACCGGACATAATTGCGAAAGAGACGTTTTCCAAAATAGTAATTTCACCAGAAGCAGTTTTGAAACGCTTGCTGACACTATGTATTTTTAAAATAGGCTTGTCGCTCATTTTTCCAGTATAACATTTTTATATCCAAATACTGATATTTATGGATAGTTATTTATAAATTATCAAGGGATGTATAATATAACTATGATCAATATACTCCACCGTGGGTGAACCATAATGAAGTGTTGGTAGAAATTATTAATTTATCTTATTTTTTATGTGTACTGGTATATGAAGCAAAGAAAAACTTGAAGCCAAAGCTAAGTAAAATGAGTCCGATAATGTTATAATAAATGTATGAATGAAATTTTTTATACGGATGTCGCTGGTGATTTGCGTACAATAATCAAAGGAGATATTTCTATCTTAGACAGTGATCGAGAAAAAGCTGCGCGAGACACAAGCCTTTTTTATGTAAAACCCCGCATTGTTGTCTACCCAAAAAGTAAAGAAGACATTGCAAAACTTGTTGCTTATGTGCATGCAAAAAAAACTAAAGATATAGATCAGGGTGTACCGTTATCCCTCACCATGCGTGCCGCCGGTACCTGTATGACCGGTGGCCCACTTTCGGAATCCATCGTCGTAGACACAATGAGATACATGAATCATGTATTTTCTGTCACCGACACAGAAGCCATAACAGAGCCGGGGGTATACTATAGTGATTTTGAGAAAAAGACTCTTGCGCACGGCTGGCTTTTGCCAAGCTATCCGGCGTCTCGTGATTTGGCTGCGATTGGAGGTATTGTCTCTAATAACTCAGGAGGTGAAAAGACACTTACCTATGGAAAGACGGAAAAGTATGTTCGCTCGCTTCGTGTTGTATTTGCAAATGGAGAAGAAGATGTTCTAGAACCACTTCATGCAGAGAAACTTATCGCAAAATGCGAAGAACAAACTGAAAGCGGGCGCATTCATCGAGAGATATTTGCCCTTGTAAAGGACAACTATGATGTACTGCAACAAGCAAAACCGACAGTAACAAAAAATTCTTCAGGGTACTATCTTTGGAATGTCTACGATAAAGAATCAGGAGTATTTGACCTATCAAAGCTCGTTGTGGGCAGTCAGGGAACCCTTGCCTGTGTGACTGAAGCGACGTTGAGTGGAATTGTCCCCAAAAAACATTCCAGAATGCTCGTTATGTTTTTGCCAGCCACAACGCAACTAGGAGAAATAATTCCAAGACTTTTAAAACATACACCTGAAACCATCGAATCTTATGATGATCATACGTTTAAAATAGCGATTAAATTCTTTGGTTCAATTGCAAAAAGCATGGGGGGTACTATGTTGACGCTCGGGTTCCAATTTTTGCCTGAGTTTTGGATGGCAATCACTGGCGGAGTTCCAAAGATAATTCTCATGGCAGAATTTGCAGGGGATACTGAAGAAGAAGTTGCAGAGCAGGTACAGTCAGCATATAACGAGATGAAGGTATTCGGATTTCCTATTACATTGACGCACTCGGAACAAGAAGCAAAAAAGTATTGGACATTCAGGCGCGAAAGCTTCAACCTGCTTCGCCAGAAGTTGCGAGGGTATCGAACGGCACCCACAATTGATGATATTGTCGTACACACAAAAGATCTCCCGGAGTTTCTTCCCAAACTTGAAATTATTTTTTCGAAATATGATCTTATTTATACTGTGGCCGGACATATGGGAGATGCAAACTTTCATATTATTCCGCTTATTGACATTCATAAAGAAGGAATAGTTGAGACTCTCCATACACTCATGGATGAAGTCTATACTCTCGTATTTCAGTATGGAGGTTCTATGTCTGGAGAACATAATGACGGACTTTTACGTACCTCGTACCTTTCGCAGATGTTTACCCCTGAGATCGTACGTCTCTTTGAAAAGACAAAAGATATTTTTGACCCGCTTGCTATTTTAAACCCAGGTAAAAAAGTGTATGGAGACAAGGGTTTTGCGTGGAATCATATTGATACGAAATAAAAAATTTGTAGCCATTCTTAATTTTGCTATACTACAAGCATATGGAACATACAACTATACAGAGTCAGGCCCCTACTCCTAAAACTAACTCGCCACTGACTCAACAAAAATGCATGGCATGCGATGGTGGTGTCATTCCTTTTTCAAAGATAGAGGCAGATATATTATGCAAGCAAATTCCCGGCTGGGATATTTCGCTTGATGCTAAAAGTATCGCCAAGCGATATAGTTTTAAGGACTTCAATGAAGCTCTTGTTTTTGTAAATAAGGTTGGCGTTTTGGCTGAATCAGAGGGGCATCATCCGGACATATATCTGAAAAACTACAAATTTGTAGAGCTCACGCTGTCCACCCATGCAATTAACGGACTCTCTCAAAATGATTTTATTCTTGCGGCAAAAATAGACGCCTAATCAATAAAAATAAAAAACTCTAACAAAAGTTAGAGTTTTTTATTTTTATTTCGGATGTATTTATTTTGGCATCAAGACTGAATCGATTACATGGATTACTCCGTTTGTGCATTCTATGTCTGTTTGTACTACTTTGGCGTCGTTTACCATAACTCCATCTGCAGTGTCTATTTTAACTTCATCACCTTGTACTGTCTTTGCAGAAGTCAGGCCCATTACATCAGAAGCCATTACTTTTCCTGCCACCACATGGTACGTAAGTATAGATGTTAGCTTTGCTTTATCCGCAAGGACTGCGTCGAGAGTCTCTTTTGGAATTTTGGCGAAAGCCTCATCAGTTGGAGCAAATACAGTGAAGGGACCTGCACCAGATAGAGTGTCTACTAATCCTGCCGCTTGCACTGCAGTGACCAGTGTTTTAAATGATCCTGCTGCGACAGCTGTTTCTACGATATTTTGCATATATTTATTTTAAATTGATTAAATATTGTTAATGCATATACTAAACTAATATTATTATAGTTTAGTATATGCTATTAGTATATACTATTATATACTAAAGCTATATGAATAAAAATATGATCACTATACTTATCGCTTTGCTTGTTATTGTGGTGCTTTGGTCTATCTCAGGATTTTTTGGTTCGCGTGTTGAGCAAGCTGACTATACTGTCATTGAGATAAAAGATGGATATGAAATACGAGAATATCCGGCACATATCGTAGCGCAGACTACGGTAAAGGGTTCTTATGGAGAATCTATGAATAATGGTTTTAGAATTGTTGCTGGGTATATCTTTGGCGGAAATACAAAAAAAGAAAGTATAGCGATGACCGTTCCAGTCATCGCGCAAAAAGTAGGAGGCGAAAAAACATCAGAAAATATTGCTATGACTGCACCGGTAGTAGCGACGACTGATGGTGACTCGCAAATAATATCTTTTGTTATGCCCCGCTCGTACACCCTTGAAACATTACCGACACCAAATGATCCGAGAGTGAAAATCGTGATGATCCCTACCAAGAAATATGCAGTACTGCAATTCTCGGGGTATCGCTCGGATACGCGGGTAAAAGACATGCAAGAAAAATTAGCTTCGGCACTTGCCCGTGATGGAGTGGCGACAAAGGGAAGCACTGCATACGCTGGATACAGCGCACCATGGACTCCACCGTGGATGTATCGCAATGAAGTGTTGGTGGAAATTATTAATTAATCCTATCTTTTATGTTCATAAAACTCTATGCAATAGCACTCCCTGTTTTCTTTGCCATCGACATGGTGTGGCTTGGACTCGTTGCCAAGGGTTTTTACGCTAAACAAATCGGTCCGCTCCTAAAGCCAGATGTAAACTGGACGGCGGCTATTATCTTTTATCTTTTGTTTGTTGTCGGTCTTGTGGTTTTTGTAATTATGCCGGCCATAGAGAAGAATTCATGGACGCACGCACTTTTGTTCGGTGCGCTATTTGGTTTGGTTTGTTATGCAACGTACGACCTTACTAACCTTGCCGTCACCAAAGATTGGCCGCTTCTTGTAACCATCGTTGACTTAGTGTGGGGTGCAGTGCTCGCGGCGTCTGTTTCTGCGGTAACCTACTTCATCGCAACCAAGATCGGTTTATGAGTTATTTTGTAACTCTTATCGCCATACTGCTTGTGTACATGAGCCTATGTTTCGTGGTTTCTTTGATTAGGAAAAGAAACGATGTGGCCGATGTGGCGTGGGGGCTCGGGTTTGTACTGATGACAGGGGCATCCTTTTTTCTTTCCGGTGATTCTGGTATACGAGGGATGTTGGTAGGAGTGTTGGTAAGTATTTGGGGTTTGCGTTTAGCGTGGCACATACACAGACGCAACAAAGGCAAAGCAGAGGACTATCGCTATCTAGCTTGGAGGAAAGAATGGGGCAAGTGGTTTTATATCCGTTCGTATTTTCAAGTGTATCTTTTGCAAGGCCTGTTTTTGTTCCTCATTGTTTCGCCGGTACTGCTTATCAACAAAAATGCTGGGCCGAGTCTTGTGCTGCTCGATTTTCTAGGCGTAGCTGTGTGGCTTGTTGGTTTTTATTTTGAAGCTTTGGGCGATGCACAACTTGCGCGGTTTATTAAAAATCCAGAGAACAAGGGAAAGTTGATGCAAAGCGGGTTGTGGGCGTACACTCGTCATCCAAATTATTTTGGCGAGGTAGTGCAGTGGTGGGGGCTGTGGCTCATCGCTCTCTCTGTACCCGGCGCCTGGCTTGGTATTGTCGGGCCTATGACTATAACTTTTTTGATCTTGAAAGTGTCTGGCGTTCCGATGCTTGAAAAGAAACTGGAGGGGAACCCTGAGTTTGCAGAGTACAAAAGGAAAACAAGTATATTTATCCCATTGCCGAGGAAATAACAAACTATGACGAAATTCGACCCGCGCTTTACGCCGGACCTGACGCCAAAAGAGATGCTCGAGCTTGGTGTGTTCGGTGGATTATATTTTTCTGACAAGCCAAAGGAGTTCCCAAAAGGTTGGTGGAAGAGTGCAAAATTATCACCCGATGGGAAGCGACACAAAGAGCTGAATTACTTTGGCATAAACGCGAGTCAGTCGCTTGCGGTATGGCAGGCAAAAGGCTGGATACATCCGCAAGACCCGCGCGGGTGGTTTGAGTGGTACTGCAGATATTTTATGGGTCGTAGGACCGATGATGACGAGAAGCAAATAAAAAGGTGGCTCGCTATGCGTAGGCATATAATGCAAATCAAAAATAATTGTAGAACTGGAGATATTTTTTGTCGCCCAAAACAGCGGCAAGCGCTGTTGCATTGGGCGTATGACTCGAGGAAGATGTAATTTACCACAATGCAAATCACCTTCATCACCGGTAACCAAAAAAAGGCCGACTACTTGGCCCGGTATTTGGGGTTGCCTGTGAGCCATGTAAAGCTCGACTTGGACGAGCTGCAATCGATGGATTTAAAAGAGATTGTGGGGCACAAGGTACGGCAGGCGTACGAGAAAATTAAGACGCCCGTTATTGTCGAAGACGTGTCGCTCGAGTTTGAGGCGTTGGGCGGTTTGCCCGGGCCGTTTATAAAATTCTTTGTCGAGCGTATGCCGTTTGAGGATATCTGCTCGATGCTAAACGGCAAAAGCCGCAAGGCTACGGCCCGCTGCGTTTTTGGCTACTACGACGGAGAGAGTATAAAATTATTTGAGGGGTCGATGGAAGGCGAAGTGTCAGATGTTCCGATGGGAGAGGGCGGCTATGGTTGGGACAAAATATTTATCCCAAACGGCTATACACAAACCCGCGCGCAAATGAGCGAAGAAGATGATCAAAAAACGTATCTGCAAATAAAACCGTTTGCGGAGTTGAAGGAATTTCTTTTGAATAAAAAATAACTAGTCTTTCCTTACAAGGTAATACGGATAGGCGATAAGCTCTCTGGCGACTGAGTAAAAGTCGCGTAGTTCGAAGTGTTTTGCATGCGCGGTGTAGACAACCTCTATGCCAGCGCGCTGGAAGGCGAGCCGAGTGCGGGGTAGGTGGTAATAGTTGCTTACTGCCAGTGCTGAGTGCAAATTATTACTTTGCAAGTAGGCTGCCAAATTTTGTCTCCAAAGCTGGCTTTTTATAGCGCCGGGGGTTACCACTGCCATACCAGAGTGTCTATGAAGGAATAATGAATATATCTTCTTGAGTTTCTAGTTACTTACGATTGCGCAATGGCTACACACCCTACATGCCGTGCCCCTGCCTGTTTGAGTGCACGTGCAGCCTCTTTGCAGGTGGCACCCGTCGTAGAAACATCGTCCACTACTATGCATACTCTCCCCGCTACGCTTGGCCCGGCAACCATAGAATGTGCTACGTTAGTAAGCCGGACGTGCTTTTCCAGACCTTGTTGGTTTGATGGGTTTTTGATGCGCATTAATACATCCGGTGCGTAGTCAACCTGCGCGCCTATAAAAGGTAAAAGCGCTTTGCACAATACTTCTGTTTGATTGTGGCCACGTGCCCGCTGGCGTGCTTTGTGCATAGGCATAGGAATGAGTAGCGGCTTTCCTAGCTGCTCGGCTGCTATGTCCAAAATGGTTTCGTACAACAGTGCTGCAGCAAGTTTTGCAGCAGTGTTGTTTGCGTAATATTTGAGCTCCCATATTAGCGCTCGTACACGTTCGTCATGGTAGGGGAGAATCCCTGCTTGCCCTCCTTGTAAAATGAGTTTTTGTAAATTGTCTAGCGACAATGCACGGACTAACTTCTCCGTTTGGCGAGGCGGTGCAATAAAATCAAGCAGGGAAGATAAAAAAGATTCCCACATAGTATATAATGGTAACAAACGTAAGCTAGTATGGCATTTTCCTTTTCAACATTCTTTAATAAGCCGCAAAAAAGTGTACTTGGTGTCGACATTGGCACCTCGTCCATTAAGGTTGTACAACTGCGGCGCGATAGGGGTAAGGTGATACTCGAGACGTATGGCGCCATAGCGCTTGGGCCGTATGCCGATATAGAAATTGGCCGCGCCACTGCCCTTCCTGCTGAGAAAATCGCCGAGGCGCTTAAAGACGTCATACGCGAGGCAAACGTTACGACCACTGATGCTGCTATATCTATTCCGTACTCGTCGAGCCTTATTTCAATTTTGCGTCTCCCATCTGCAGTAGAAAAACAGTTGGCACAAGTGGTACCTATTGAGGCACGCAAATATATCCCCGTACCTATTAACGAAGTCTTGTTGGACTGGTTTGTGGTGGGTGGAGGCGGCAAAGGGGCAGAGCCTTCCGACAAAATAGAAGTGCTATTGGTAGCTATACACAACGACACCATAACAAAGTTCCGTACTATCTCAAGCGAGGCGGCACTCGTTACTGGTTTTTTTGAGATAGAAGTGTTTAGCGCTGTGCGCGCCGCGCTCGAACACGGCATTGCTCCCGTGGCAGTGGTCGATATGGGCGCTGCCACCACTAAGTTTTATGTGGTTGAGCGTGGCCTTATCCATGAAAGTCATATTATTAACCATGGCAGTCAAGATCTAACGTTGGCAGCGTCTCGTGCGCTCAATATCTCTATTGCTGAAGCTGAGGAGCGCAAGCGCAAATTCGGGCTTACAGGTGGTGGTGCTTCTACCGACCCTGGTGGGTGGGAAGAGCTGCAAAAATCACTCGAACTCTCTTTGTCACCCCTTTTGTCGGACATCTCTCGCACTGTCACAGCGTACGAAGCGCGTGCAAACCAGTCACTCAACGCACTAGTCTTAACTGGCGGTGGTGCGACACTCAAAGGTATGCAAGCGTTTGCGCAAGGTAAAATCCAAACAGAAATTCGGCTTGCTGATCCGTTTAGTAAAACAGAGACTCCAGCGTTTTTGGAAGAAATATTAAAAGAGGCGGGTCCAGAGTTTTCTGTAGCTGTTGGATTGGCCTTGCGTCGGTTGCAAGAAATTGGATAGGGAAGTTGTATCCGCTTGTCCCCACCCATGCTAGGTTGTGCAGGGTAGTATAGATAAATAAGAGATATACTAGTAGATACATGGAGCCGCAGACGCCCGCGTCGTTCATTCCTAAAAAGTCGCTTGATGGCGGCATGCGTACACGTACCAGCGGTGCGCTAGGGGGGCTGTTCTTTTTGGTAGGACTCTTTTTGTTTATAGTGTCGGTTACTGCAGCAGGAGGAGTATTTGCATATAAAGGGTATCTTAAAACTTCTATCACAGACAAAAGCGCGTCGCTTAAAAAAGCAAAAGATTCCTTTAACCTTGCTGCTATAGAAGACCTTACTCGTGTTGATTTGCGTATAAAACAAGCAGGAGTGTTGCTGCAGAAGCACATAGCGCCTTCGGCAATTTTTTCCTTCCTCTCGCTGCAGACGTTGCAAAATGTGCAGTTTGTAAGCTTTAACTACGCACTCCAAGACGACGGGTCTGCTGCAGTAGACCTCGAAGGTGTTGCGGCAAGCTTCTCTACTGTGGCGCTCCAAAGTGACCAATTTGCTGCAAGCAAGGTGCTTAAAGACATTGTCTTCTCAAACATTAAAGTCGAGGCGGGTGGTAAGATTACCTTCAGTGTTAAAGCAACGATAGATCCTTCTCTTATTAGCTACGCAAAAAATCTTACTGTAACTCCTGCTATTCCGGCGCAAACAACTATGTCCACAAGTACGCCAGCTGCTATAGCAACAACTTCTGCGGTAGTCCCAGTGCCTCCACGGCCAGCGTCTACAACCCCATCATTGTAATAGTATGGCAAAATTTTTTATACCACTCATTCTCGCCGCTGCCGCAATAGGTCTGTTTGTCATGTACACAAACCCTACCTACAAAGACGCGCAGGTGCTTGCGGTGCAAGCAAACGCCTATGAGGAGGCGCTCCAAAAAGCACAAGAAATGCGTACCCTCCGTGACGAATTGCTTGCAAAACGTAAATCATTTTCTGCAAATGATGTAGCAAAATTAGAGCGTATTTTGCCCGACAACGTCGATAATATTCGCCTTATTATCGACATTAACAATATTGCAGTGCGCCACAGCCTTTCGCTCACTGACGTTGCCCTGGGGGAAATGTCTGACTCTAGTGTTGCCCGCAAAGAAGGTGTGGTCGGCTCTTCCGGTGACCCTGTTGGTTCTGTGGAGGTTGGATTTACTCTCTTGGCCACGTACGACGGATACCTCGCCTTTTTGCAAGACCTCGAGCACAGTCTGCGTATTGTCGACGTAACCAGTGTGTCCTTTGCAGCAGAAGCAGGTGACCGTAACAACTACGACTTTAAGATCCGGACCTACTGGCTCCACTAAAATAAAAAGTTATGGCATTTTTAAAACAAAATAAATTACTTCTAGGAGCTGCCGTGCTTGGCGTATGTGCATTGCTATACTATTTTGTCTTTGCTGCAGACACCACTCCTCCGCTTACTGAGACAGATATGGGCGCGGAAACGCTGGTTACGCAAGAATTATTGGTGACACTCTCTAGCTTGCGCTCAATTGAGCTAAGTAACGCTATTTTTACTGAACCGGTATTTCTTTCCTTGACTGATTTTGGGGTTGTTATTCCACAAGAGCCTGTCGGTCGTCGAAACCCCTTCTTGCCATACGCAGGTGGCGGACAAACTACTTCTTCAATCAAACCACTGAACGTCCGCTAGCGCCTATGGATCTCCTTAAGATTCTAGAAGACGGCGGAGTTGTAGACAAAGCTCGAGCAGCAGAGCTGCGTACTGAACTCCACACCACTAGTGCGGGTGACCCAGGTAGTGGCGCAGAGTTTATTTTAAATAAAGCTGGCGTCTCGCTTGCGGACATACTTAAAGCTAAAGGTACGTACTTTGGCGTGCCAACACGTGAGTTAGGGGACACGGCGGTGCCGTTTGATATTTTAGGGTACATCCCCGAAGAGTCAGCCCGACACTACAGGTTTGCCCCTTTAGGGTTGGCTGATGGTGTACTTGAAGTTGGTGTCACCGACCCTGACAACTTGGAGGCGCGTGATGCGCTTACGTTCATCTCTGCAAAAGTAGGCATGCCGTACAAAGTTTTTTTGATAAGTGAAACTGATTTTGAAAAACTTCTCACGCAATACAAAGGTCTCTCTGGCGAAGTGGGTAAAGCGTTGAACGAATTAGAGATAGAAATAAGTGGGGACTTAAAAGAGGTAGTAAAAGATAATAAACGCAACATCTCAGTTGAAGAAGACCAGGTGACCGACACCGAAGCTGCTGCTATTACCGAAGATGCGCCAGTGACAAAAATAGTTGCAACGGTTTTGCGCCATGCGTCCGAGCAGCGGGCGTCCGACATCCATATCGAGCCTATGGTCGACCAAACGCGAGTGAGGTTTCGTATTGACGGGGTGTTGTTGACCAACATAACGCTGCCATCCAAGGTCCATAGTTCTGTTGTTGCGCGCATTAAAGTGCTCTCGAATATGCGTCTGGACGAAAAACGCAAACCACAAGATGGCCGTTTTTCTGCTCGGGTAGGGGGCAACAAGGTCGACTTTCGTGTCTCTACATTTCCCACATATTACGGAGAGAAGGTGGTGATGCGTATTTTAGGTTCTGCAGCAAAAGATTTAAAACTCGAGAGTCTTGGGTTTTCTGAGCGTGACTTGGCGCTCATTCGTGCAGCGATTAAAAAACCCTACGGATTGGTGCTTGTGTCGGGACCTACTGGCTCGGGTAAATCAACATCCCTCTATGCCATTTTGAACGAAATCGATCGCGAACGGCAAAATGTTTTGTCTTTGGAAGACCCTGTGGAATATACGATACCTGGTGTTTCGCAAAGCCAAGTACGGCCAGAAATCGGCTACACCTTTGCAACAGGGCTTCGCACGACACTCCGTCAAGACCCAAACATCATCATGGTGGGTGAGATCCGCGATAGCGAAACTGCCGACCTTGCAGTGCAAGCTGCGCTCACAGGCCATCTTGTGCTCTCTACCATACACACAAACAATGCTATTGGTATTGTGCCGCGTTTGCTCGACATGGGTGTCGAACCATACCTTATCCCACCTGTGCTCATTTTGGGCATGGCGCAACGTTTGGTGCGTACACTGTGCCCGGGAGGTGGTAAAAAAATGAAGGTAGATGTGAGCGTGCAAGCGATGCTTAAGAAGGAGTTTGCCGACTTGCCGCCAGAGTATGCAAAAAATATTCCGCCATTGGAGGAAGTGTATCGCTTACGCCCTACAGCAGAGTGCCCAACAGGCACTAAGGGGCGTATTGCGGTGTTTGAAGCGTTTGAAATGAACCCTGAACTAGAGCGTGCAATACTTGCAAACAAACCGGAAGAAGAGATGTTTGCTACAGTGCGTAAAAACGGCATGTTTACAATGAAGGAAGATGCTATCATAAAAGCAGCAAAAGGCGTCATCCCTTTTGAGGAAATAAATACGCTCGGTGGCGAGTATGACTTGGCAGATGAAGAGCCGCCCTTTGCTGGAGCTCTAGCAAAGCCAGAGACGCTGGACGCTGAGGCGGATGATGTTCCAGAAGAAAATATAAAAGAAATACAAGTATGATCTCCGATTTTAAAAAGAAAGTAGCCGAGTTGGTCGAGATGTTGGTGTTGCAAGGCGCAAGCGACTTGCATTTGGCGGTTGGCGCGCAGCCCATCATTAGAGTGTCGGGTGCACTCACTCCTATTTTATCTGAAGCAGTGCTCACTAACGATGATGTTATTGGCCTGTTGTCGGAAATGCTCTCCCCTGAACATAAAAAGCGCTTTTTAGAGATACAAGAAGTCGACTTTTCGTACTCGCACGAGGGCAAGGCACGATTCCGCGGTAATGCGTTTGTCGAGCGTGGCCATATTGGTGTGGCACTTCGCCTTATACCCAAAGTAATACGATCGTTCTCAGAGCTTGGGCTGCCGCCGATTGTCGAAACATTTGCTGCGCGCAAACAAGGATTCTTTTTGGTGGTGGGGCCGGTGGGTATGGGTAAAACGACCACACTAGCAGCGCTCATAGATAAAATAAATACCGAGCGTACTGAGCACATTATTACCATCGAGGACCCCATCGAGTACTTGTTTGAGAACAAAAAGTCTTTGATAGAACAACGTGAGGTGCGAGTAGACACAGCTGACTTTGAATCTGCGCTGCGGTCGGTTTTTCGCCAAGACGCAAACGTGCTCATGATAGGTGAGATGCGGACACCCGAAACTATGGCGACTGCAGTTACAGCGGCAGAGACGGGGCACCTTGTGTTTTCGACTCTACACACCAACAACGCTGCGCAAACTATTGACCGTATTATCGACGCTTTTCCCGCAGGACAGCAAGACCAAATCCGCATCCAGCTTGCGGGGTCTTTGGCAGGGATATTCTCGCAACGTTTGGTACCCCGAATTTCGGGTGGCTTGGTCCCAGCATGTGAGCTGCTCATTAACAACAACGCTGTTGCAAACCTCATCCGAGAAAAACGTAGTCACGAAATACAGACGGTGATAGAGACAAGTGCTGAAGAGGGTATGATAGATATGAACCGCTCCCTGGCACAATTGGTGCGTGCGGGGGAGATAACTGTCGAGAGTGCCTACGCACTGTCGTGGAATCCAAAGACACTCGAGCGTCTGTTATAATAAATTGGAATTTTAGTTTTGTTGGAATTACATGGAATTTAAATACGAAGCACTCGACCAGGCGGGGAAGGCGCAAGCCGGGGTTGTTAATGCTGCCACGCAAGACGCTGCCATTGAGTCGCTGCAACGCAGGGGCTTTACCATCACGGCGCTCGTGGGCGACGAACCAAAGGGTTTAAACAACCTCTTAAACGCCCACGTACCGTTTTTTGGCGGGGTAAGTGGTCGCGATATTGTTATCTTGTCTCGTCAGTTGGCAACCTTGTTCGAGGCGCAAGTCTCGGCATTACGCATCTTCCGTTTGTTGGCAGAACAAGCGTCAAAGCCGTACCTCCGCAGTGTGCTTACAGAAATAAGCGACGACCTACAAGCGGGTAACAGTATTTCCAAAGCGCTGGTTAAGCATCCAAAAGCGTTTTCCGACTTTTACGTCAACATGGTGCGCGCAGGAGAGGAGTCCGGCAAGCTCGACCAAACTTTCCTTTTTCTTGCTGACTACATCGACCGCTCCTACGAGTTGACGTCCAAAGCTCGTAACGCACTTATTTACCCAGCGTTTATTTTGTTTACCTTTTTTGCGGTGATGACGCTGATGCTTACGGTGGTTATCCCTAAAATTGGCTCCATTTTAGCTGACAGTGGACAAGAACTGCCAATCTATACCAAAATTATTCTCGGCTTCAGCCACTTTTTGACTAACTATGGAATCTTTTTACTCGTAGCTCTTATTTTGGGTGCATACTTTGTGTATAGGTATGGTCAAACAGAGCACGGCAAACTCAACCTGTCTCGCGTAAAACTTTCCCTCCCGTATGTGGGGCAACTCTACCAAAAGCTGTACCTGTCGCGGTTTGCCGACAATATGCACGTGATGTTGTCGTCGGGCATATCTGCAGTGCGGTCGCTCGAGATAACCTCGTCGGTTATAGAAAACGCGGTATACCAAACTATTTTGCTCGAGGCGCTCGAGGGCGTAAAAGCCGGCAGCCCAATGTCGCAAACTCTGGGGCAGTACCCAGACGAAATCCCGGCCATTATGGTGCAAATGCTCCAAATCGGAGAAGAAACGGGAGAGCTGGGGAACATTTTGGAGCGTATGGCCAAGTTTTATAACCGCGAAGTAAATGCCGCTGTGGACACCTTGGTGTCTTTGATTGAGCCAGTGCTCATTGTGGCGTTGGCAGTTGGTGTGGGCTTTTTGTTGGCAGCTGTCTTGTTGCCTATCTACAGCAGTACGACAAGTATCTAAAGGTGTTATCCACACAAGGTCGCTGGTTTGCGGGGTAGGCAAGCTATACTAGGGTATATCTGCGAGTCACTAGTAATGGCAGATTATTAATAAATTATAGAATTTCTATGCGCACTATGTTTACAAAAGGTCATAATAAAGGTTTCACCCTCATCGAACTTTTGGTGGTTATCGCCATCATTGGTATCTTGGCCTCCATTGTGCTCGTGTCTCTTAACGGTGCTCGTGGAAGAGCGCGTGATGCAGAACGTGTGTCAGCTCTTAAGGAAATGGCAAAGGCTGTATCTATTATTGATAATGACCCCGCTACTCCGTTTGTGGGCTGTATTACTGACGGTCCTAAGGCAAACACCTGCACAACTCCAGGTTTGACAGCATACTCGGATCCTAGTGCAGTTGCGGCGACTGCTGCTTGTGGCTCTGCTTCTGCCGCCATTTGTGATTACTCAGTTTCTGCAGAAGACGGAGTCCTTGCGACTGGTGAAGCGATAAATTCACAAAACTATGAGTTTTGTGCGTATCTTGAAGGCTCAAACATCGGATTCTCTGGTGGTACGGCAGCAGGACACCTTGTTCGAGTAAGTAGTGCTTCTGCAGGAAGTGTTGTGGCTGGGTGCATATAATCTAGTTGTCTCTAAAAAAACAAAATCCCCACCCTTTTGCGGTGGGGATTTTGTTTTAGGGGTATACTTACAACATGTATACATATTCTCTGATAAAAAAACAAGGCAAAAAAGGCTTCACCCTCATCGAACTTTTGGTGGTTATCGCAATCATTGGTATCTTGTCGTCCATAGTGTTGGTGTCTCTTACGGCGGCACGCAGTAAAGCACGCGACGCAAGGCGGATTGTCGATCTTAAAACAATCCAGCTTGCGCTCGCCGAGTACTACAGTGATTATTTGGTGTATCCAAAAGGTATATATGGTACTAATTTAAGTAGCCCAACAGTCTATTTGGCAACGGTACCTGCCGACCCAAACAGTACCGTGAAATGTACGTCGGGGACAGAGACAAGTTGTTACAAATATGTCCCTATTTCTCCTGCTTCTCCTTATTCGTGTAGTACTGCGGACAGATATCACTTGGGCGCAACACTTGAACTATCTAACAACACTAACCTTGCTCAAGATGCCGACAAAGCTCCGCAAGTTGGTACGAGTGGGGGTCCTAAAGGATGCTCTACTGCCGACGTTGATAGCGACTTTTCTGGTGTAAGTGCTTCTGCTGCGGGCACTGCTTGTTCAGCAACATCTGGTACTGCGCAACCTACTACGGCTACTGATGGAGAGACCTGTTACGACGTAACTAACTAAAAATGTACGACCCGGTGTTTGTAGTTGCTGCGGCAGTGTTTGGGGCGATACTGGGGAGTTTTTTAAATGCCCTGTCGTTTCGCTTTAACACGGGCCGCACTATGGGTGGGCGGTCGCGCTGCATGCGCTGCGGGCATACACTTAGGGCGCTAGACCTAGTCCCTGTGTTGTCGTATCTGGTGTTGGGTGGGAAGTGTCGCTACTGTAAAACAAAAGTGTCTCTGCAGTACCCACTTGTGGAGTTGTTGGCCGCAGTACTTTCTGTTGGGGTGTATCTGCTCAACCCTTTACCTCTCACGTACGCACTGTTTTTGCTTGTGTGGCTGACTATACTTTTTATAGGTGTATACGATATGCGGCATACGGTTATTCCTTGGACTTTTTCTA
>CALQZN010000004.1 GCA_943349675.1 Candidatus Nomurabacteria bacterium
TTGCCATTTGTGGGCAGTATACCTCAAGAGTAGCTAAAAATAAAGGGCGAAGAACTTTAGAGAAACCTCCGCCTCAACTTCTCCTTCGACACAAAACTCTCTATGTTTCCAAGTAGGTCATCAGCAATAACCTCCGCTGTTGAGTGTTCCCCCACTTCTCTTTCAAAATCAAAACGTAGTCGCTCTGCCTGGTCAACCAATATTGTTTGTATTTCTGCGAGCCGATCTGCTCCAAAGAGTTCAAGTAGCCGTTGCCTTTGTGGAGAGGCCTCGTCAAAATAAAAAAACAACATCCCCACTTTGCGCTCTATGGGCGTTGCCACAAGCGCCTGGGGTACGTGAGTAGACACCATGTCTTCTGTATTCGGCAATACAGGGCGTTTAGCTACTTCAGCACGTACTGCCTCTTCTGGTACACGCAAACGCTCAGCAACGATACGGATAAAGTGTGCCTGGTCTATTCTGCTTTGGAGCGCTGCAATAAGCGGCAACACCTGGGCTTCTATCACTTTTTTATATACTCGCTCGTCACCTTGCCTACCTTGTGGCAAAGTTGCTCGCAAAACGTCAAGGAAAAACTCTATAGCTGTCTTTGACTGACGCACCGCCACTCGCAGCGCCTCAGGGTCTTCTTTTGCAATATCTGCAGGATCCTTCCCTTCAGGGAACGTAGGGATTTTTACATCAAACCCTGCAGCAAACGCCATCGCTGTGCTTTTGAGCCCCGAGCGCAGGCCAGCTTGGTCTGCATCGAGCGCCAACACCAACCGTTTAGACAAACGCCCTAGCAGTGCTATGTGGTCTTGAGTAAGCGCCGTACCCGAGAGCGCCACAGTAAAAGGCAGTCCGCTTTGGTGTGCAAGAACTAAGTCAAATTGCCCCTCTACAAGCAGCATACAATCTGCTTTGCGGATAGCATTTTTTGCCTTATCGAACCCGTATAGTATTTTTGATTTTTTAAAGAGTTCAGTTTCTGGACTGTTGACGTACTTTGCAGGCTCGCCTTCTTCTCGGGACCCTTCTACTTTTTCAAAATAACGGCCGGAGAATGCAATTACCCTGCCCAATGGGTCACAAATAGGAAACATGATACGCCCACGAAATCGGTCATAAATGTCACCAGGCTTTTTTTCAGACCGAGCAGCCAAACCCGCCTCCACTATTTCGTCTTTAGAAAAGCCGAGTGTAGCCAAGTACTCAGACACAGCATGCCACGTTGCTGGCGCGTACCCCAAGCGCCATATTTTTTTACTTTCCTCGTGTACGCCGCGCTTTGTAAGATACTCTTGCACGTCAGGCCGAGCGGCAAGGGTTGACTCAAAAAATGCAGTTGCAGCTTCGCACGCTTCGCGCAATCGCTCTTCTTTGTCTTTATCAACACTCTCGACTGGCCCTTTGTACTGTTTGAGCACCACACCAGCGCGCTCGGCTAATTGCTTTAAAGCAGTTGGGAAGTCAATACTTTCCATTTTTTGCACAAACGAAAATACATCTCCCCGCTCGCCGCAGCCAAAACATATGTACGTACCTCGCTCAGGACTGACATGGAACGATGGAGTCTTTTCTTTATGGAATGGGCAGCGGGCAGTAAACGTACGTCCTGCTTTGTGCAGCTGCACATATTGCCCCAACACCTCCGTGATATTGAGCTTGTCTTTAATTTCCTGCACCTGAGAGTCCATATATCCCCTATTCTAGCGGTTTTCAGCCTTATTGCACACAAAAATCCCCGAAGATGAGTCTTCGGGGATTTTTGCTAAAAACTATACTTTTGAACTTTAGATAACCTCAGACTCTACCACCTCGGGAGCTGCGGCATACTTGTTGACCAAACGCTCTTTGGGAGAGCCTTTGAAGCCCGTACCTGCTGGGATAAGCCGGCCGATAATAACGTTCTCCTTCAATCCTTCGAGGCGGTCTACACTGCCATACATTGCTGCTTTGATGAGCATACGTGTGGTGTTTTGGAAGGACGCTGCAGAGAGGAAGCTCTGGCGAGAAAGCGAAACATCCAGAATTCCCATGACAAGCGGTTCGCTCTTTGCAGGCTCGCCGCCGTCTTGCACAGCCTTCTCGCTTGCGTCGCGCAAATCACTTTCACTCGTGACATCCCCTGTCGAGTACTCCGTACTACCTTGGTCGGTCACGCGAACACGAGAGAACATTTGGCGCACAATAGTTTCCAAGTGTTTGGCCGAGATCGAAGCACCCTGGAGTTCATAGATTTTTACCACCTCCGAGATCAGGTACTCTTGCGCGCGCTCTTTGCCCGCGTATTTGAAGAGGTCAGAGAGGTCCGCAGAACCATCGGTCAACAACTGACCTTTTGTGATACGCTCCCCAACTTTCACAAGTAGGATACGGCGGAAGTTTACATCATACTCAAGAGTCTCTTTTTTACTCTTACCACGGTACTCGAGGTCTGGAGTCACCACCAATACTTTTTCTTTACCTTCATCACGGATCTCAAGCACCTCGCCTGAGACTGTGGCCACAATGGCTGGGTTGCGAGGCATACGACGCTCGAAGATTTCTTCAACGCGAGGCAAACCTTGCGTAATGTCACCGCCCACAGATGCTGCACCGCCGGCGTGGAAGGTACGCATAGTCAACTGTGTTCCTGGCTCACCGATTGCTTGTGCTGCAACAGTGCCTACTGCCTCGCCAAGCGCTACTGGTTTAGTGGTGCCAAGGTCTGCGCCGTAGCAGCGGACACAAATACCCCTGCCTGCGCGACACCCAATAGGAGAGCGTACATAGACTGAAGGCACGCCCATCTCTTCAATATGTTTCGCATCTGTTCCTGTCACAAAGTGGCCTTTTTTGTAGACAACTTTACCGTCCTCTTCTACATCTGCTGCCAAGTAACGGCCTGTGATGTTTTGTGCCAAGAACGTACCGATACCCGATGCGCTTTCGCGTTTGATGGTCAAACCTTCTTTAGTGCCACAGTCTTCGTGCGCAATAACCACGTCCTGTGCAACATCGAAGAGTCGGCGTGTGAGGTATCCTGCTTTTGCAGTGTTGAGCGCAGTGTCAGAGAGTCCTTTGCGAGAACCGTGTGTGGTGATGAAGTACTCGAGTGGAGTCAAACCTTCTTTCATCGACTTGGTAATTGGGAACTCAATTGCCTCCCCGGTAGGCGACGCAATGAGACCTTTCATACCCGCCATCTGGGTTACTTGACCAATAGAGCCGCGAGCACCAGAGGTCACCATGTCTGACACCGACCCGTTTACAGGAAGTGTTGCTGGCATCAATTTTTCTACCTGTGCCTTAGCGTCGTGCCATACTTCGATGTTCATGCGGTAACGTTCCTCTTCTGAAAGCAATCCATCTTGCCAGTGTTTGACCACCTGTGCGGATTTTGCTTCTGCCGCTTCGACAATGTCGTTTTTCTCTTTTGGTACACGGATGTCGTCGAGCGACCATGTGATACCGGACTGAGTAACATACCGGAAGCCGAAGTTCTTTATGCGGTCCAAAATCTCTGGGATCTTGTCCAGCCCATAGCGAGCAATCAGGTCATCTATAAGTTTTGAGAGCGCTTTTTTGTCGATACTGTGGTTGATGAATGGGTAGTCAGCCGGGAAGACAGTGTTGAAGAGGAGTCGGCCAACTGTCGTTTCGAAGATTTGTCCACCAAACGCAGCATATTTTTCTTTTTCTGATGGCATGACCTTTACCTTTGCTTGGAAGCCCACGTGGCCATAGTCGTATGCCAAGATGGCACTGTTTGGGTTTGGAAACGCCATCCCCTCACCTTTTGCACCAACAACCTCTTTGGTCATCCAGTACGTGCCAAGCAAAATGTCGAGCAATTTAGTTGCAACCACCGGCTCTGAGTTACCAGGCTTCAAGATGTTTTTGGTTGCAGACATAATCTCACGCGCCTCGGTCTGAGCTTCTGGCGAGAGCGGCACGTGCACGGCCATTTGGTCACCGTCGAAGTCTGCGTTAAACGCTGGGCAAACAAGTGGGTGCAGTTGGATAGCGTTACCCTCGATCAAGATTGGCTGGAAAGCCTGGATACCGAGGCGGTGCAAGGTTGGTGCGCGGTTAAGCAGCACGTATTTGTCGCGGATAACATCTTCAAGTATTGCCCATACCTCTGGCACTCCTTCGTCTATAAGACGGCCAGCACCGCGGATGTTGTACGCAAGTTCTTTTTCGAGCAATTTACCGATAACAAAGGGTCGGAAGAGTTCCAGCGCCATATGCTTAGGCAAACCACACTGATTGAGTTTAAGCTCTGGACCCACAACAATAACCGAGCGACCAGAGTAGTCGACACGCTTACCAAGCAAGTTCTGGCGGAAGAGGCCGTGCTTGCCTTTGAGATTGTCAGAGAGTGATTTGAGCGGACGTGTGCGAGCTTGAGTCGTTGCAGAAAACGCTGCACCACCGTGGCGGATAGAGTTGTCGACAAGCGCGTCGATTGCCTCTTGGAGGATGCGCTTCTCGTTGCGGAGGATAACATCCGGCGCCTGGATCTCGAGCAATTTCTTGAGACGGTTGTTGCGGTTTATAACACGGCGGTAGAGGTCGTTGACGTCTGACGTCGCATGGCGACCGCCGTCGAGCGCAACCATAGGACGCAGGCCTGGTGGGATAACGGGGATGCGGGTCAAGAACATCCACTCAGGGCGTACATTTGCGCGGATCATACCGCGCAGTATCGAGAGGCGCTTACCAAACTTCTCGCGGTCAGCAGCGCCAGCTTTTACAAGAGCAGCTTCGGTGTTTTCGGCCATCTCTTTGAGGTTGAGTTTTTTGCACAGGTCGTACATAGCCTCTGCGCCGATACCCGCTTCAAACATTGCGCCGTACTTGATTACATACCGATGGTATTTTGGCTCATCGAGCACTGCGCCTACAAAGATAGACTCAATGTCGTGCTTTGCCTCAAGGAAGAGCTCTTTCATTTTATCCTTCGACTTTTCGTCCTGAAGGTTTTTGAGTTTTTGTTTATATTCACTTTCGAGCTCGCCCATAATGCGCTCTTTTTCTGCCTTGTGTACCTGTGTCACAATATAGCCAGCAAAGTAGACCACCTTCTCGAGGTCTCCGCCTGAGATGCCAAGCACCATAGAAAGACGCGATGGAATTGCACGGAGGAACCATACGTGCGCAACTGGCACTGCCAAGTCGACGTGGCCCATGCGCTCGCGACGCACTATTGCACGAGTAATTTCAACACCACATTTTTCACACACAATGCCTTTGTAGCGGATACCACGATACTTACCGCAGTAACATTCGTAGTCGCGCTCTGGTCCGAAGATCTTTTCGTCAAAGAGTGAGTTTTTCTCTGGACGTTGAGTACGGTAGTTAATTGTTTCTGGTTTTGTCACTTCGCCATGTGACCATTCGAGGATTTTCTCTGGTGATGCTGGGCGGATGCGCACCGCGTCAAAGTCAGAGACTTCTGACCCTGGACCTTTGCGTGCGCCCATGGGCTGACCACCGCGCATAAGCTCAACGTCGAGTGCCAAACCGCGGAGGGTATGCAGAAGTACGTTAAACGACGCAGGTGCATAGTGGTGGCTAATGCGCTCGCCGCGGACGATGGAGTCAAATGCAGCGGAGCGGCCCATAATATCGTCGGACTTAATGGTGAGCATTTCGCGGAGTGTGTAGGCAGCACCATAGCCAAGGAGCGCCCACACTTCCATTTCTCCAAAACGCTGACCGCCACCTTGCGCCTTACCACCAAGCGGCTGCTGGGTAATAAGAGAGTAGGGCCCAATAGAGCGCATGTGGATTTTATCTTCCACCATGTGATGGAGTTTGAGGATATACATGTAGCCCACCGAGATGTCTTGCTCAAACTGCTCACCAGTGCGGCCATCATAGAGCTTCATCTTGCCGCTTTCGTTAAAGCCGGCTTTTTTAAGCTCCTCCCGGATTTCAATTTCAGTAGCACCTGCAAATGGAGGGCAGATTGCTTGGTAGTTAAGGCTGTTTGCAGCAAGTCCCAAGTGGAGCTCGAGGATTTGCCCTAGGTTCATACGACTTGGCACACCAAGTGGAGTCAAAATAACGTCCACAGGGCGTCCATCTTCCATGTACGGCATATCCTCTTCAGGCAAAATACGTGAGATAACACCTTTGTTACCATGGCGACCGGCTAGTTTGTCACCCACCGACACCGTGCGGAGCTGCGCGATTTCGATATGAATACGCTTGATGATGCCGCTTTCGAGCTGGTGACCTGCTTCTCGTGAGAACACTTTGACACCAATAATGCGGCCACGCTTGCCGTTTTCCATCCGAAGGGATGAGTCCTTAACGTCGCGCGCTTTGTCACCAAAGATACTGCGGAGCAAGCGCTCTTCTGGGGTCAACTGTGTTTCGCCTTTTGGTGTAATTTTACCTACCAAAATGTCGCCAGGACGTACCTCTGACCCTGTGCGGATAATGCCATCCTCGTCGAGGTTACGGAGCTTTGCTTCAGATACGTTAGGGATGTCATGAGTTGTCTCTTCAGGCCCAAGTTTGGTGTCGCGGACGTTGCAGACAAACTCTTCTATATGGATAGAAGCGAATTTAGAATTTTTTACAAGACGCTCAGAGATGATGATTGCGTCTTCGTAGTTTGCGCCTGACCAACACATAAACGCCACAAGTGCGTTTTGTCCGAGCGCCAACTGGCCTTGGTCGGAGGTTGAAGTATCGGCAAGGAGGTCGCCTTTTTTGACTTTGGTACCCACAGACACTGCTGGGCGGCCATGGAGCGCAGTAAAGCCGTTAGTGCGAACAAAGTTTACAATTGGATATTCTACTTCCTTCCCTTTTTCGTTTTTGACTTTAATGCGCTTACCATCTGCCTGTGTCACTATGCCCGCCTCTTTTGCGATAATCAAACGGCCAGTGTCGCGCGCTGCACGCTCTTCCATACCGGTTGCCACAAGTGGAGCCTCAGGAACAATGCAGGGGGTTGCTTGTTTTTGCATGTTCGAACCCATGAGCGCACGGTTTGCGTCGTCGTGCTCGAGGAAGGGGATCATCGATGTTGCGATAGAAAATGGTTGCGCTGGGTCGACATCAATGTAGTTAACATCTTTGCGCGGTACGCGAGTTGGCGAACCGTTAAGGCGCACTTCCACCATGTCTTCGACAATCTTACCGTCGTCGGCAACTTTTGTTGCGCCATGGGCCACAATTTGTTTCTCCTCTTCGGCTGCATTTAGGTACACAACTTCGCCCGTTACGTGGCCGTTAGTTACCCGGACGTATGGTGTTTCGATCATGCCAAACTCGTTGAGCCGTGCAAAGGTCGCAAGACGCAAAATAAGACCGATATTAGGGCCTTCAGGGGTGTGAATTGGGCATAGGCGGCCGTAGTGGCTGGGGTGCACGTCGCGCACTTCAAAGCCGGCGCGCTCGCGGGTCAAACCACCCGGACCCAGTGCTGAAAGCGTGCGCAAGTGCTCGAGCTCAGTCAATGCATTTTCTTGCTGCATGAACTGGGAAAGCTGGTTGGTGGTGAAAAATTCTTTAATACGTGCCTGCAGTGGACGCGGGTTAACAAACTGCTGTGGCATAGTTGCATCGGTGTCGATGGTCGACATGCGGTCTTGGATGTTGCGCTTCATGTGTGTCAAACCCACACGGAGGCGTTGCTGAAGCATTTCACCCACATAGCGCACGCGGCGACTGCCCAAATGGTCGATGTTGTCTTCCATTGCCTCTGGGTCATTCTCGAGTTTGAGTACATGGTCAAAGACAATAACCAAATCTTCCAGTGAGAGTGTTTTGCGGGTCAAGTCTTTTTCGTCGAGTGACTTTTCAAACCGCTGGTTAAAGCGGTAGCGACCAACACGAGAAAGGTCGTAACGGTCTTCACTAAAAATAGAGTCGATATATTCGCGAGCGTTTGCAGCCGTTGCCAAATCACCATCGCGCAAGCGTTTGTGGATTTCGATATACGCATCTTCTACTGTTTTTGCTGGATCTTTTTCAAGCGCAGACTCAATCCACTCTTTACCCAAAGGGGAATCTGCAAAGAGAGCTTTTATTTGTGCGTCAGTATGTGCACCAAGTACCCGAAGGAGTGATATTGCAGGGAATTTGCGCTTGCGGTCAATGCGTACCTGGAGTTGACCGTCAGCATCTGCCTCTATTTCTATCCACGCACCGCGCGCTGGGATAACTTTGGCACCGAAGTGGCGCTTACCCTTAACCTCGTCAGAAGTAAAAAATACACCATACGAGCGTGCAAGCTGTGGAACGATAACGCGCTCAACACCGTTTATCACAAACGTGCCGTGCTCGGTCATCAATGGAAAATCCGCAAGAAAGATCTCTTGCTCTTTTTCGGTCCCTTGCGCTTTGTTTTTGAGTTTGACTATTGCGCGAAGCGGAATGTCGAGTGACATCTTTTGTGCCTTTGCATAGTGCTCGTCAAATTTTGGCTCGCCCAACTCGATTTTTACGAACTCAAGATCAAATTTTTTGCCCGAGTAGTCTTTTATTGGCGTAAACTCTTTAAAAATTTCCCTCACCCCCTCTTTAAGAAGAAGGCTGTAGGAGTCTACCTGGGCGGCAACGAGGTTTGGGGTCTCTACACGCGGGGTACGATAGCGACTGAAAAACTTTTGATCACGCATATGAGTTTTGGGTCAAGGCCGTTAGTAATAAGTTGCTGGGAGCCGCACGTTACTAAAAAATCTTGGGAACTCACTTGCCATAAAATAATTATGGTCAAGAGAGCTATCCACAGAGCCAAAACGCGAAAAAAGCGAGCGCATATACGCTCCCCCGCTCGGCCTCTGTGCCTCGCTGTAGGTGATTATTGCTAACCACTATTCAATTGTTTCGAAACTTCAGCCCGTAACTCATTCAATCCGAGAGTTGCCCCCCGAATGCCCCGCTTTGTTTCGTTTTCTATTGTACTCCCCCAAGGAAAGGTGTCAAGGAGGTTACCACTCTACAAAAGGGATTGGGTCCTTAAATAGCAATGAATTCTTTGTTACGTCGGCCACAAGGCCGTATCCATCCAGCGTATCGAGCGCATTTGTTCGTATGAGCTCCTCATACAGAACACTATCAACACTCTGAAGGTGTAAATGTGGAAACCACTTACCGTTAAAAGGGGTTTTTCCTACTTTTGCAAACACTTGTCCTTGTACTAATATGTCCCCCACCTTACATATAAGATCTTCGTCAAGATGGGCGTAAATAAAGTAAAGAGGTAGGGTTGCGTGTTTTACAATAATGCGGTTTCCCCACCCCCCTTCTATTGGGTAGTCATCGTCAATACGCACAACTTCAGCATCAAAGCATGAAGCAACCTCTGTGTACTCAGGTACATTAAAATCAACTCCTAAGTGGATATATCCTCCTGTTTCGTCTAAATAACTTCCTTTCCAAAGGAAACTTCTGTCTTCCAACCATCCGCCGTATGAAAAATCCAGGTTGTATTTTTTGTGAACATTGCTGACCATTTGCTGACACGTGTCAGGGTCAAGTAATGGATTTGGGATAATAGACAGATCATGTTCTTGAACCCACTTCTGCGCTTCAGTATCTAAATTTACGTATCCTGAAATTTTGTTTTTAAATGCAGGGAAAAGCATGGTGCCAAGTGTAGCATAAAAAAATACGAGGCCACAGTGGTGGCCTCGCGTTACTTATACCCTGATTGTCACCCAAGTGACAGCCCCATTACCACGGCTTTTTCTTCAAAACCAACGCTCTGGAAAAATCTCTGAGCGTCGGGATTGCTAGAGGAAACCTCTAGATAGCAGTTCTTGAACCCTGCCGCCGCCGCGGCTCGCAGCACCCAGTCAAGCATATTCCTGCCAACTGCGCTGCTACGAAGCGTACTATCAACCATGATGTCTTCGACAACGATGTATTTTTGCTGCAACAAGAACGCCGTTATCACAGCAACACCGACCAACTCTCCATGCTCGGTCTTTGCAACAAGCACGAAATGATCGATCGGACCCTTCGCCAAGCGCAACGCGTAAGGACTCAACTGAATGCGTCGACGAATCTCCTGGATGTTCTCGTTATGATCGAGACTCCATTGGTCAGACCCCAACACACGGGGACCTGGCTCATCGTCCACACCATTTCCATAGGACGTGTAGACTTGTGGCTTATGCGTCGCAATAAAGTCAGCGACCATACTTGCGGTATCAGGGTCTCGCAACCAAGAAATGGTTACTGGCACCCCGATGGCCCTTGTCCGCTGAAGACGATTTTTGTCAGCGGGGATCGGCGCTACGTTACCCATTCGTTTCCCCCTACCTCTATTTGCTGCAAAAACATCACGCCATAACTAGCGCAATGTCAACTTTCCAGAAATAACCATATAATACATACAAAAAAATGTCAAATTTAGCTGTGCATAACCCTATTCTGGCTTACTTCTACTCCCCTCCTTCCAGGCGTCCATCTGGGCATGGTTGCCCGAAAGTAGCACTTTAGGCACCCGGTATTTCTTTCCTTTGTGCTCAAAAATCTCTGGCCGAGTGTAGATCTCGTGGCTGGCCACCCGCCCTTCTTCAAGTGATTCAAACTTGCCCAAGACACCGGGGATTTGTCGCGCAGTAGTGTCGATTATTGTAAGCGCAGGAAGTTCGCCACCCGTCAAAATATACGGACCAACTGAAACTTCTTCTGCTTTTAGTATTTTTTTGACCCGAGCATCTATCCCCTCGTAACGGCCACAGAGGATTATCACATCTTTTTGTTTGGTAAGTTTTTTTGCATATGCGTTGGTAAGCGGCGTGCCACCTGCTGCGGTAATCAGCACTTTTGCTTTTGGATTCTTTTTGCGGAGCTTCTCTACTGCACGCACAAAAGGCTCGGCCTGCAATACCATGCCGGGCCCGCCGCCGTAGGGCCGCTCATCTGCCTTACCCCATTTGTTTGTGACAAAGTCACGCAGCTGGTAACTTTTAATGGTAATTTTTTTACTACTTTGTGCACGGCCCAAAATCGACGCTCCTGCATAGGCATCTATTACTTCGGGGAAAAGGGTTATAACGTGGAAATTCATAATAATTTCCCCTCATGTTTAGCAAAAAACGCAGGAAATTGCGAGTGCAGTTCGTCACCCAGACTCTTTATCTCTTCTATAGTGCCCCAACGGAGCTCGTCACATTTGTGCGGCTCGCCAATGCGTACTTCGTTTGGGTCGACCAACACTCGGAAGTCGTGCGCCACCCAATGTGTGGGCTGGCCCTTTTGTTCACGGAAGACGTCGCGATAACCTAAATGCTCCACCTCAAGCGGAGTTGTGCAAAACTCCTCCTGTAGCTCACGACGCAGAGCATCCTCTATTTTTTCGCCAAATTTAAGTCCTCCGCCGCCCGGGTCCCAAAGCCCTTGTTCGTCTCTGCAATTTTGAGAACGTTTTGCCACTAAATAATTACCCTTGCCGTCATGGCAAAAAAAGCAAACGCTAATTCGTATAATGCCGTCCATAAATACAAAAAATCCGCACCATTACTGTAGCGCGGATTTTTATGTTTGTCGTGGGTATTAGAGGTTGTCGAGACCACCCATCGCTTCGTCTATCGACTTCATTGTAGGCGATGCAGACACCCCTTCTGCATGGCTGCCGTCCCATCCTGTGTCGGCCGAGCTTTTGATGCCACCAGCTGGCTCGTTGATTTTGAGGTTTACACGAGCGTTGTGCTTCATCCCCACTACGCGAAGCAGTGTACGGATGGCTTTAGCGGTGTTGCCCGAGCGACCAATCACTTTGCCCATATCTTCTGGGTTCAAATCCAAAGTAAGCAACACGCCCATCTCGTCGACGGTGCGGTTTATTTTTACCTCCTCTGGATGCTCTACCAAACCTTTGACTACAAACTCTAAAAATTCTTGGTCTCTCTCTGCCATGTCAGTATATTTAATTTACTAAACGCCCTACAGTAATTTTATGCAGCAGGCGTCTCTTCTGCAACCGGGTTATCCTCTGTTTGTGCTGGCTCTGCAGACTCTACTTCTGCTGGAACTTCTTCTACTGGAGCGACTGCCGGTGCAGCAGGTTCAGGAGCCATTTCTTTTGCCGCAACGGTCTTCTTTGGAAGTACGTTTATTTTTTTAGCGTCGATGATTTTTTGAGAGACAAGCAAGTTGTGCACGGTGTCTGATGCTTGTGCACCATTTTTGAGCCAATGGAGGACGCGGTCGCCTTTAATCTCTACGCGGTCAACACGAGGGTCGTACGAGCCAACCATCTCGAGGTAGTTACCTGTCTTTGGCTTCTTTTTTGAGTCAACAACAACAACCCGGAAACTCGGGTCGTTCTTCCTGCCACGGCGCTGGAGTCGTATATTTATCACGTAGCCCACTGTAGCAGCCTATAGCAAAAAGTCAACAACTACGCTATAGTGGGCCGTATTGTGGGCACAAAACACGTCTCTGGCATCCTCCAAGTAACTCGCAAAGCCGTAGGGTATTTGGCATTCCCCATTGAAGCTGGAGTCAAGAAAACACTCGAAGATATCGAGGTAGGCCCCGAGCATTTAGGTGGTGCGCTCAATGGCGACACTGTCTCGGTCGAGATTATAGGCACCTCGCCCCGCACTACTGGCAAAGTGGTCAAAGTTATAAGCCGTGCCAAAACAGAGTTTGTGGGCACACTCAAACACATCAATGACCAGTGGGTGGTCTTGGCAAGTGACATCAAATTTTACCGACCTATACATATCGAGCATCTACTTGAAGGTTCTGTGGCAGGTTCAAAAGTACTTGTCGAGCTAGTATCGTTTGATGGTAAAACCGACCCTAAAGGTACAATTACAGAAGTAATCGGCATCGCGGGCGAGCACCGCGCTGAGATGAACGCCATCGTGCTTGAACACGGGTTTAAAACCGAGTTCCCTGCTGCCGTTGTACAAGAAGCACAAAAAATCGAAAAAGAGCACGCCGCAATCATCGCAAGCGAAATTCCAAAACGTGCCGACTTTCGCAACCTCACAACTATGACCATTGACCCGTTTGACGCAAAAGACTTCGACGATGCCCTGTCACTACGCAAACTAGACAATGACGAGTGGGAGGTGGGCATACACATTGCCGACGCAACTTTTTTTGTCCGCCCCGGCACTGCACTCGACGACGAGGCAGTAAAACGCGGTACAAGCGTGTACCTGGTAGATGCAACCATCCCCATGCTTCCACTGGAGCTTTCTGGCAATGTGTGCAGTTTGCGCGAAGGAGAAGACAGACTCGCTTTTTCTGCAGTGTTTCGCATAACAAGCAAAGGAAAGGTTTTGGAGCGCACATTTACCAAGTCGGTCATACGATCAAACAAACGATTTACGTACGAAGAAGCGCAGCAAATTTTGAATGACGTTGACGCAAATAAAAACCCAGACTCCCCATTTACTGCCGACTTAGTGACCTTGCGCACCCTGTCCCGCATTTTGCGCAAACAACGCGACGAAGAGGGTGCTATAGACTTCGGTGACAACGAAGTAAAGTTTATCCTCGACGAAAAAGGTGTGCCCACCGGGGTGGTGCGCAAAGAACGCATCGAGACGAACCAGCTTATTGAAGAGTTTATGCTTTTGGCAAACCGCGAGGTCGCAGCACATATATCAAAACTTGCAGAAAAACTTCCTGAACATGGGTTGGTCTTTTTGTACCGCATCCACGACACACCAAAGGAAGACCGCATCGAAGAGCTGGCGACATTTGTACGTGCCGTTGGCTACGAGTTTGGGCACCTCAAATCAAAAAAAAGCACCCACAAGTACTCTGCCCGCGACATTGCACACTTGCTTAAACAAATAGAAGGAAAACCCGAGGAACATTTGATACGCACAGCAACGCTGCGCACCATGGCAAAGGCCATATATTCAACCAAAAACATCGGCCACTTTGGTTTAGCGTTTGAGTACTACACACACTTTACTTCGCCCATACGCCGCTACCCCGACATGTTGGTGCATCGCATACTCGAGAGTCATCTAAGCGGCAAACCTATGACGCGACGCGAGTTTACTAACCTCGAGACAATGTGTATTACCGCAAGCGGGCAAGAGGCAAAGGCCGTGAGCGCCGAGCGCGACTCTATACGCTACAAACAGGTGGAATATTTGAGCAGTAAAATTGGTCAAGAGTTTGATGCAGTGATCTCTGGCGTGACCGAGTGGGGCCTCTATGTAGAAGACATGGTGAGCGCATCGGAAGGTTTGGTGCGGGTGCGCACCATTGGCGACGATTTTTATAATTACAATCAAAAAGAGTACGCGCTGGTGGGCCAGCGGACAAAAAAATCCTTCACCTTGGGCGACAAGGTGAAGGTAAAGTTGGTTGCTACCGATTTGGCAGCGCGGACAGTCGACTTCGAGTTGGTACGCTAGCTCACGTAAGGCCCAGCAAACTGGGCAGCTGAGAGGGGTCGGATGGAAACTTGACCCCATTGGGAATAGTCACAACCGAGCGGAGATCTGCAAGAAAATCCCTTGACGTGGGCGTCCGCCACGGCACATCCGGCATGGCGTTGTCACGACGATACGCAACACCAAAACAGCGACCTTCTGCCGTGGTCACCACGCCGTATCGGACCCGATAAGGCCCGACCTGAACTTCCTGACTGAGGATAGACTCAATAGACCTGCTTTCCGGCATAGTCACCCCCTGTACTTATGTACACTTCCGCCCGATGCGGAATTCTTTTTATATAAACCCAGAAATAGTTATTTAGCAACTGCAGTAAAAAAACAACCCGCACACAAGGTACGGGTTGGGTCATCCTTCTTCGCTCATGCCTATGGAGCGCTTGAGCGTCGCGGAGTTGATGAAGAAAGCCAAGACGACCTGCGTCGCCGACACCATCAACAGGATTAGAAACTCCGTATTGTTGAATATCTGGAGGACAGGGAGGCCGGCGGCGCCGAGAACAAACAACACAAGCATTGCGACGGCGACGAACAGCATCCGCAATGCCTCGCTGGTATTGTCGACGCCAGGGTTGGCTACTCGCAGTAGCTCGAACATGGCCACGAAGAATCCGAACAGGTAGAGCACCTCCACCCACGAGAGGGCGTATGGCCCGATCGAGAAGAACGTTGCTCGGACGTTGGTGACAGACAGCGCCACCACCACGTATAGGAGCACCGGGAGGATGAACATCGGCACCCTCGCAAAGATGCGGCGACGGGGCCGCGTCATGGCCGCCGCAGCAAGCGCAGAAGTAACCATTACATTGGATCCTTATACAAGCAGTCGAAGACCGACCACCACAACTATTACATCACATCTATTTTTTTGTCAATATCTGTTTCGTGTATAAAAAATACCGCGCAGAGTGATCTGCGCGGTAGAGCCAAAGAAGGCATGTGGCCGGACTTGCTGCTGGGCTGCAATTACCGGCGAACGGTTTCATTGTAGAGATTTTTCCCCGCACCCATCGCCCTGTCCGACCATTGAGCCAAAGTCGAGAGTATGTCACCCTTGGGCAACAAATCCGGATCGCGAAGTGCCGCGACGACCGCCTTGTACAGAGGGTCCGAGATCTTGTCGACATTCATGTAGACGGTGACGCCGGTGTGGATGGTCCGCACTTGTGTGCCACCGATCCCCAAGAATCCACCCGTGAGCGGCGCGGCCATGATCTGGTACGCCGGACGGCCGTTGATCTGCGGAGTTGCCAGCAGCGGACTGTCGAGCGGCACGAAGAACAGGTCGTCCGACGCCACGACCGTCATGACGCGCTCGTCGGCCGGATTGGGCATGTTGACGAAACAAACCATGTCGCGCAGACCCGCGCGCAACCGGCCGGCCTCGACGTCGAACTTGAAGTTGTCCTGATATTTGACATCCACGTTCTTGCCGAAGCTCGGAAATGTCTTGCGTAGGAAGCCGAGTGTGCCCGCCGGGCCAGAGCTCGGCCCATAGGTCGATACGACATAGGGCTTGTCGGGCTTCTCCGAATCGTTCAGAACACCCCAAGCATTCGCCGTGGGTATCCTGCCGCCCTTTTTGGCGACACAGAAGAGCGCCTCGGGGACAATGAACCCAACCGAGCCCATCGCTTCAGTGGCATTGCCGCCCTTCGCTTGATCTTCGAGCAACTTGAGTCCGAAGACATCGAGCTGGCCGAGTGCCAGAGGCACCGCGCCCTTGAAGACGTCGTCGAAATTCTGGCCGGAGCCAGCGGACGGTTCGCACGTCAGACTGAGTCCTGTCTTTGCCAACGAGGCCGCGATGGCCGGACAGATTTTCGCATTGTACGCACCGGCCGCAGAGGCCGTCTGCATCTTTTCGGCAGCAAACACAGGGCTGCCAGACAGCAGCAGTGCGGCGGCCAACAACAAACGTTTCATTGTGTATCTCCCAAGAAATGTCTCGGCCATGTGCCAAAACAGGACAGGTCATCAGACCTCCGATTTAAGGCTTGTGCAAAACCCTAAACAGGAGATCCGATGTTTTTTGTATGAAAGAACAGCAACGCTAAATTAGCACGCATACTAAATACTGTCAATTTGACATATATAGTTTATACAGTACTGTATCACCGGAAAGATCAACAAAAAAACGGTGACACATGCTCAATATAAAACTACTCTCGGAAGATGCGGCCGCATTCGACCAACTCCAGGAATTGGTTAGAGCTGCACGGGCTTGGCGCCCAATACTTTTCTTCCTCAACCCAAACGCATTGCTCTACATTGCCTACGCCATACACGTCACAACAGACAAACATCGAGCGCGTACTCCACCCGAGCAAGACGCTATGGAGGCTGTGGCGCGCTATCGAATAATTACTGCAATGGAGTGGGGGCCGCTTTCGCCAGAAGGGACATTCCTTCTTGCAGTACAGTCAACTATCGCATCCTTTGTCGGCGACATTCGACGGCGAAAGGATGCATATGTCGACGAAGTAGCTTTGGCTGCTCACGACTTTGCCCAAGAAGAGCAAGCCTACAACGATTCGCTCTTTTGGACGCATCCGCTTAAGGCTATATGGAAGGCGGGGCGAGTACTTATCGTCCATGCACTGATGGCCATGATTGGATTCTTTCTCGCTACGAGCCTTGGACCATACGTGCCGCCCGAAGTGGTAGAAAAAACGGGGTATGTCTGGCCACAACTTTTGTTTGGTCTGCTTTTCTTGGTGCTCAGCGGGTATGCCGCGACGTGGGTACAAAACCTGCGCAATACTCGGCTACGTCACACACTAGCAGACCGCCAGTCTGCTGCACGCGTGGTGTACAACAATGAGCGGCACATAATCAGTAAGGCAGCGTGGGATGCACTTTGTGGGGCATACGAAGAATACGCTGGAACTCCATACAAAGAGCCCATGCACTATAGGCCAATATTTGTGACCGACATCGAACACTCGCTCGATCACGTCACAAAAACCAGGAAGCGACGTGAATCCTTTTGGATAATGGTGGCGAAACTCATTATCTATAACTGCAAGCAGCGACTACCAAAAAGACGCCGCACAAAATCCTCAGCAACGTAGACGTTTATGACCACTCCGCCCCATTAACAGGGTGGAGTTTTTTATTTAGCAACTGCCACGGCTTCTTCAAATTTTACCGAGAGGAGTTTAGAAACTCCGTCGCCGCCCATAGTAATGCCATAGAGTATGCCTGCGCGGGACATCGTCTCGCGGTTGTGGGTAATTAAAATAAGCTGCGACCGGCTGGCCAAGCTCGAGATCATGTCGCCGTAGCGGCGTGAGTTTGCCTCATCCAGGGCTGCATCAGTTTCGTCCAATATCAAAAATGGCGGAGGGTTAACCTGCGACATCGCAAAAATGAGTGCAATCGAAGTAAGCGCACGTTCGCCCCCCGACAACATGTGCAGACCTTTAATGCGCTTGTGCGGCAAGGAAATTGCTATCTCTATCCCCTCTTCTGTCTTTCCTTCCTCCTTATCCACTGCATCCTCACTGACTTCGTCTGCATCGTCTGCAGAAGCCAGGCTTCTGCCCGGAAGTCTGACTTCCTTCACTATTGCAAGTTCGGCCGTGCCACCCCCAAACATCAACTTAAAGAACGCATCAAATTGGGTATTAATTTTTTCGATACCCTCTGTAAACCTTACTTCAAGGGTCTCTGTCAGCTCGTCAATAAGTTGGTGCAGCGATGCAGCAGACGCCTCCAAATCCTCGAGCTCTCGCATTAAAAATTGGTCACGCTCTGCTGTCTCTTGATGCTCGCGCAACACCTCTGCAGCATTGCCGGCACCAATCTCCTCGAGTTTTATCTTCATCCGCTCTACTTTGCGACGACGGTCTTCTTGCATCTGGCGTGGCTCGTCTACAATATCTGCATCAGAGACCGGCTCGCCATGGACACTTTTTAACTCGACCTCTTCATACCCAACAGCCGCACGTCCAAGCAGCGCACCCGCCTCGGCCAACTCTGCCTTAAATTGCTCGCGCTCGCGCAGAAGTGTGTCCTTTGCAGCTTGTAAGGCTGCGAGCGTTGTTTGGAGTTCGCTGCGCCGTGCCATTGCAGTAAACAACTCTCTCTCACCATCTCTATTTGCATCTTTTTCGCTCTCTATTTTTTTGCGCAGTGCTGCAGTTGCCGCAACAATACGAGCCTCTTCTACTTGGAGCGTAGAAAGTTCGCCTTCAAACCCCTGTTTTTTTGCCTGCAACTCCTCTGGCGAATGTGCCGCCTGCACTGTTGCTTGCACCAACTGCCCAAAAAAATCTTTTACCGCAAGTACGAGTGTAGACAGTTTTTCTTTTATTAAGACACCCTCAAGCATGAGCGCCTCGTTCAAACCTTGCTCGATATGTTGTGTAAACGTACGAACCTGCTCGGTAGGTATCGAGCTTTTAGTCACCACGGTGATGCGCTCGTGTGCAGCAATTTCACCTTCGATTCGGCCAATGTCACGGACTATATTGTCACGTCGACTTGCCACCGCCCTCGCCTCAGACTCCAAACTCACAAGCTCTGTTGTGCCAGCGTCATCTTGTTTTTTACTAAGCTCACCGCGCAAATAGACTATCCTTTGCGTCAGTTCATCATGCTCGTGTTTAGGGGCAGCAAAGTCCTCACCCACAAGAGCCTCTTGCGTGCGCAAGTAGACACTTTCTCGTTTTAAATATTCCAAATATTTGTCAGCCAAATCGTCGCGCAATTTTTGCGACTCTTCTATCTTTTTTACCTGGCCACCCAAAAAGCGCAGATGTGGCGCCAGTTCACGACGCAGCGCCTCTACCTCGCGCATGTTTTCGGCAGTTTTTTGCAGTTTGCGCTTTGCCTCAACTTTTTTATACAAAAATGCAGTAAGGCCCAGCCCATCTTCTATCATCTCTCGGCGCTCGCGTGCACTGGACGACAGCACACGGTCTGCCTCGCCTTGCGAAATTATGTGGTGCCCCGATGCGCCAATGTTTGCTTGCGACAAAAGTTCTGCAATATCGCGTAAGCGTACGCTCGATCCGTTAAGGAGGTAGTCGTTGCTGCCGTCGCGATTGACCACACGCTCAATAGCAACCTCATCAAAGTCGAGTTTGAGCGCACGGTCGGAGTTGTCGAAAATAAGTTTGACCGACGCGCGGCCGGCACGTGGCACTGTTGCCGAGCCGTTCCAGATCATGTCTTCGCCGCGGCGGCCGCGCATCGACTTCATCGACTGCTCGCCCAGCACAAAACGAAACGACTCAGCCACGTTGCTTTTGCCCGAACCATTGGGCCCCACAATAGAGGTAACCGCCGAAGCAAACTCCAACTGTGTCTTTTTGGCAAACGATTTAAACCCTGCCAATTCTATCGACTTCAAACGCATACGAACTAGTTTACCACCCCCTCGCCTCAAGTGCGGCACGGGCTGCAGTTTGCTCGGCTTCTTGCTTGGACTTACCATCACCTTGTGCCAACAACATATCTTTTGCGTATACACCCACAGTAAAGTGTTTGTCGTGGTCGGGGCCAGCCTCTTTGAGCACGCTGTAGTGCGGGGTTGAGCCTTCTGCCTCTTGTATCTTCTCTTGCAACGTGGACTTAGGGTCCTGCCACAAACGTTTTTTGACTATTTCGTCGATTTTTGGAAACAAATTATTTTCTATAAAAACTCGTGCCGCGTCGTACCCCTGGTCGAGATATATCGCCCCAATAAGCGCCTCAAATGCATTTGCCAAAAGCATTTGCCGTGCACGACCATTGTCTTTTGCTTCGCCACGGCTCAAAAGCAAGTAGTCATTCATCCCCAACGCCGAAGCTACTTCCGACAAGGTAATAGCATTGACTAGCGACGCGCGAAAGGCAGTCAAGTCACCCTCTGGTTTGTCGGGATATTTTTCGTACAAAAAGTGGGTCGATACAAGCTCCAGCACTGCGTCGCCCAAAAACTCGAGTCGCTCGTTGTGTCCACCTCCCTCGCTTCGATGTTCGTTTAAATATGAGCGATGCGTAAATGCTTGCCGCAGTAGCGCAGCATCAATAAACGAGACGCCTATCTCTTTTTCAAATGTCTGAATATCTTTTGGCATAGTTATCGCTTGCTACTTGCAGTGTGTACTTTCGTAGCGGTTAATTTTTGAATTGCTTTTGTAACAATAGGCAACATGTCATCGTAAAAATTGAGCTCGAGTACATCGGCCAAACGGAACCAGCGCGCATCGTCGAGCCCACCCTTTTGCTCGAGCGCAAGCTCAGTAAACGGTGTCTCTGCGAGAAAGTACGTTACATGCTTGCGCTTTTTCCCTATCGCAGGATCACTTGCAACATACTCGTTTTCGCCAAGTTTTTCAACCAGCGCAACATCGAGCCCAAGCTCCTCTTTTAGGCCGCGCACCGTACCCTCTTCTACTGTTTCATTTGCTATTTCAGGAGCATCAGCAATTTTACCCTTCGACAGCGTCCAGTGGCCAAAGATGTCGTGCACGAGCGCCAGGTACACATCATTTTGGTGACGAGCAAACACCACTGCACCACCTAAGTTTTGTAGGGGCAGCTGATCGTACGGTACATCCTTTTTCTTTTTAGATATCTCGTCTTTGCCCGGCTCGCCTAACTCTTTGTACACTGCGCCCAGTACGCCGTTTACAAAGCGGCCGCTATTTTCCCCGCCAAAGCTTTTGGCAAGCTCTATCGCTTCGTTAATAGCAACCTTGGCCGGTACTTTTTCTCTATCTGCAAAAAGAAGTTCAAAAAGCCCCAGCCGAAGCACATTACGGTCGACTAACGCAATACGCTCTAGTGGCCACTCAGGAGCAGCCTTTTCTATCACCAAGTCGAGGTCTGGCTTGCGCTCCACAACCCCGTGCAACAGCTCGGCCATAAAAGGCAAATCACCCGCAGAAGGGGCAAATTCGCCCACATTGCGCTCAAGAGACTCATCTACACCAGCGATAGAGTAATTACGAAAATCCCACTCGAAGAGAGTTTGGAGTACCACCGATCGTGAGAGGTGCCGATTCGCCATGTTGTAAAAAAACTTCCGATATTATGACTCGCCCCAGAACGCAAACAAAGAAACCGTTTAACTATTTTTGAACTGCTTCTTTCTGTGCCTTCTCAACCTTACTCTTTTTTGCTGCCTTTGCCTGGGCTTTGGCAGCAACGTCTACAACCACTCGTCCACGGTAGCGCCCACACGCTGGGCATGCGCGATGTGACACACGCATTGCGCCACACTCGCATTTGCCTAGTGTTTGAGCCTTTAGGGCGTGGTGCGAACGGCGGTTAGCCGTGTGCGCCCGTGTGTGTCTCATGCGGACTACCATACAGGGACTATACCAACATATGTAAAAAAAGTAAACCCAACCGTGGATAACGGTTGGGTTTAGGGCAAAGAATGGAAATATAGACTATTCCGGATAAGCGAGACGGAAAGTTCGACACAGTCCTGAATCGTCGGGTTTATATTTCGGACACTTTCTTGCAGATATGAGGGGAGTTTCCCCAAAAGATTTCTGCTCTATGCAGCACACGCATTGTCGCAAACCATCAGCCTCTGGCCAAGACTCAACAAGACCATTCAACACGCCAGAATCAGACATTTTTCCCCCTACTAAGTCCTCTGTTGATTAAAAAATAACGAGGCCTTCCAGTTGCAAACCATACCACTAAATTACAGTTTTATCCATACCTCTGTGTAAAACTCCTGCGGTGCTCGGGGCACCAGCCAAACATCTCTATCGCTTGCCCGTGCATTTTTGTCCCATACCCTTTGTGCACATCAAAGCCATATCGTGGAAACTTTTTTGCCAGCCGTACCATGTGTCGGTCGCGCACCACTTTTGCCGCAATAGAGGCAAGTGAAATTATAGGCTCTGTCGCATCTCCGCGTATGATTGTCTTTTGTGTGTATTCCTTTGGCGCCTTAAGCGACCCGTCCAGCAGCACCCGCATATGTGGCAACCTATCTACAAAGGTCAGTCCTTTGTACAAAGGACTGACCTTTGTAAGGTGGTCGAGCCCACGGGTCAGTGCTCGCGAAATTGCCTTTGTAATGCCCGCTTTGTCTATATAGGCGGCACTTGCAAACTGCACAGTAAACGAAGCTTCTCCTCTTTTTGCCGCCGCTTCGAGCAAAGCAAACAAAACTTCGCGTTTTTTTGGTGAGAGTTTTTTAGAGTCGGCCACGCCTGGGAACTTTTTTTTTATGTTATAGCCTATGGGCACAGCCACCATACCCACAGCAACTGGCCCCGCCAACGGCCCCCGCCCTGCTTCATCTACGCCAATAAGCAACCGCTTCATATTCCACTCAGTATAGAGGTATACTGACCCAATGTCCGCGTTTACCCACCTGCATGTACACTCCCACTACTCACTACTCCAGGCACTCCCTAAATTACCCAACCTGGTTGCCGCAGCCAAAGCCCAAGGATGCGAGGCCCTAGCGTTGACCGACCTTGGCAATCTCTACGGCGCGATAGAGTTTTATCAAGAATGCCAAAAAGCTGGCATTAAACCCATACTCGGTGTCGACATAGCCCTTGCTGCACCCGAAGACGCCGCTGCACAATCCGGAGGAAGACTGGTGTTGTTGGCAGAAAATGAAACTGGTTACAAAAATTTACTAGGGCTTATTACCGACACAAACTTAGGTGAACACGATGGAGAGCCAAAAGCCACGCGTGAGATGCTTGAGCACCACAAAGAGGGACTGATTGCCCTTATGCCAAAACAATACAAAGAACAACTCGCAAAATATGCAAACATTTTTGGTGCCAATAATTTTTACACTGATGTCCCAGTCCAAGAAGTATATTACCTAGAACCCGACGACCGCCGCGCGTGGGAGACACTACGTGCCATTGGCAATCACGGACCCTCAGACACTGCCCTTGAAGAAGACGAGGATTTACACTTGCACTCTCTCCAACAAATGCAAGAACTGTACAGTGAAGAAGAACTTGCAAAAACTAATGTAATTGCAGCGCGGTGCAATGTGGAATTGACCCTCGGTAAATTTATATTCCCCGAGTTCCCCTTGCCGGAGGGTAAAAGTGCCGACGATGTGTTGCGCGACTTATGCTTGACCGGCCTTAAGGTACGAGGGCTCGATACAGACACGGCCGCGATAGAGCGACTCGAGTACGAACTTGGGATAATCAAATTTAAAGGCTACGCTGCATATTTTTTGGTGGTGGAAGACTTGATACGCTTTGCTAGCCAAAACGGCATCTACACCAACATCCGCGGCTCGGTCGCAGGCTCTATGACCACGTACGTTCTGCAAATTACCAAAATTGACCCCCTGGAATATAAGATCCCCTTTGAGCGATTTTTAAACCCTGAGCGCCCGAGTGCCCCCGACATCGACATGGACTTTGCCGACGACAGACGCGACGAAGTTATTGACTATGCGCGGCGCAAATATGGCGCCGCCCACGTGGCACAAATAGGCACCTTTGGCACCATGCTTGCCCGCGGCGTAGTGCGCGATGTTGCCCGTGCACTTGGGTACCCCTATGGCCTGGGCGACCATATTGCTAAAGAAATTCCCATGGGTTCCCAAGGCTTCCCTATGACGCTCGACCGCGCACTGACCGAAAATCCTGAACTTGGCAAACTCTATAAAGCAGAGGCTGATGTACGCAACATTATCGACTTGGGTAAAAAAATAGAAGGATGCGTGCGCCATGTTGGAGTGCACGCAGCGGGCGTGGTTATTGCTCCAAAACCACTTGTTAACTACGCACCCCTCCAACTCGACCCAAAAGGCGGCAAAATTATCACACAGTTTGATATGTACTCGGTGGGCGAAGACGGTGTAGGGCTCACCAAGTTTGACTTTCTTGGGATACGTAACCTCACTATTTTGGCAAACGCCGTCTCGCTCGTAAACAAACTCCGCGGCACTACCCTCGATATCGAAACTATCCCCCTAGACGACCTAAAAACATTCGAGATGCTCACCCGCGGCGACACTGAAGCAACCTTTCAACTAAACGGCGCTGGTATGACGCGGTTTCTTAAAGAACTAAAACCAACATCCATACACGACATTAACGCTATGGTGGCACTGTATCGCCCAGGCCCTATGCAATTTATCCCCAACTACATCGAGCGCAAACACAACCCTGCGCTCATCTCGTACCTCGACCCCGCAATGGAGCCCATACTAAAACAGACACACGGCATTTTGGTGTACCAAGACGACCTTTTGATAATGGCGCACGAGCTTGCAGGATACACTTGGGGCGAGGTCGACAAATTCCGCAAAGCGGTGGGTAAAAAAATCCCCGAGGAAATGGCAAAACAAAAAGAGCACTTTATCGAAGGATGCGTCGAACATTCAAAATGGCCGCGTGCAAAAGCAGAGCGTGTATGGGCCTGGATAGAACCGTTTGCAGCCTACGGGTTTAACAAAGCACACTCGGCAAGCTATGGCCGCGTTGCATACCAAACCGCCTACATGAAGGCCAACTTCCCCGTCGAATACATGACAGCGGTGCTGACTGCAGAGTCAGGCGATGTCGACACCATCTCCATTATGGTCGCCGAGTGTAAGCGTCTTGGCATCCCCGTATTGGCACCAGATATTAACGAAAGTATGGGCGACTTTACGGTGGTAGGCGACGCCATACGCTTTGGGCTCCACTCAATAAAAAACTTTGGCTCGGGTGTGGGCGACTCGATAATTAAAGAGCGTAAAGAACATGGGCCTTTTACTTCCCTTTCGGATTTTTTGCGGCGAGTGACTGACCAAAACTTAAACAAAAAAGGTTTAGAGTCGCTCATAAAATGCGGTGCTTTGGACAGTTTTGGCGAGCGTGGGCACATGTTCCACAACATAGAGCTGTTGCTGCAATACCATCGCGATGCAGGCAAAGACACAAGCCAAGATTCGCTGTTTGCAAACACCGGCGAAGTAGAAGAGGTGCGCATGCAGCCTGCACCCGAGGCTCCTATGGCAGAGAAATTGGCGTGGGAAAAAGAGTTGCTTGGCCTATACGTTTCGGGCCACCCACTTGACCAGTTTAAAGAAAAACTTGCCACACGGTCGATGACGATAGCACAAATGAAGCAGCGCATTATGCCTGGGCAAACGCTGGTGGCGGCCGGCATGGTAGAAGATGTGCGGGTGATATTGACCCGCGGCGGCGACCAAATGGCGTTTATTAAACTGGCAGATTTTGACGGCTCGATTGAGGCAGTTGTCTTCCCTAAAAACTACGCGGAGCACAAAGACATAATCCGCGCCGAAAACTGCATCGCCCTTAAAGGCCGGCTCTCTAACAGAAACGGCGAGCTGTCGGTGATTGCCGACGCCGTCAAAGCGTTGTAATCTCTGTACTATATGGAAGACAGAGACCACAAAAAGATCGGGCCAGAGTTAGAACTTTTTTACATAGACCCAGTTGTTGGTAAAGGACTACCTATGTACCTTCCCAAGGGCACCATTATTAAACGGGAGCTTGAGAAGTTTGTTATTGAAGAAGAGACGAAACGCGGATATCTGCACGTAGAAACTCCAGACCTTGCAAAACTAGAGTTGTACGAAAAAAGTGGCCACTACCCCCACTACAAAGATTCGATGTATGCCCCCATTGAGATAGATGACGAGCGATTTATGCTCCGCCCGATGACCTGCCCGCATCACTTCCAACTTTTTCTTTCCAGGCCCCATAGTTACCGCGAAGCTCCTATGCGCATCGCCGAACTCTCCCAGCTGTACCGCTATGAACAATCTGGCGAGCTTATGGGACTTATCCGTACACGAAGCTTCTGCCTGGCTGACGCACACATTATTTGTACCTCTGAAGAGCAAGCGATGGAAGAAATAACTGGAGCACTCGACCTTATTGAATACGCAAACAGTGTGTTTGGACTCAAACTCGGCGTCGACTACCGCTACCGCCTGTCACTCGGTGACCGCAGTAATACAGAAAAATATTACAAAAACGATGCCGCGTGGGAAAAAGGCGAAGAGTTGTTACGCGAAGTCATGCAAAAACGCGGTTGTGAGTTTGAAGAAGCAAAAGACGAAGCCGCGTTCTATGGTCCAAAAATTGATGTGCAAATGAAGAATGTAAATGGCAAAGAGGACACTGCTTTTACTGTGCAGTATGACTTCTGTATGCCAGATCGTTTTGATTTAACCTACATTGGCGAAGACGGGAAAGCAAAACGTGCATTCGTGGTGCATCGCTCCTCAATAGGTTCCCTTGGGCGAACCATGGCGTTCTTAATCGAGAAATACGCAGGCGCCTTTCCTACCTGGCTGTCGCCAGTGCAGGCAAAGGTTATCCCAATAGCCGACACGCACCAGCCATTTGCAAAAGAGGTACTGCAATCACTCAAAGACGCTGGCATCCGCGCCGAGATGGACGAGTCGAGCGAAACGTTGGGCAAAAAAATCCGCGAAGCAAAAACACACAAAGTCCCCTATTTGCTTGTGATTGGTGACCAAGAAGTTGCAAGTAGTACCGCAACACTCGAGGGCCGTGAGGGCAAAATCGGCGCACTCTCTGTTGCCGACATTGTCGAGAAGCTAACAACCGAAATAAAAAACCGCGCATAAATTAAGCCATCAAACAAACAAAAAGACGGACATGTGTCCGTCTTTTTGTTTGCCTCAAGAGAGGTTTTATCTCTGCACTAGTTTAAGTTGCTGTGCGATAAAGTCGTCTACTGTATCTTCACGATAATTGTGTGCAGGCGCTTCTTCCTGAGTCACGTGCTCTGCATGCGCCTCGTGGGTATGTGCAACCTGTGTATGAGCTGACACGTTACGCTTGCCTACAAACCAGTTTGCAATATTGTTTTGAATTTTCTTTACTGCAACTAGGTATGCTGCAAACAAACACCACAAGATAAGGAAGCTCCAGTATATAACTGTTCCATATGGCCCTAGCTCCAGACCAGTATATGGCACAGCAGAGAGCGAAACGTACGGAGTGTTGTAGGCAGGTGGTACGTATGCGCCCGAGACTGTTACATATGCAGAACAGGTGATGGTTTGGCCATTATGGCCTACAAAGCGTCCGGTGTAGACACCCGAGCGTGTTGGTGTAGTGCGCATCGAGCCATATGCTGCAACATTACCCACCCCTTCTATCCAACCCGAGTTGCCCGAGTTACTTGACCAAGAAAGAGTGGTTGCCTGGCCGTACGCCACAACACTTGGAGATACCGTGATGACACATGCGCTGTAATCATTGTAACGGTAGTCATTGTTTGAACGCGAACGGGATCCCGAATCACGGTAGATAACCTGGGTCTGCGGCGTAGGAGTGTTGATTGTAATAACGTTGTTATTGGTATTTGTATTGTTGTTTGTATTGGTATTGTTTATCACAATACATGTTGGGTATGTACCCGAGGTGCCAGCAGGACACACCGGTTGTGGCTGTTGAGGAGGAGTACAGGTACCATCGCCCATACGGACAAAGCGGTACTGTATTGGGTTCATGTTAGTAGTCTTTTCCCACCACTGCCATTTCTTGCCGTTTGGATCGTCGGCGCCAGTACAGTAGGTTGTCCAGTTTGGTTGTACTGTAGGAGGAGGAGTACAGGTACCATCGCCCATACGGACAAAGCGGTACTGTATTGGGTTCATGTTAGTAGTCTTTTCCCACCACTGCCACTTGTTGCCGTTTGGATCATCAGCGCCGATACAGTACGGTGTCCAGTTTGGTTGTACATGAGGAGTATAGGGCGTATATGCGACGGTCACTTCCGAGCCGCCGAAGTCATTAACGTCGCCAGAGGGAGCGCCGCCTGTGTCGGTAGAACCACCACAGTCACCACAGCCGCCACCGGAGCTACCGTCTGGACCACCACCATCTGAGCCACCGTCTGAACCACCACCACTGTCTGAACCGCCGCCAGAGCTACCATCGGCACCGCCACCATCTGAACCACCTTCTTGTGCATGAGCATAGGCAGCAAAAAGCGAAGTACTTTTGGTACCATTTTCTGAAAGAGAGACTGAACTAAATATAAAAGCCGCAAACAACACAACGCTCCACAGCAAAACTGCGCTCAAAGCAAGATTCTTTACTGAAAGTGATGGAATTGTCATACGTTTATAATTTAACATTTATTAATATTATGTCAAGAGACCTTGTGGCCCCTTTTAAAAAGTCGATCATATCGGCTCTTTAAAAGAGGCTGGGGGAAGTTTTTATACTCCAACCCCAAACCTTTAGAACGCTACGTTTTTTTGCACTCAACACAAGGGACACACACAGGTTGAGTGCCGAACTTATAGGACCGGATGGTCCAGTTACCGCAGACTTCCGGCAACCCAAGTTCGTGGATCATGTCACCCTCGAACACTGTGTACACCCACATGACGCGAGAGACGTGTTCAGGCCAAAAGTCTGTCTCAGCGACCACTTTGCGGTGTATCGCACCGCGCCCCGACATCATGTAGTCGTACGGCTCGCCCGGACGTATACGCGCCTTAGCGTATGCCTGCTGCTCCCAAAGCCGCCCCAAAACCTCTTTCGACACCCCTTCTTTTGCAAAGGCGTCGAAAGCTACTTGGAACTTTTCAATGAATGGATCTGCCCTTGGATTCCACCAGTGGAAGAGTCCATCCTTTGGGAAGGTTGGTCTAGCAGCAGACAGTGGACGAGGCAGTGCAAGCACCACCCCACCACCTATTAGAAGTCCGCGCCGAGTTATCATCGAGCTGCCTCCTTGATAATTGGTGCCCGCGCTGCAGCCACGAAGGTAAACAGTAGCCCGGGCTTGCCGTTAATCGCGTTCTCGCCCGCTTGGTATTGCGGAGAACACAGCGTGTTAGGCAAGTCGCGCAGAGGTCCTGCTGTAAGCTTGGGCACGAAGAGCGTCTCGACTCCCGCCGTAGAACATACGGCCAGATTACGTGTCTTAAACGGCTCACGCGGGAAGACGACACCTCCCTGTCCAAAGCCAGACCCACCCCGAAGGGTGAATGTGACTTCGAGCGCATGGGGCCCAAGCCGGTTGACCTTCGCCATCCCAGCGCAGCGACCCCAACCCGACTTGTACGGCACCATATCCGGCACCTTACTGGTGTCGAGCACGTTGCCCACGTAAATACGGTGGGTTTCTTCTCCGACGAACCGCTCGATCTTGTTTGCTTTCGCAGCAAGGTAGAGTTCGTAAGAGTAGTCGCTGTAGACGGTTTTTTCTTGACCGCCTTTTGTTTGTTGTATCTCGGCCATCCGGGCAGTTACGCCCGGCCCGTACTCCACCACAAGGTTGTCGACAGAGTACGTATCGGGACCGTACGGGATGCCTTCGCCAACAACGCAGGCTTTCGTCTGCGTCTGCGTTTGAGCAACATTCTTGTTGCCCGAACCCGAAGCAGTCTCCGTCTTGGAATCAGGTCCAACCGCACAAGCGGCCACACCCAAAACCAAAAGAATCGTGACTAGAAGTCGCATGGATAGCCTCCGTGTCCGCTCAAAGCAGACTGTTTAGGTTGAGTGAGTCCTATGTGACAGAACTCATTTCTAAGTTAATTATACCAAACATTTGTATATAAAGTCAAGAGGTGACAATGAAGGAAATTCATGTTGAAACACAAGCAAACATGCCTCCCTTTCAGGAAGCATTTTGCAACACGCTATTTAATTTTTAGCAAATTTAGGCTCGGCGAAGTACCTGCGCCATTATAAAGTCGTCTGTTTTGTCGAGTGTGTGGGCTGGAATTGTAACAGACACCTCTTCCCTCTTTACAG
>CALQZN010000005.1 GCA_943349675.1 Candidatus Nomurabacteria bacterium
TAGGTCATATATGTATATAGTGCCGAAATTGGCAGTACTTAAATCTTACCATATGTAGAAAATAATGTCAAGTATTTACCGCCGCTTGCAAAGTTTGCAAGCGGCGGTAGTAGTGAGCTGGTTCAAGGGCAGACTTTGCGTGCATACAGTCGCCCATCGGGGCCTGCGACGTAACCCAATACTTTGGGACTGCTGCACCTATCCTGCAGAAGGACCGGTCGTCCGTTTATGGACGATGGGATCTCAACCGGCCGAAGTGCAGGCCTGTCGAGACCTATCGAGTATGGGTCCTTGTACACTGGCCGGGCGGAATAGGTTACCGTGCAGCCAGTTAGCAGCAGTGCTGCTGCGAGAGTCAGACTAACTCGTTGCATTTAATCCTCCTGGGAACGCTAGTTATTATAATATATTAAAAAATGTCCTCTGTCAATACCCCATCTAACTCACCAACTCTGCCGTCACCACGTAGCGCTTAGTTTTGGTTGCAAACGAGTTGTTGCAGGTCACCAAGGTCAAGTGTTTGCCTGTTTGGGTAAGCTCGATAACGTCTTCGTTGGCGTCGGCTACACGTACCCCAACAACAGCGTAGCGGTACTCTTTTTGGCCTGCAAAGACGCTTATAATCTCGCCTTTTTGCAGGTTTTGTACGCCATTAAAAGTTTTGTACGCCTGGTTGCGTACCACCGGAAGCGAGCTCGAGTGGCCAAACAACAGCATTGTCCCCTCTTGGCCAAGCAAGGCAGAGGTCGGATAGCGCGCCGCGCCAGCAAGCAGCACACGGTCAAGTTCATCTATGTTGGTCGACGTTGGGTTAGCAATAGTTGCATCAACACCAACACTTTTAGCCACAATGCGCGTAGGCGCTGCAGGTGCCGTTTGCGGCGCCAATGGCTTGACGCTGGGAGTAGGTAGTTCGGTAGATACCACAGAATTGCTTACAGGCTCTGGCAAAACATCTACCCACGCCAAAAACGCAAACGTCAACAAAAAGACCGCCAAAAATGCAAAAGAGAACGACCCTTGTCGCTCTAATATCTCCCACATAACCCCTTGGTGGTTTTTTTTCATAGATTTTGTCCCAAAAACCGATTGTTATATACCTGTTTACAATACACTACATATGTACAAAAGTCAAGTAATGTATCTTGACAATACCTCACACCCATGATACCATATTGTCACTATGGATACACACAGTCACGAAGAACGAGCCTCTTTTAAAAGCGTCGTACTGCGTGCGATAGCGATTATTGGCCTGGTTGCCATTTTACTTTTGGGCGCGTGGGGTATTATCCAAATTGCATTCGCACTCCCAGGGTTTTTACATAACTTATTTTCTGGCAAAGTAACCCCTTTGGTCGAGACTGTTGAGTCGTTAAACGTCACCTTGCCTCCAGCCATTACCTCAGGGCAACCATTTGCAGTGTCCTGGGAGCACACTAACAAAGACGGCGAATACGGATATCAAATTTCATACTCTTGTGCCGCGGGCCTCAGTTTGCATGCACCTACCCCTTCGGGCAGCTACCAAAATGTGCCCTGCAACACATCGTTCAACTTTACCGGCGCTACAGAGACGATGCAGTTAACTCCTACGCTTTCAAACAAAGCGCAGGTTCCGGCAACCATTACCATCTTTGCAACAAAGACAGCCGAAGGCGTGGTAACTGCAGTTGGCTCAACTACTACAACAGTGGTACCTGCAACAGCAGTGCCGCCTCCGGTCACTACAATAGAAAAACCTATACCCGCACCTACAAAAACTACCTCTACCCCAAAACCTGTGGCAACGTATGTTGCAGCAAGTCGTGCAAGCACCCTCTATGGCTCGCCTGACTTGGCGGTCTCTATACTGGGGACACAACCCACGGGCAGTCGCTACACCATGCAGTTTGTCGTCACAAACGTTGGCACCAACGTCTCTGCAGCAGGTTGGATACTTACTGCACAGATCCCAGCAAACCCTGTCTATACATACACTTCGGCACCACAACCGGGTATGTATCCTGGCGACAAAATCATCTACACCTTAACCTTTGACGCTCCCGTGTACGGCGGTTACGACTATCAAAATACCTGCGAATACCCTTACACACACTGCAACGCGCAAAATAATTATAGCGGGTACCCTCAGTATGGCGACCGTACAGTGCGAATTACGGTAGACCCACAAGGCTACGTTGCCGAGCAAAACCGCGCAAACAACACAGCAGCAACGCAGATCTAACCCGCCTCTCTGAACTTAGCTAGCTAAAAAGTTATCCACAGTTTTACTTACAAAGGACTGACCTTTGTAAGCCCCGTTGGGGATAACGCGGCTGAAGACTTAAATGTCGAGGTTTGCGAGTTTGGCGTTTGACTGGATAAACGATTTGCGAGACGAGACGTCTTCGCCCATCAAAATATCGAACACACGGTCGGCGTCTATAGCGTCTTCAATGCGAACTTGCTTGAGTACGCGGCGCTCTGGATTCATCGTTGTTTCCCACAATTCCTCTGGGTTCATCTCTCCTAGACCTTTGTAGCGCTGGATAGATACTTTATTTGTATTTTTTGCTTTTTGTGCGGCAACTTCATCTGCCGGCTCTTCGCCTTCTACAGCCTCTGCTTCGTCCATTGTTTCTGTCGCCTCTTCTACTTCGTCGTTGCCGATAAATTTATTTTTTTCTTCATCAGAGTACACGTAGACCACCTCTTTGCCTCTTTTGATTTTATATAGTGGCGGCTGGGCGATGTATACAAACCCACCTTCCACAACCGGGCGGAAGTGGCGGAAAAATAGTGTCAACAAAAGCGTACGAATGTGTGCGCCGTCTACGTCGGCGTCGGTTGCGATAATTATTTTGTGGTAGCGGAGTTTGGATAGGTCAAACACGTCGCCAATGGCAGTGCCCAGCGCCAAAATAAGATGCTTAATTTCTTGTGATGCCAACATTTTGTCCAAACGCGCACGCTCGACGTTTAAAATTTTACCGCGCAGCGGAAGTATCGCTTGGGTGCGACGATCGCGACCTTGCTTAGCCGAGCCACCTGCCGAGTCCCCTTCTACAATAAACACCTCCGACTCGCTTGCCTCTTTACTTTGGCAGTCAGAAAGTTTGCCGGGAAGCCCAAAACCCTCGAGCGCTCCTTTGCGCAGCACCGAGTCTTTTGCCGCCTTGGCAGCTTTGCGTGCCTTGAGGGCAAGGATGGACTTAGAAACAATTGAACGTGCGTCGTCGGGATTCTCTTCTAAAAACTCATTAAATGCATCAGCAAATACAGCGTCCACTGCACCGCGTGCCTCGACACTGCCCAACTTGCCCTTTGTCTGACCTTCAAACTGGATTTCGCGAAGCTTTACCGACACGACCGCAGTCAAACCCTCCAGCACGTCTTCGCCGGTCAAGTTCTCCTCGCTGTCTTTTAAAATGCCGCTCTTGCGGCCGTAGGCGTTGAGTGTGCGGGTGAGCGCTGTACGGAAGCCTGTGATGTGAGTACCAGCTTCGGAGTTGTAGATGTTGTTTGCAAATGGAAAGACGCGCGAAGTTATGTCGTCGACGTATTGCAGTGCAATCTCCACAGCAACACTCTGCTCTTCTTTGCCACCCTGGGGGATATACTCTTTTTCGATATAGAAAATGTTTTTGTGGACTGGCTTTTGAGAGCGGTTATAAAACGACACAAGAGAACGCAAGCCCCCTTCAAAGTAAAACGTTTGCGATGGGCAGTCGACAAAAAGATCACGGATAAAAAGCCCTTCGTTTGGAATTTTTGCTGTGCTTTTGCGCGCATCAATAATGGTGATGCGCAGACCTTTTACCAGGTACGCCTGCTCGCGCAAATGCGAGACTATTTTGTCGAAGTCGTACTCGATACCAGCGGTAAAAATCTCTGCATCTGCGGCGAAGGAAGTTGCAGTGCCATGGAGTTTTGACGAGCCGATTTTTTTAACTGCCGCTTTCTTTTTACCTTTGGCATACTCTTGCATGTAGGCGCCACCCTCGCGGTGGACCTCGGCGCGAAGGTATGTGGAAAGTGCGTTTACCACCGACGCACCCACACCATGGAGACCTCCTGAGACTTTGTACCCTTCGCCACCAAACTTACCACCAGCATGAAGCGTGGTCATAATGGTCTCGAGTGCCGACACTTTGGTTTGTTTGTGGACGTCTACCGGGATACCGCGACCATTGTCGGCAACGCGGATAATGCCGCCAGGTAGCGCAATAACCTCAATATCATCGGCAAAGCCGCCCATGGCCTCGTCGCGCGAGTTGTCAAAAATCTCCCACACCAAGTGGTGCAGGCCGTCGGGGCCAGTGGTACCGATGTACATGCCAGGGCGGCGGCGTACCGCCTCGAGCCCTTCCAAGACAGTGATATCTTGGGCGCTATATGATGGTTTTTTTTCTTTATCTGCCATGTATATAAAAAGATTGCCCGTGGGCTGTGCCTATATTCTACCAAACTTTAGCGAATCTCAAAGCCATTTTTAAGCAATACCGCGTATACAATTTCCATGAGTTTATTGACTTCTTCATCGACAAGTGTTCTTTCAAATGATTGAAAAATAAGGCGAAACGCGTACGAAGTTTTATCTCCTTTTTCAAACCTATCAAACAGAGTTGTTTTTACACACAACTCCCCTGCTTCTTTTTTTAATATCTCTATAATCCTCTGCTCATCTGTATCTGCTGGGGCCCAGAAAGCAACATCGCGCACAATGTAGGGAAATTTTGAGAACGATTTGTATTGCTGCGTTTGAGAGAGAGGTAGCACTTCTGAGGTGGGCGCGCCTTCTTTCGCCAATACTTTTTCTGTCGCTGGTTGTTTTTCTGTCACCGTGCCCACCACCACCACTTCTTTTCCATCTTTCCAGACAGTACCAACTTCAAACAGTTTTACTTCTTTAAGCCCCAACAGGTCTTTATTTGGAATATTTTTCTTGAGTGCGTCTTGAAGGCCCGGAACAAGCGAACTGCGTAAATAGGGCTTTATACCATCTACTTTGTTGAGCACCACACGCTCTCCAGCATCAGTAAAGACGGAAGTAAAGACTTCTGAAAAACCTTGCGCCACCAAACCTTCACGCACAGCCTCGGCTGCGGCAAAATTTTCGTTTATCTCTACTTCTTTAGGAAACGGCGGTAGCTGGAGCGGCGGCACATGATCGTATCCTTGTATGCGTCCAACCTCTTCCACCAGATCTTCGGCAATCTGCAAGTCGAGTCGCTCAAACGGTGGAGTAACTACAAATACCTCATTCTCTTTTGTGTACGAAAATCCGAGACGGTCAAACGAGTCGGCGATCTCTTTTTCGCCAAACGTACTGCCTAAAATCTGCGTAACTTTTGCCGCAGTAACGCTCACCTGCAACGGTTGCTGCTTTGTAGGGTACTCGTCGACAAAACCCACCACCTCGCCACCGGCGATTTGCTGTATAAGCTCAACGACCGCCTGCATACCGTAGCCGGCAAGCTCGGACGAGATGCCTTGCTCAAAACGCGCACTGGCGTCGGTGCGGAGTTTAAGTGCCTGGGCAGTTTTACGTACCGACACGCTGTCGAAGTTTGCAGACTCCAAAATAATATCTTTTGTGTTGGAAGTTATGCCGGCAGGCATGCCACCTTTTACCCCAGCCACACCTATTGGCGCGCCAGTGTTTGCATCTGCAATAACAAGCATTGATTCAGTGAGAGCGTATTCTTTTTCATCGAGCGCCAAGAGCTTTTCTCCCGCTTGTGCAGTGCGGACAGAAACAGCATACGCCCCATCCTTTTGTTCGAGCTTTGCCGCATCAAACGCATGCAGCGGCTGCCCCAAGGTAAACATCACGTAGTTTGTAGCATCAACAACGTTGTTTATAGAGCGCTGACCTATTGCCTCTAAGCTAGCCTTTAGCCACTCTGGAGACTCTTTGACCTCTACCCCACGCATGTATCCTGCAACGTAACGCGTACATAGGTCAGCATTTTGTATGGAAACCGTGAGTGGTACGTCAGACTTGGCCGACATATCAAGGTGTAACCTTGATATAGAGAGTGGGTCATTTTTGAGGGGAAGTTTGAGTATCGCGGACAACTCTTTTGCAATGCCAAGGTGGCACAGTGCGTCGTGGCCACGGTTGGGGGTTACCTTTACATCAAGTACATCGTCTTCGCCCACCTTTTCTACCCCGTCTATCTCAAACGCATGGAAGGTAAGCGCGTCAGAGAGCGCCGCAACATCTGGTAGCGGTTGATCAAAAAATGTTTGGAGCCAAAGGCGAGAAATCTTCATATTAAAATTGATTTACAAAACGCAGGTCAGCCGAGTGCATAAGCCGCACGTCGTCTATTGCCCAGCGAAGCATTGCCAAACGGTCGAGCCCCATACCAAACGCAAACCCGCGATATTTCTCTGGATCCACCCCAGCATTTTTGAGCACGCTTGGATGCACCATCCCCGCCCCCATCATCTCTATCCAGCGGCCACGCAACTTTTCTGGCACATGCTCGCCATTAATGCGAGCATCTACCTCGACCCCCGGCTCGACGAATGGGAAAAAGCTAGGGCGAAAACGTACTTCCACATCTGCCCCTTTAAATAACTCGGAATAAAACTTATCGAGCGTACCTTTTAAGTGCGCCATGGTGATATCCTCACCCACCACGAGCCCCTCGAGTTGAAAGAACTCCGCTTCGTGGGTCATGTCGGTTGCCTCGTTACGAAATACTTTGCCCGGCACGATTATGCGGTAGGGCGGCTCAATACCTTTTTTTGTCTGTTCTTCCATGTAGCGCACCTGCACCGGCGAGGTTTGTGTACGGAGCACATACCCCGGTTCGTCTTTTATAAAAAACGTATCTTGCATGTCACGCGCTGGGTGGTCTTTTGGTACATTGAGCGAGTCGAAGTTATACCATTCACTCTCAAGCAATGGGCCATCTGCAAGCGTAAAGCCCATGCGCGCAAATATCTGGTTTGCCTCGCGGATAAGCGAAGAGATTGGGTGCAGGTGCCCGCGCGGATTATCCATTGCCCTACTATAGCCGTTTTTGGGCAAAAATGGTATAGTTGGGCGCATGGATCTGGGGCTCTATGGCATATATGCATGCCTTTTTTTAGGCCTATATTTTGAGGTCTTTTTGTTTATATCTTTTTTTGAAAAGGTGCCTCCAGTAAAAAACTCGACGCATCCAAAACGCTACCCGGGCGTGTCGATAATCGTACCTTGTTTTAACGAGGAAAAAACATTAGCAGGCACTGTTGAGTCTTTGCTTGCGATGGAGTACCCCAAAGATAAACTCGAGATATTGATTGTAGACGATGGATCAAAAGACAACACACGCCACATTGGCGAAGGGCTAGCAAAGACACACCCACAAGTGCAATTTTTTAGCAAAGAAAATGGTGGCAAGTGGACGGCACTTAACTTTGGCATCCCACTGTCCCATGGCGAACTTGTTGGCTGTTTGGATGCAGACTCTTTTGTGGCACAAGATGCACTACTTGAGGTGGTAAAAAAGTTTGAAGACAGTCCCAAAGCCGACGCCATGGTCCCGGCCATGAAGGTGCTTGGCCCAAAAAACCTGCTGGAACTTATGCAGTCTGCCGAATATACGTTTGGTATTTTTGTTAAAAAGACATTCGACAACCTAGCCGCCATTTCGGTACTACCGGGACCATTCTCTATCTATCGTAGAGGAGTATTCGACAAAATTGGATTGTTTAAGCACGCACACAACACAGAGGATATGGAGATGGCATTTCGCATGCACGCAAACCACCTACATATAGAAAACGCACACACGGCAGTGGTGTACACCAAAGTACCCAACACGCTGCGCAAACTGCTCAAGCAACGCACGCGGTGGTCTCAGGGGTTTTTGCAAAATTCCAGCGACTACTCGCACCTATACTTCAATCCAAAGTTCGGCGACTTTGGCGTACTGGTGCTCCCCTTTGGCCTTGCGCTATTTTTAGGCGCACTCTACTCGACCGGGTACTTGTTGTATCGCGTACTGTCTACACTCATAACAAAAGGCCTTGATGTTTGGGCAAGTGGCGTGTTTGTGTGGCCAACAATGAGTTTAGAGCACCTATCGTGGTTTTATCTGAACACCAGCATGCTGACGTTTTTGATTATCATTACCGTGGGCATGACCTTTATCGCCATCTTGATAGGCCGCAAAATCGCCGGGGCACACTTTGGCGTCGGCACGCTCCTTTCCTACTTTATGCTCTACGGTTTTATCGCCCCACTGTGGCTTGCGCGCGCAGCATGGGGTACACTGTGGTCCAAAGAGACCGTGTGGGACAGTTCGCACAAATAAGCATTACATACTCAACATAACATCATGGCGCTTCAAAAATATATCCTTGTTTTCATTATCACCGCTGCAATATTTGCAACTGCTTTTTATGTTGCCACACGTCTGGACTCTCGCAGGCTTGCTGACATCCGTGCAACCCAAGAGAGCGTCTCGATAGACATTCTTTCGTCAGAAACGCAGTTTGCACTCTTGGGGAACCTCGACTGCAAAACAATTTCAGAAAATCCTATACTCTCGACCGAGCTTAACTCGCTTGCAAGCCGACTCTCAGTTGCAGAGGAAAACTTGGGTGCCACAAATGCTGAAGTGATTCGCCTTAAAAAGCAGTACTCACTGCTGCAGATAAAAGACTACATTTTGATGCAGCAAGTATCACAAAAATGTAACCTCAAACCCGTGTTTGTGCTGTACTTTTACTCCAACCAGGGCAACTGTAGCGAATGTGGCCCCGCAGGAGATGTATTGACCTACTTGCGCACACAGTACCCAGGATTGCGCGTGTATTCGTTTGACTACAACCTAGACCTCTCTGCAGTGCGCACACTCATATCGCTCCGTGGGCTACAAGGGCAGCTCCCAGCCCTTGTTATCAACGACCGTCCACCCGTCTATGGATTTAAGACATTCGAAGAAATCCAGACCCTTATACCAGAGCTCAAAACCCTAAGCACCACAACCGCAGCCACATCTACAAAACAGCGTTAACTTCTACTTTGGAGCCGCCTCCCAGATTTGAACTGGGGACCTTCTCTTTACAAAAGAGTTGCTCTACCAACTGAGCTAAGGCGGCTTACGGAACTACACTACTATACCCAGCTTGGCGGGTTTTTTCAATTTATTCACGAACAGGCACTTTGGCCCGAGCAGCATGACCTTCCTTTAAGAGCTTGCGCTTATGTTCTGCAACTTCACGCAAGAACACCGATGCCTCGCCCACACCATGGCGCACTGAGGTTGTTTTGCGCAGCACATGTAGTACGCGCTCAAGCGTCCACTCTGCCCACAGCACGCCCCACGCACTTGCGCGGTGCACAAACGCAACACTAGCGCGAAAGGCTCTACGCAAAAACACGCGGGTAAGTGTGGGGAGGATGCGCTCGATCCACAATAGTGCGGTATGGAAAAAGTTCCCCACCGGTGCGCGCACACGCCCACCAAGCACGGCCCCCGTGCGCAACTCCCATTGTTTAACGGACAACAAGAGCATCAAACCCACGATAGAAACAATGAGTGTTGTAGTGAAAAAGAGTACCATACAAATAAGTATTACGTATACAGGAAGACGGCGCAAGCGCCACGCAAGAGACTACTTAACCGAGAAACAACTGAAGTTACTTACTTCAATACGTTCACCAAATTTTTGTGTTGCGGCGGAGAGTAAGTCATTGATGGTTTTACTGTCATCTTTAATATAGAGCTGTTCGAGCAATACTATTTCTTTAAGTCGTGACTGGACCTTCCCTGCCAAAATTTGCTCTTGCAAATTCTCGGGCTTACCCACCACCTCTGGTGCAAATATCTCTTTAAGTCCTGCCAACTCAGACTCGCCCAAGTCTTCGCGACGGATGTATTGTGGCCTCGTGGCAGCAGCGTGCATTGCAATGTCGTAGGCAAGTTGTTTAAACTCTTCGTGTTTTGAAACAAAGTCAGTCTCGCAGGCCAAAAGCACCATAGCGCCTACTTGGGCTGTTGTGTGTACATATGCAGCCACGGCGCCGGCCGCAAGTGAGCGGTCACCTTTTTTAAGTGCAATTTCTGCACTGCGGCGAGAGAGCACCACAAGGGCCTTGTCCATGTCGCCACCCGCTTCTTCAAGTGCTTTTTTGCACTCCATAACCGAGACACCTGTTTTATCGCGAAGCGCTTTTACTGCATCTGCACCTATTGCCATACTTAAAAAGTTGAATGAATAAAAAGCACACTGTTACGCTACTGCAGGCTCTACTGCTTCGGGAGCAGGTGCAACAACTCCTACGTTGCTCTCATAGGTCTTTGCTACTTCCCCCAGCACCCAGGCGATACTTTGCAGTGATGCGTCGTTTGCAGGAATGGGATACGTCACCAATGTTTTGTTGCAGTCGGAGTTAAGGAGTGCGATGACTGGGATACCAAGTTGACGTGCCTCTTCTACCGAGCCGTGTTCGAGCTTTGGGTCTACAACAAACAACGCATCGGGAAGTTTTTGCATATTGCGAAGCCCACCAAACATGTGGTCAAGGTCTACAATCTCGCGGTCTATAAGCAAACGTTCGTGTTTTGTAAATTTAGCCAACTCTCCTTTTTCGCGCAGGTCGGTAAGTTCCAAAAGACGGTTGACACGCTTTTTAATTTCAGAAAAGTTTGTGAGCGTACCTCCTATCCAACGAGATGCGACAAACGGCTGGTCAAGGCGGGCAGCTGCGCGTGCAAGCGCTTCGCGAGCCTCGGCTTTGCCGCCGACAAACAAAATAGTTTTGCGCGCCGTCGCCAAAGACTTTATAAACTGCAGCGCCTCGTCCAGGCACGCAGCAGTGCGCTCAAGGTCAAAAATTTCAGTATTACCTTTAACGCCGTATAGGTACGGCGCAACAGACGGGTGCCGGCGCGATGGTGCATAGCCAAAGTGGGCGCCTACGGCAAAAAGTTTATCGATTATGGTCTCGTTTTCCTGCATAGACAGACCAAGGCACAGTACCATAGGCAGCTCCCCCGTGCAACTGTTGGCTCCGCTCAAAAGTCCTTTACACCTCCGGGGCGTCCGTATGCACCCCCGCAGCCATCAGAGCGTCCAAAATGGGGTTGATATTACCCTCAAAGATGCTGGGCAGGTTATGCCAGCTTTCTTTAATGCGATGGTCGGTGACCCGGTCTTGGAGCACATTGTAGGTACGGATTTTCTCTGACCTATCGCCCGTGCCTATCTGCTCTTTGCGGTCGGAAGAGAGTTTGGCGCGAGCCTTTTCCTCTTCATATGCCTCGAGTTTTGCCAAGAGCACCGCCATGGCTTGTTCGCGGTTGCCAAGCTGGTTGCGCTCTGACTGCGAGCGCGCTTCGAGCCCCGTAGGGATGTGCACCAAGCGCACCGCAGTCTCCACCTTGTTGACGTTTTGCCCACCGGCGCCTCCCGAGCGAGAAAACTCCATCTCGACATCTGCCATGTTGATTTGAACCGTGTGTTTTTTACGAATGGGGAGTATTGCTACCGACGCAGTAGATGTGTGTATACGACCAGACTTTTCTGTCGCAGGAATGCGCTGTACACGGTGTACGCCTGTCTCAAATCGCAGACGCTCATATACTCCAAGCCCTCGCATTTCGAGCAAAATTTCTTTATAGCCGCCGAGGTCTGTTTTAGACTCCGACAACACCCGCACCTGCCAACCCTTTTGTGTTGCGTAGGCTCGATACATAACCGAGAGCTCTTCGGCAAAAAGTGCCGCTTCTTCCCCACCCACGCCTGCGCGGATTTCGAGCACAGCTTCGTTGGGAAATGCGTCTTCCACCTTTTCGCGCTCAAGAATTTTATCTATTTCTGCTTGGAGCGCAGACTTTTGTTCTTGGATGCGCTCCAAGTCTTCCTTTGCAAGCTCGCCCAAGTCTCCTGCAGCTAACTCTGCAACCTCTGCCTCCTCTGCAGAGAGACGTTCAAGCTCCGCGGCAAAGTACGCGGTCTTTGGATTTTCTTTATAGCGGGAGAGGTCCGCGTTATCCATCTATTTTGATTTCTTCGAAGTAGCCTTTGCGGTGCGAGCTTTAAACTTCTCTACACGTCCAGCTGCATCGAGGAGTTTCTCGTTGCCAGTGTAAAATGGGTGACAGTTACTACAAATTTCGACGGCAAGCGCCTCTTTGGTAGAGCCAACAGTAAAGACCCTGCCACATACGCAGGTTACTTTTGCTTCGGGGAAATATGTTGGCTGCGCAGCACCTTTCATACCCCTATTATAGCACCGAAATTTTTACGCTGCAAGGGCTTTAGATGTCAGACAAAAAGTCTATATCCTGTTGGAATTTGTTTGCTTTTGCCACCACAGAGTTGCCGTATGAGGCAATAACTCCGCCCGCTGCGTCACAACTACTACCCGAAAAATACTTGCAGGCAGCATTGCGCTCGGAGGTGTAGGTTTGCGCACCTGCACCGAGGTCTGCAATGTAAATAGCGTTTGCCATAATGGCGTCGCGAGCAATCCAAGGGTTTGCTTGTGCAATTCCCAAAGCCGCCGCGATGCGAGGTGCAAACATCTTCCAGGTTGAGGGGATAAACTGGGCTGGCCCCATGGCGCCACCGTACCCAAACGACTGCGGACACGAAACTGGCGTTGTCGTCCAATCAAGGCCTAAACTTTTTGTTATCTCCATAAAGGGCTGGAGGTCGCGCGTTGGCTTCATCACACCTGAAAAAGGCGTACCAGTATTCTTTCCTTTTCCGTCACCGGGGTTCGGGCTGTTGGTAATAAGACAATTACCAACATTTTTGCCTAAGTCTGACTCTTGAGACAAGAACGCCAAAATGAGCGCCGGGCGTACACCTGTTTTTGCACCTGATTTTTGTGCGTATGCAACAGCGTCACCAAACTGTATCCCCGCCGCATCACGCAATGGGAAAAGCCGGGCACGTATGGCTGACGCTTTGGCTTGCCTGTCGGCTAATACTTGGCTGTAGGTTTTTTCCTGGTCCGCAGTAATGGCAAGTAACTCCTTTTTTTCCGTCTGATTTACTGCTATTTTACTCTTCTTAACTTCAACGTCTTTTTTAACGTTCAACTCTTGGTCCTGTTTCGCTGCCAAAGCATCGCGCTCTTTTTGGGTTACTGTGCGAGTAGAGCGAAGCTCAGTAAATTTGTCTTGTAAATTCTTATCAATGGAGTCTATTGCCGCTAAATCTGCAAAAAAATCAGACAAGGATTGTGAAGAAAGTGCCAAAAACACTAGCGAGCGAGTTTCTATCTCGTTTTTTTGCCGCAGCAACTTGGCCAGTGACTCGTGCCCACGAACTAAGCTGTCTTCCAGCGTCGTAATGCGCGCCGTTTTTACTCGTATCTCTTTTGCGAGCGACCCTATAGTGACATTTCTTTGCTTGATCTCCGCCTCGGCCTTTTTAATCTGTGCATCGAGCGACGTTACATCTCCCTGTAAAGTACCTTTTTTTGCACGAGTCTCGTTGAGGACGCCTTGCCACTCGTCTATTTCTTTCTGTAGGCGGTCAAGCTCAGCTTGGAGCTTGGACTTTTCCTCCTCGGTCAAGACTTGCGCTACCGCAGGGGTAGAAGATGCAGGCAAAAAACTATATACAGTAATGCCAAAAAGCCCTACTGCAAGCCCCACGAAAGCCACTGACCGAAGCACACGTACCATAATACTATCCAGTATACCAGAACTCCGCAGCCTTGCTTTGGCTGCGGAGTATTTTTGGAAAATGCGTAAGGAGATAAAAATTACTCAGCCTCAGCAGGAGTCTCTTCTTCCTCTTTCTTGCCACGCTCTACTGAAGTTCCAATTTGAGATATATCCATCGACGCTTGCTCTTCTGTCTCCTCTTGCATAGCCGACGCCATCGCAACTACTTCGTCTACACCAGCGCTCACCTTAGCACTGGCTGGCAATTTGAGGTCACCCACTGTGATTTTATCGTCAACATTAGTCAATGTAGAAATATCCACAATGATTGACTGCGGCAGGTCTTTTGGCTCGCACTCAATTTCTAGTTCATGCATAACTTTTACCAATATTGCCCCATGGTCTTTGACCGCAGGAGACACACCTTCAAACTCAAACGGAATGGCCACACTAACGGTCTGGCCTTTTTGGATAATATAAAAATCGGCGTGTAGGGGTACGCCAGAAACAGGGTGTACGGTGACTTCATGAATAAGGGCTTCTTTTGGAGTGTCCAAGCCATTGAGTGTAATCACTGTCGACTCACCCGCTTCGCGGAATATTTTTTCGAAGGTTTTGCGGTCTATAGCCACCGGCGTAGACTCCTGAGCACGGCCGTATATAACCGCTGGCAAAACGCCCTTGCGGCGGAGTACTGCAGCTTTTGCCTTTGTATCGCGCTTTTCTACCGTCAATTCCATAGCCCTAGAAATATACAGTAGATACTATTGATTTGCAAACAAAGCCATTTTTTGGGCAATGTATGCCTGCATAGCCTCTACCGCTGGGGTCAAGAATTTATACGGCGTGGTTTCTTTGCCACCTAGAGTTGTCTTTAGTGTGTCCCTGTACAGCACCCGCAAATCAGTATTGATGTGGACAATAACAATCCCCGCTTTAACTGCTGCAGCAAATTCTTCGTCGGGTGAGCCCGACCCTCCATGCAGCACGAGTGGGACAGAAACCGCTTCTTTAAGCGTTTTGATTCGCTCGATAGACAGCTTTGGTTGACCAGAGGTCACAATGCCATGAATGTTCCCCACAGCAGGTGCCACAAGGTCTACACCAGTCTGCTCTACTAGCGCCCTAAGTTCGTCAGGCTTTGTCATCATTTCTTCTGTTATAGCCGCCCCTTCTGGCAGCGCCTCCATAACGTTTGACGAGCTGCCAATGTAACCAAGCTCACCCTCCATAAGTACATCACGGCCACTTGCGCGGGCATATTTAACGCAAGTAGTAAGCAAGTGCAAATTTTCCTCAAACGGAAGCTTTGCACCGTCTATAACTACCGAGTCAACGCCGTCTGCAATAGCATGTTGCACTTTCTCTACTGAATAGGTATGGTCGGCGTTGAGATATGCTTGTACACCCTGCGCCTGGTAGTGGTCGATTAGCATCCGCACTTCGGCCAGAGGGAAGAACTCGCGCTCACCTTCCGAGAGCCCAACAATAACTGGCAGGTTCGTCTCCTTCGCCGCCCCCACCACCGCATGGAGCTGGTTGGAGTCAGAAATATTAAAATGCCCGAGGCCTTTACCGGCCTGTGCATACTCGGCTATGAGTTCGCGCAGCGTTAGCATGAGTGTAGTATATACTATATCCCATGCAACTAGATTTTCTCGCCATTGGCGACATTGTGACCGAACCCTTTATCCGACTCAAAGACGCCGCCGTTCACTGCAACATTAATAGTGACACGTGCGAAATCTGTATGCGTTGGGGCGACAAAATCCCTTACGACTACGACGTACCCATGTACGCTGTGGGCAATGCATCAAATGCCGCGGTGGCTGCAGCACGGTTGGGGCTAAGTTCATCACTCCGTGCATATATTGGCGACGATCTGCCAGGAAAGATGTGTTTAGAGAAATTAACAACAGAGAAAGTAGACACGAGCCTTATGGTGACAGAGCAGGGTAAAAAAACTAACCATCACTACGTACTATGGTACGAAACAGAGCGGACTATACTCGTTAAACATGAGGCATTTACCTATACAGCCCCTGTGGTTACTACACCACCTACATGGGTCTACCTTTCGTCTCTCGCAGACAACTCACTGCCCTACCACCTTGAGTTGGCAGCATGGCTTAAAAAATATCCTGCAGTAAAACTGGCCTTCCAACCAGGCACCTTCCAAATGAAGCTGGGTACAGAGGCGCTTACAGACATCTACGCTCAAACCGAGTTGTTTGTCTGCAACAAATCAGAAGCAGAGCGCATTTTAGGAGTCGCACCCCAAGACGATAAAAAGAAGCTCTTAAGTGGCCTGCAAGATTTGGGGCCAAAAATAGTTATCATCACTGACGACCGTAAAGGCGCCTATGTAAAAGATGCTGATGGCAATTTTTATTATGTTCCTATGTATCCAGATACTCGCGAACCCCTGGAGCGCACCGGTGCAGGTGACGCATTTGCCTCGAGCATCACTGCAGCACTTGCTCTTGGCAAACCACTAACCGAGGCACTTTTGTGGGGACCCATAAACGCAATGTCTGTCGTACAAACAGTGGGCGCACAAGAAGGGTTGCTCACCCGCGAGCAGCTAGAGAAGTATCTCACCGAAGCACACACAGAATACGCACTGCAGCCCCTAGATTAGTTTGGCACTTCAACCGCGACAGCAGATAGAAATGCAGTGGTAAGCGGGTTGTGGCCAAATGCTGTTTGCCAGATGGTGAGTCCTGCCCCAAGTGCCACGCTGCTAAGCAACAGCATACCCAAAAATGAGTTGACGTTTGATAAAAGTATTTCCTTTAAGAAGGGGTTTTTCATATATTAAATATTTTTGCGTTTTTGCACTGCGCGAACTGCGTCGACTATGTGTTGGACGCCCATTTTGTAGTGTTCGATAAGCTCTACCATTTCGCCGGACTGACCAAATTGGTCATGGACACCCACAAACTCCATCGGTACCGGGTACGTTGCTGCCAACACTTCTGCCACAGCACTCCCCAACCCACCGGCCACTTGATGCTCTTCTATTGTAACTACAGCACCAGCACTTTGGGCCGCTGCAACAATAGCCTTGGCGTCGAGCGGTTTTATTGTATGCACATTTGTGACCGATACCGACATTTCCCCCTCAAGCTGTTTAGCAGCAAGGAGCGCATTGTGTAGGAGTGGCCCCGTGGCAAACAATGCAACTTGTGGAGACTCCCCCACCCAGACTAACTGCATCTTACCGAGCTCAAACGTTGACTCTGGGGTGGTTATTTGAGGTGTTTTTTCGCGACCAAAACGCAGATACACAGGCCCGGGATGGTTTGCTGCAGCAAGAGTTGCTTTGTATGCCTCCTCTGCATCGCACGGAGAAATGACGGCCATGTTGGGTTGCACACGCATAAGCGCCAAATCTTCGAGCGCCTGGTGCGTCGCGCCGTCTGGCCCAACAGAGACACCTGCGTGCATGCCCGCGATTTTAACAGGTACATTGTTGAGCGATATAGTGGTGCGAATTTGCTCGTTGTTGCGGCCCGGAGAGAAGGCAGCATAGGAAGTAATGAAAGGAATTTTGCCGTAATTTGCCATCCCCGCAGCAACCGCGGCCAAGTTTTGCTCGGCAACCCCCATTTCAACGTACCGCTCTGGAAATTTTTCTTTAAACGCAAGTACTCGTGTAGACTCGGCCAAGTCGGCACAGAGCACTATAACCTGTTTGTTTTTCTCTCCCAGCTCCAAAAGCGCGCGGCCAAACCCGTCGCGTGTTGCCAACCTGTCGCCCGCAGGAGAAAGGAGTACATTTTCTCGCGTATGTGCAGTAACTACAAACATGACTTAGTCGGCAATCCAATAGAGGTTAGGACCTGCGGTCGCACAGCCAGGCGGCGCGGTATAGTTTCTAACTGGCGGATTTTCAAGGTTAACCGCTAAGGTAAAGTTTTTACCCCCGTTGAGCCAGCAGTAGTGGTATGTATGGCACACTCCTGTAGTGTCGGTGCTACAGTTTACGCCACCCGCGTCATTTATAGGGTCTATGGGTGTTGCAACTATGAATGTTGCTGGCACGAGCGTCTTCCAACAATTGTGTGTTGGAGGGTTCCAGTCGCTCCAAATGTCTGACAGGACACCGCAATACGTAATTGGTGGTTTAGGATACATATCTTTTTCGCTGTAGTACAGATTAGAAGCTTGGCGAATACTGCTGAAGTTTGACACTCTTTCAGCATCGCGCGCTTTGGACCGAGCTTTTTGGAGAGACACAAGGACAATAGAAGCCAACACACCAATAATGGCAATAACCACCAACAGCTCTATAAGCGTGAATCCTTTTTTATTATTCATGTTCGCTTGTAATTGTACCTTGTAATGTGCGGAGCTCTTGTAGAAACACGCTAGACTGTTTGTCGGCAGGGATTTTGTCGGTTGGGCCCTTGCCAGGTGGGCTACCATGCCAGCGATAGTCAAATTCTATCTCTTTTATTCCTTTGCCGGGTATTGTGTGTGCAATAATAACTGTTGGTTTTTCAAAAATAGCTTTTGCCTCATCCACCGCGTCCACCACTGCCCGTATATTGTGCCCATCTACCTCGAGCACATGCCAATTAAATGCCTCGTATTTTGCACGCAAATTTTCGAGCGGCATAATGTCTTCTGTCATCCCGTTTATTTGAATATTGTTGCGGTCAATGACCGCAGTGAGGTTGGCAAGTTTGTTGTTACCTGCAAACATTGCCGCCTCCCACGTATTACCTGCATCTTGTTCGCCATCTGACATTACACAGTAAGTACGAAATGTTTGTGAGTCCATGCGTGCTGCATAGGCATAGCCTGCTGCTTGGCTCAAGCCCGAGCCTAAAGGGCCAGAGGTGGTTTCGAGCCCCGGCAAACGTAGCCGTTCTGGATGCCCTTGCAAGCGGCTACCAAATTTGCGCAACGTCAAACACTCTTCAATGGGGAAATATCCCGCGTGCGCCATCGCAGCGTAGCGCACCGGCACAATGTGCCCGTTGGAAAGCATCAACCTGTCTCGCTCTGCCCACACGGGGTTGTGTGGGTCATGTTTTAAAATATCAAAATAAAATGCTGCAAAGATGTCGGCCATGCCAAGTGGGCCTGCTGTATGCCCGCTCCCCGCGGCGACAAGCATCTCTATAATCGTTTCGCGGATACGATTAGCAACAAGCGCTATCTCTTTTTCTTTTTGTTGGGACAGCATTATCTATTAAGTATACCCTATGGTTTAGGACAACTTGTCGCACCAAAAAAATTACTACTCCACCACCAACCTTGTTGCGCTGTTTGAGAGTTTTCTGTTCCACTCCACAGCCGGTAACTTCGACTATTATCCAGATACCCCGTACTGCACCAATTGTCGTATGCGTACGACTTGGCGGGATATTCTGGGTCGTTTGGGACAGACGCCATACTGCCATCCGCAACAAGCGCGACTCTTAAACACTCGATACTCACCGTGTGGCCAGCAAGGTTATTTGTCGGAAAGGAGCAAGTTGGATATGTATACTTATTAAGATTGTAAAGCTCAAGAGCTTTAGCAATATTCATAACATCAACCTGCCGGCGCGTGTCTCGAGCTTTAGAGCGAGCGCCATTGAGCGAAACAAGAACAATAGATGCAAGTATGCCAATAATGGCGATAACAACAAGGAGCTCTATAAGAGTAAAACCTCTGGGGACTGAATTTATTTTTACATAAGAAATCATACTTAATTATGTCTTACAAAGACACCATCATTCCTTCGATTACCTCCCGCTAAAAACAGATTTAACATCCACCCGCCCAGGTGCCTACACCCCAATATACTGAGTTCGACCCACCCGATGGCGCTGTACACTTACCGTCACTGTCTGCCGCAGTGCAACGGCTTGGCGGCCATTGCGTTTGAGAGAAGCTGTTCATATTTTCAACAGTACGATGTATAAGAATACAATAATTATTGTTATCGCCTCTATACAAATATCCCGAGTCTGTATTCGCAGTTAGTTTTGGATCTTTAGGAGGGCCACCAGGAAAATAAGGCTGCAGGGCAAGGGTAAAAGTTGCAGCGTCAGGATTTACTATAGGATTAAGACCCCAACTTGCCGCAATAAGTCCAACCCATGTGCCGTTGCTGTGCGGATAGTGACCAACATCGCTTGCGTACATTTCCACTGCATTGCGAATTTGTGTTATCGCCTGCGCCCGCGCCGCATCCCGACTTTTTGCCCGAGCGCCATTGAGCGAAACAAGGACAATAGATGCAAGTATGCCAATAATGGCGATAACAACAAGGAGTTCGATAAGAGTAAAGCCTCTTTGTGTAGAAGAATTACGCATTAACTTTAGTATACAATGCTTTGTATGCGTCAACTGGATCTTTTGCTCCAAAAATGGCCGACCCCACCACTAACCTGTTAGCACCCGCTTGGACGAGCGCCTCTGCGCTTGAAAGTGAGACACCCCCGTCTATTTGGATAAGTAACTCTGGGCGTGCGGCGCGCAGTGCCGCAACTAAAAAAAGAGTTTGTGTATCAAAAGGTTTACCTTGGGAGCCAACCTCCGCTATACCCATTACTTGTACAAAATCGTACAACCCTTCAAACGCCTGGACGTCTGCCACCGCGGCACTCGGCAAAAACGCAACACCGACCGATACAATAGGGCGACTTTCTTGCAGCAACACAAGGGCTTCTTTTGCACCCGGAGACATTGCGTGGATGATGACACTTGCCGCCCCCGCTTGCACAAAACGCTCCACCTCATCTTTTGGGTTAGTGAGCATAAGATCAAACTGAAAATCAATATCTTCCCAAAACGGCAAACCTTCATCTTGAGCTAGCATTTTTTCAAATTCCTCTCCCCCAACATACGGCCACGTTTTTGTTGGCGCAAAAATACCGTCGACGATATCTACTTGTACAACAGGAGCAATACCCTGCACCAAAGCAAGGTGTTGCTTTAGGTCAGCAAAACTTTTGGGTAAAATGGCGGGAATAATGCTGTATTGTAAATCCATTTAAAAAGGACAGGTTGGAGTAGTACCCCACCACCCACCCATATCCGTCAGACTCGTTCGACACCACCCTACTGACTACATACATTCTATCTAAGTTGTACCAAGATGGCTACGTTAATTGTACACAGAGCCATCTATTTTCCCTATCCGCCGTATATGACGCTCGTCGCCTAAAAAATCAGTACTAAGCCACAAAAGCACCGCATCTTTTGCCTCCTCTGCTGTTACAAACTTTGCACCGAGCGAAAGCATGTTTGTGTTGTTGTGTTGGCGCGAAAGTGTAAGCACCTCTTTTGGGCCACCGTAGTACAGCGCGGCTCGCACACCAAGCACCCGATTTGCCGCAATAGCTTCTCCTTGGCCAGAGAGTCCGATCACAATTCCAAAACTGTCCTTATTTTGAGCCACCTTTTGTGCACAGGGCACAATGTAGTCTGGGTAGTCGTCGCCCTGGTCAAACACCTCTGGCCCACAGTCCTCGATATCATTGTCCTGGCCCAACAAAAAATCTTTAAGCGCATTTTTTAACTCAAACCCAGCGTGGTCGGATGCAATGAATATTTTTTTCATATGCTTAAAAGGGGCATTCAGGCAGCGCTTTTTTCGGGTTCGTAGCACCACTCCACCAATCTGGGTTTAGCCCCACGCCCGCAATACACCAATTATGTACACCAACGGTATACTTTTCGTTTGGATTTTCTAACTTGACTCGAATACCATAGGTCATCTTTGTGGCGCCTCGCACATATTGGTAGTCTCCTATGCCATCATCTTTGTACAGAGGGTCCTGAGGAATCTCTACAAGATAGTTATTATTGTTTTCAGTAATAAGAGTTGTCGCAAGAGTCGTTATACTAGTACCCGTATCGTCAGGCGTACTTGCCGCTGGATAGTGGCCGTATGTATTTTGGTACACCTCAAGCGCAGCTTTGAGTGTTTTAATAGCCTCCGCGCGTTGCGCGTCGCGTGCTTTCCCGCGAGCCGTCGACAAAGACGCATAGACGATGCTAGCCAAAATACCAATGATGGCGATAACCACCAGAAGTTCGATAAGCGTAAAACCTTTTTTGCGTGTGTTATACATGGCTCCCACTTTGTGCGACGTGGCGCACCAGTGTGTGCGCATACCCCATCTCATTGTCATACCAAGCAAGTACTTTTACCAAGTTACCACCCACCACGCGGGTCATCGCCAAGTCAGCAATTGATGCATGGGTCGAGCCTATAATATCGCTCGACACCAGCGGCTCGTTTGTTGCGTCAAAAATCCCCTTCCACTGTGGGCTTTTTGCTGCCTCCTCTAGAATGGAATTTACTTCCTCTGCTGTAGTATCTCGCTTTGCAATAAATGTCACATCAACCAGCGACCCAGCAACTACTGGAACGCGGATGGCAATGCCGTCGAATTTGTTTTCTAGATTTGGGTAGGCTTTGGTAACCGCAACAGCGGCACCCGTGGATGACGGCGCAATGTTTTGAGCAGCTGCACGGCCACGACGAAAGTCGCCCTTGGCCGGAGAGTCAACAAGTGACTGCGTTGCAGTGTAGGCATGCACAGTACTGAGCAGCGCTTTTTCGATACCAACTTTCTCATCCAAAATAGCAATAAGTGGGCTTGCCGAGTTTGTAGTACACGAAGCATTGGAGCTTATGGTGCAGGTCCCTAGTTTGTCTTCGTTAAGGCCTACCAAGATTGTCGCCCCATTTGGCGCATCGTCTTTAACGGGCGCAGTAATAACCACACGCTTGGCTCCTGCAGTTATGTGTGCTTGTGATTTTTCGTAACTGTCAAAAATACCAGTAGACTCAACCACTACATCTATATTCATCTTGCCCCACGGCAAGTTGGCTGGCTCACGTTCGCTCAAAAAAACGATTTCGCGATTGTCGATAAAAAGTTTGCCTTCTTTTACTTCAACAGCAAATGGCGCTTTGCGGTATACACTGTCGTACGCAAGTAAGTAGGCCAAGTTGTCTAAACTACCTAAGTCGTTGACTGCTACTATTTCGATATCTGGATTAGTATGTGCTGCGCGTACAAATGCTCTGCCAATGCGCCCCAGCCCGTTTATTGCTACTCGTGTCTTCATATACTCCCCATTCTAGCATCATTTTATAGACACACATCCAGTCAAAACTAACGCAGTCTGACTGCGTTAGTTTTGACTACTCTGAAGTTGTGGAGGAGTCTGGGGATGACGCAGCGCTAGAATCAGTGGTGCTCGAGTCGGCAGTGCTTGTGTCAGAAGATGTATCGGAACCGCTTGTCTGTGCAGAAGACGACTCTGAGTCAGTGGTTGAGTTATCGGTAGTGTCCACTGGCGCAGCGCTTTCATCTACAGGAGCATCAGCTTGTGTAGTAGTGTCTGTATTCGACCCCGACGTAGCACCACCCACATCTTCAGAGCCGGAAGTAGTTGGCGTTGACGATGCCACTCCCTCATCAGTCATTTCTGTAGTTGTTGTGGCAACTTCACCCTCCCCGCCCTCTGTCGTTAGAGGTGTTGAAGTACTAGTATCTGTCTGTGTTTGCAACTCTGTATCTGGCTCTGATGTTAAGTCACCCACCACACACTCGCCTGGCGTTGTTGCCCCCTCGCCATTTACCACTTCGAAGCAGTATGGCTCGCCGGTTACTTTGTCGAAGAGTGTGATGCCCGCAGGGCGCTCGCTTGAGCCAACCATCAACGTGTTTGTGGTGATGTGGTCTGCAAACAAGTCCATAAAGTGGATGATGCCGTTTTCGAGCGTGACCCCAAGCGCCGAAAGTGCCTCAAGTAGGGTCTGCGTAAACGCAGCTACAAGTGGTGTTGAGGTTGCAGTAGATGAAGTTGCAACATCATCACCCGAGGTTGCAACGGTTGTTGAGACCATGCTTTGCAGTTGCCCCATCAGTGACTCGAGCATACCGATGCGGTCGGTCACCTCGCTCGAGGCGCGTACATTACCATCCTCGTCTGTCATAAGGACTCCTGCACCGTATGCGCCGAGGCCAATGTTGCCCTGCGCATCTACTGATATCGCTGCGTCATGAGTGCCAGCATAGACCGACTTGATAGTGGCAGACCCTGTAAGTGCACCAGCAATGTCTACTGCGCCGTTTATCTCTTTAATAGCCGAAACAAGGTATGGCGTAAGACCCGCGTAGTTCATACTCTTCATGCTGTTTGAGTCGGTCATAACCAAGTCAGAGAATATCGGCTCAACTTGTTGCGCGATAAAGCCCGAGTGCGGCGTAGTCGAACCTGTTTCTGTATTCCAGTTATACGTCACAGGATTCAGCGCCAAAATGCCCGTGAGCGCTGGAGACAGTGCGGTTATATTTTTCTTCAATCTCTCGTCAGATGAACATGACAGCGAGGTGGTAGTTGGGTTGATAAAACAGATACCGGTTGAGTTACCAAACGCCGCGACACTGCCTACAACAGAGCTATTACCCACAAGGAGCATTGTGGAAGATGCTGTAGTTGTGCCAATGCCCACCTTACCGTTGTTAAAGACCACAAGACTTGTCGCTGTTGAAGAGCCTACAACAAACGACGGGCCAAGAATACCGTTTGGATTTATCGATAACTTAGCCCATGGAGTCGAGGTGCCAATTCCTACGTTACCAATGTTGTCTATGTTAAAGAGCGTGGTCGTAGCAGTCGCAGTAGAGCTTGCGATGGTAAACAGGTTTCTTGATATTGCCCCGTCGTTTGCATTAGCGTGCACCGAGAGTTTTGCAAGCGGTGTCGTTGAACTAATACCAACTCTGCCGTTACCGTTGAGCTTAAGAATACTGTTGACACTCGTGTAGTCAGAGGCGGCAGTAAGGTTGTGAAGGTAAAAGTCTATAAAGTTGTCGGTGGCGGTGGCTCCAACCATAGACCGAATCGTATTGTAGCGCGTTGCATTGTCCGTCCGTCCAAGGCGTATTTCGCCGAGAGTGCTGTTGGTTGCATAGATGTTTAGCGTTGTGGTACCAGCTTTAAAGTTTGCCAACTGTAAACCTGCTCCTGCTATACCAACTTGGCTCGCTGCACTGTTGTAGATACCTGTCGTTGTATCTCCGCCCCAACTATATGCAGGGGTGCTAACTGCGTCAGAAGTATTACCAAAGAATTGTCCCGAAGCACTAATGGCTGTGGTAGATGCGTACGGGAAACTGACAGTTCCAGCAGAGTTGATAGAAAACGGACGGTAGGTTGCGTTTGTAGCAAGCGCATCTGAGGTAGTACCAATCGAGAATACTCCGCTACTAGATTCCACAAACCAGTGCTTCTGGTTAGTTGATGCGTTGGTATCAGAGATAGTTATTTTTGGCGCAGTCGCACCTGCAACGTTTA
>CALQZN010000006.1 GCA_943349675.1 Candidatus Nomurabacteria bacterium
AAAACGAGCAGAACCTTCTGCCGAGCAAAAATATAAGCGCTGCAGAACACGCCGCGAATATAATTTGCAACACGGGCACCCAAGCAATATCGTGACTTACAAAAAGTACGCCACTCATAACAAGCGGGTATACCGGGGTGCGAAATGTCTCGGCAGGAGCCAGTGGGTCAACTGCAAAACGCTGAGTGGAAAGCAGTGTCTGAGCCAATACAAAATAATGGTAACTATCTCCGCCCGTTCCAACCACAAAGTCGACAGTACTGACCCCATTATCATGTACTGCACGGAGCGTCGCTATATACAGTAACGAATACAAAAACACCGTCGCTACAATAATACAACCAACAACATATGTATGTTTACTGAACATGCATAACTTAAGAACGCACCTGGTACTGCCGGGCAAAATAAGAGTTAGGTTGTGCAAGAAGCTCTTTTGGTGACCCTGTTTCCACAACTTTTCCTTGGTCAAGTACCACCAAAAGGTCGGCATTTTCAACAGTAGTTAAGCGGTGTGCAATAACTAACACCGTCACACTCCCACGCAACCCTTGTATTGCTTCTTGTATAACATCTTCAGAGCCACTGTCCAAAGCACTTGTTGCTTCATCTAAAATAAGTAGCTCTGGCGCTGTGGCTAGCGCACGCGCAAGCGCAATGCGCTGACGCTGCCCACCCGAGAGCAGCACGCCGCGGTCTCCCACTACTGTCGCAAACTGCTCAGGAAGTGACTCTATGAACTCATAGCAGTTTGCTTTTTTTGCAGCTGCAATAACAGCCTCTTGTGTAAGCTCAGGACGATAAAATCGTATATTTTCTTCAATACTTGCATTTAAAAGGAAGATATCTTGAGATACATACCCTGTGTGTTGCCGCCACGACTCTAGCGACACGTCTGAGATAGGTTTTCCGTCAATTAAAACCCTACCTCTAGTTGGCTCAAACAACCGCAAAAGGATATCAGCAACTGATGTTTTGCCCGCACCAGATGGCCCAATAAGCCCAACTGTCTTACCACGAGGAATAGCAAAATGTACGTCAGACAACACCTCTCTTTCTTCTGTATAAGAAAAAGATACATGATCGAAAGTGAGCTCTTTTGTAAATTTGAACGCCCCAGTACCGTTTGTAGAGACTTCTTTATGCTCTGCAAACAGTGTTTTAAATTTTTCGACATTCTCTGCATACGGCACCAGCTCGCTGACGATATGCAGCGCACTTTGCCCTGACTCCAGATATGTAAAAATCTTTTGTATTAAATATAGTGTCGCCGCAAAAGACACAATACTAAAATCTGGCGACTGGTACGTAATAGCAAAAAGGATAATTACAAACACAAGACTAAATGGCTGGAAGAGGCTCCCACTAATAGAGCGGATGAGCGCCATGCGTATGGTCAACTCACGCAGTCTCTGCACCAACCTACTACCCATTTGGAGTGCCCGCTCTTCCATGCCGGCCGCTTTAACGGTTTTCATGCCAAGTAAGTGCTCATGGAGGAACTGCGTATAGTTTTTTTCGGTAGCAAGATATTCACGTATTGCCACCTGTGTCCGCTTGAGCAGTGGCCGCACAACAAAAAGCAGTACCATGCCTCCCACCACCGTACACAGCGTCATTAGTGGTGATATGTTCATTGCTATAAGCAAATACATACAAAAACCACTAAATGACTGCACGGCCTGCGCCGACACCTCTAACAGACTCGCCGTTTGTTGTATATCTCGCACAAGTGTTGCCTGCAGGGTGCCTATTTTTTGTCTTAGTAAAAATGGCCACGAAGCACGCAGCGCACGAGTGAGCATTTCGGTACTCTCTATGCCCATAAAGTCGGCACTGACGCGGCCACGGATATAGCCAAAGAGTGCCACTACAAGTGCGCGCAAAAGGAAGAGGCCTAAAATAAATCCCAAAAGGTATCTAAAGGTAAACGGGATATAAAAAAAACCAAAAACACTTTCTATAGTTTTAGAAATAAAGTCCGTGGGCCCACTGTGCACCCCCGTAAAAAAGGACACCAATGGAATTGCTGCGTTTATACCAATACCCTCAAGCACCGCACCAAGCATGCCAAACACAACGAGCAGCAAAAACTGCCAACGATGCCTCTTAAACGTGCGGAATAACACGCGTACTTGCATTGAGAAAGTCATGAACGTGATACGTATGTGTTACCCATTGCAGGCTGTGCGCCAGGATATTCTCTGGGACCGAGGTCAGCGTGTGGCAAAATGATAAGTATATTTTCCATCTCGAGCGTATGCGTCATTTCTTCTGCAGTAAGTAGCCCTTCGTGTAACTTCTCTCCAGGCCGGAGCCCAATGAACGATAACTCTACATTTTTGCCGCTAGCATGTGTACGGATAGTCTCTTCAGCAAACTCGACAATTGAATGCTCTTTCATTTTTAGTACAAAAATTTCTCCACCTTGCATCAATGACATCGAGTCAAAAATGAGCTTCACCGCTTCAGGAATTTCCATAAAAAATCGGTGTGCCCGGCGGTCTGTCACAGTCACGGGCCCACCCATGGCTATTTGTTTGCGCCACAAATGCACCACCGACCCGCGCGAGTTAAGGACGTTACCAAATCGCACAGAGGAAAACCGGGTGCGACCAGAACCGGTGATAAGATTGGCCGCAATAATAAGCCGCTCCATCATCAATTTAGACGCCCCAAGCACAGACTCAGGGTTTACTGCTTTATCGGTCGACACTGCAATTACCTTTTCGAGGTTATGTTTGATACTTACATCAATAACATTTTGCGTGCCCATTACATTGGTTTTTACTGCCTCAAACGGGTTGTACTCGCAGACAGGCACATGCTTGAGGGCTGCCGCGTGGAAGCATACATCGACTCCACGAAACGCAAAATCGAGCCTGTCTTTGTCGCGCACATCACCAATAAGGTACCGTAGACGCGCATCATCGCCGAGCTCTTGGCCAAGTTCGTACTGTTTATGCTCGTCTCGGCTATACACACGTATTTGCGCAACCTCTGTGGCAAGTAGTTGCCTAACAATTTCCGAACCAATAGACCCGGTACCGCCGGTCACCAGCGCCACCTTACCCGAGAGGTTGTTATACAAATTAGTGGGCATGCTGGTTTTGGGTAAACTCTTTAAATGCATGGAGCACTCTGTCCATGTCTTCTTTGGAAATGTGTGAGTATAGCGGCAAGGATAGCACATTCTCTGCTACCGTGTCAGTTACCACAAGCGAGCCTTTTTTAACTGCAACTTCCGCGTACGCTGTTTGTTTGTGGAGTGGTGGGTAAAAATATTTACGCGCTGAAATGCCTTGGGTGGCCAAAAAATCAAAAAGCATGTCCCGAGTATATCCCAAAACGTGCGGGTCAATGTATATAGAAAATATGTAGTGCGTTGTGGTTGTATGTGGTGGGATTATTTGGAAACGCAGATTGGGCTCTATCTTTTTTAGCCCCGCACGTAAATATCTGGCTTTTGTCTGTCGGTTTTTAAGATTTGTGGGAAGTTTTGCAAGCGACCGCAAGCCAACTGCAGCATGAAACTCCGACATTCTCGCGCTCAGGCCCACAAACAACGTGTTGTTTGTGCCATCGTCGCCATAGTTGCGGCCCAAGCGTACATACTGCGCAAGAGTGTCGTTATTGGTCGCAACCAACCCACCCTCTACTGCCGTAAGCACTTTAATGGGGCTCAGGCTAAATACTTCTGCATCACCAAAGTTACCCACCCGTACGCCACTCTGGGTAGAGCCAAATGCGTGCGCCGCATCAAAAATTAATTTGAGTTTGTATTTGCGCGCAAGTGCTTGGAGTTTTTTAACATCGCATACCACCCCAAACACATGCGTGGCAAGTATGGCGCTAGTTTTTTTGGTGATATGTTTTTCGACCGACGTAGGGTCTAGGGTATATGTCCCAGGCTCCACATCAGCAAAAACAGGTGTGAGGTTGTTCCACACCAGCGGGTGTGCCGTTGCAGCAAAGGTAAAGCTTGGGACAATCACCTCGCCCTCGAGCCCCAAACCTTTAAGCACGAGCATAAGTCCCGAGGTGCACGAGGACACTGCAACACAGTGTTTGACCCCCAAGTACTTTGCGACCCGTTTTTCAAAATCTGCGACATGGGCGTGCGTGGTAAGCATGCCGCTTTGGATAGGCTTTTCAAAAAGTGGCGCGTACATGCCGTACGGCTCCAGCGTGGGCCGGGTGACAGGGATGGTAGGGTGTGCGCCCTTGGCACGAGTTTTTTTCATAGAAGCTGCAGCCTCATACTAGTAAACTACTGCCACGGCGTCTAGGTTTCTTAAGAGTTTTGTCACTTATGCTCTATCACCTTTGCAGGCACCCCGTAGGCCAAGGCGCCAGCGGGTATATTGGTTTTTACAAAACTGTGTGCACCAATTATTGCCCCTTCCCCAATAGTGACGCCAGGCATAATGGTGCTGTGTGTGCCTATCATGGCACGTGCGCCAATGGTCACCTTACCAGCCACATTGTCTTCAGTATTGAGACTATAAATTGAACAATGTGAACCAATTTGTACTTCGTCACCAATTTCTACCCCGTGGTGCGCAAATATAGCAGTAAAGCAACCAATATCTGTTTTGCGACCAAGAATAAAATTCTCTGGACGAAACACCACCCACAACCATTTGGTCATTTTGCCATGCTCAATCTCTGGCGGTGTCCATTCGTCAAATCTGTCTGCCATATTATTTTTGTATCATTAGTAACTAATTTGTTTGGTTAAAAGTTTGGAGTCAATTACAAGATCTTCAAGAATTTTTGCAACCCGCGAACCTGTTTTACCGTCACCCCAAGGGCTCTGTACTTTTTGTAGCACAGCTTTGTACCCCTCGTCATGCAGCGATTTTTCAACCGCTGCTGTGATTTCCTCTACACTATACCCTGCGTCCAACACATTACCTCCTCTTTGGCGGCCATTCTGGCGCGTGCCCACGTTTACCACTGGCGTTTTAAACGACGCAGACTCTATAAGCGCGCCACTAGAGTTCCCCACCCACACTGCAGCCTCCCGCTCGAGCGCCAGAAATGTTGTATGCGGCACACTTGGCACAATGCGCAGGAGTGGGTTTGTTTTTTCTTTTTCAATCACTTCTATCATTGCGCGCCCACCCATATCTGCATGTGGGTATACCACTACAGCAGGCATCCCTATTTTTTTTACTGCAGCAAGAGTCTGCTCCATCTGCTCGCCTGCATGCTCTGCTTCCACACTTACGGGGTGCTGCGTAACCAACATAAAAGGATGCGTAGGATCGAGGTCGAACTCCCTACACACATCTTCTCGTGTTGGCAGAGGTGTGCCCAGTATCACGTCGAGCGCCGGCGCACCAACTGTATGTACTCGCCACGCATCTTCGCCCATTTTTATAATCCTCTCTGCAGACTCCTCTGTTGCAGGAAAGTGCACGTGCGAGAGTTTGGTTATGGCGTGGCGCGCAAGCTCGTCTACTGTCGAGGTTTTCTCTCCGCCGTGCACCTGCCCTGTTGGTACCCCCAGGTACAAGCACGCCAGCGCAGTACACAGCATTTCTGGCCTATCACCCAAAGTCAACACAAAGTCAGGAGTACTCGCAGAAAAAGCATCTACCACTTTGCTTAAAAACTCTCCCGTAAATTTAGCCATACCTTCTCTTGTCTCTGTTTCAAACACCGCGTCAATTTTTTTTACTTGCGGAAATTCCTTCAACACTTCCTCAACAGTTAAGCCAAATTCGGGCATCAAATGGATGCCCGTTACATACACCTCAAGCTTGAGCTTTGGGCTTTGCTCAATTGCACGAAGTATGGGGAGCATCAACCCAAAGTCAGCCCGTGTGCCGCTTACGTATGCAACCTTCATTTTTGTGTGTAATCTTTTTTTGTAATGTACGCTTCGTCTTGTATGTTGCGCGTAGCTTTTTTGCCCAAGATCTCACTGTAGTATTTTGGCGACAAACCTTTACCGGGGCGCTTTATTGCAAGATTGTCTTTGGTAAACGTCTCTCCTTTTGCGATAGAGCCTCGTGCCACAACGCTCTTGGTCACTAGTGGGATATATTGCTGCGCACTTTTTGCAAGTACTTTTTTAGACGAGCCAAGCGTCCGCTCTGCGTCGCGGATATCTTGTACATATCGTTTAAAATCTTCGGGATTTGCGGAAGCTTTGTGGTCGGGGCCCGGCAAGGTGTTGTCCAGCGTTATATGTTTTTCGAGCATACACGCCCCAAGCGCCACTGCGGCCACTGATGCAACCGACCCCACAGTATGGTCAGAGTACCCCACTAATACTTTAAATTTTTGACGCATAGGTACCATGGCGCGCAGGTGCGCATCATCAAGCGTAGATGGATAGTCAGTGGTGCACTGAAAGAGAATTATTTTGTTGTTGCCCGCTTTGCGTATGCAGCCAACAGCTTCTTCAAGGTCTTTCATGGTGGCTATGCCGCTTGATATAATCATCGGTTTTTTAAACTTTGCAGTGTACGCCAATGTAGGGAAGTTGTTGATGTCTGCTGAGCCAAATTTAAATGCCGGCACCCCAATTTTTTGCAGCATATCCACACTGCCAAACCCACTGTGCGGTGTAGAGATAAAAATAATGCCACGTTTTTTTGCATACACAGCAAGCTCGGCAAAATCTTTTGCCGAAAGCTCAAGACGCTTCAGCATCTCCAACTGTGATTCACTCTTACCTGTGTTGCGCTTTTGATACGCTGCCATGGCCCCGCCCCGAGTCACTAACTCCTCTGCTATAAACGTTTGAAATTTGACGGCATCAGCTCCGGCATTTTTTGCTACATCAATGAGCTTACGAGCGAGCGCGAGGCTTCCATTATGGTTAACACCAACCTCGGCAATAATAAAAACAGGCTGTCCGTCCCCCACTTTTTTCTTTCCTATCTGCAGATGCGCGAGCATATATTCCCTTTATTATACTACAATTTGTATAAAAAATCAACTACTTTTCTCCTTGGGCGCTTAGCAACTGTTCTGCCAAGCTAAAGTCCAGCGCGGTGTCGATATCCACCGAGCGCTCGGGCGGCATTATTGTTGCCGCACAGTTTGTATTATCGAACACCATATTTTTTTCCATAAGCACTTGTACGTTGGTGACATACACCGCGCCGTTTAGTCTAAACAGCGGCGGCAAATCTTGCCCTCGCAGTGCAGGAGTGTCGACAAACGGCACAGCCATACTGCCTTGCAACTGATACATCCACTCCGGTCTTTCAGTAACTTCACACACACTCACACACGAATTTGCGCCAGTTGTAAAAAAAGTTTCTATCGCCCTATCAATATCGGCACTGAGTACGAACGGTGTTGTGGGTTGCACCAATACGTGCACGTCAGGGGCATAACCCTCACTCTCTTGCATATAACGCACCATATGCTGAAGCACGTCGACCACAGGGGCTGTATCGGTGGCAAGCTCCGCTGGCCGAAGGTACGGCACTTCTGCACCAGCTTCTTTTGCAATACGGGCGATTTCTTCGTCGTCAGTTGATACAACCACGCGGTCTACATACTTTGACGCCTTGGCTGCCGCTATGACATATGCAATGAGCGGCTTGTTGCCCAACATTTTTATATTTTTACCCGGCAAACGTTTTGAGCCTCCTCGCGCGGGGATGGTGAGTAGTATTTTTTTGCCTGTATACATTGTGGGAGGCTACTTCGCAGGGCCCGAGTACGGAGTTACGTCGTTTGGAGGCACTTCACCCATGGGTGAGTCGTTGGAGACAATACGGTTGAGCTTCCATCCGTCCTCATCTTTATGCCAAATGTGCGGCAAGCGATAGCGGTTAATAACTTCCCAAAAATGCTCTTCGGTAATGTCGAGGTATTGCAAAAATTGCTCAAAATATTTCTTAGGAAATTCGTGGTCATAGCGGTGCACCAAAGCCACTCCTTCATCCCGAGTAATGTGCCCGCAGCGGATTTCGCTACACGCTTCGCGCGTTGCGCGGCCATAACCAAACTTAATGTATGCCAGCAACCAGTGGAAGGAGTCTAGCTGGTCGTCGATGCTTACATGTTTAGTGTAACTCCCTTCCGTGCGCTCGAGCGCTGCCTCAAAGCCGGTATGTTTAGAAGCATAGTAAAAATGTTCTTGCGGTACCCACAACTTGTAGTACGACCACCAATGCATTTGTAGCCCCAAATCTTCTACTGCTTTTTTTGCCGGAGGGCGATAAAAATCAAAGTTTGCATGTTGCATTTCTTCTTCGGTAAAAATCCCCATCTTTACCCCCTCTGCAAGTAGCGTATCGACACCCGCACCTTTGTAGTACAAATCATTCCAGTCTTCAGGAGACTCGTACGGCTTATTTTCATTTTTAAATGACCCGCCATACTCCACCTCACCGTTTTCTCCATAAAAAATAAGTGGGATATTAAATCGCTGCGCGATTTGAAATCCATATGCTTTTTGTCCAAATGTAAACGGCTCCCATGGGTCGCCCTTAAGTTCAAACGCCACCCGTGCCAATTTGCGGTGCAACAAGCCGTTTGGCCACGCGGTCAAACCATCAAACCCGCTTTGGATCATGTTGTAGTAATTTTGCCAACCAATGTCGGTGTAAATAAACGGCGCCCACGTCGCAGTGAGTGGATGCATACCGTATTTAGTTTTCAACTGATGTGCTACAAGTGCGCTATCTTTACCACCACTGGCTGGCACCACAACATCCCAACTGCCGTCTTTTGAACGATGCTTGTCGAGTAGTGCCACCAGCTCTTTTTCTCGCGCATCCCAGTCGATACCGCCGCCAAACTTTTTTTCTGCATATTTGCAGGCATTACAAATACCGTCTTCACTAAAGTCAGTACGTGGCCGCTGGTTTGATATGACGCATTTTTTGCAGTATTGAATTGTCGTAGGCAACTGCGCCAATTGCGCATCTTTTGTTGTTTTTGCGTACTGGCTGTATTTACTCTCGTCTATGTCCAGCTTGGGGAATTTGTAGTGTATATCCATATTTTGTGTGCCTATCCTATCACAGTGACCCTCCCTCACAAAACACCCGGAGCAGCGCCAACCCTGCATCCGCACTTTTTTCGGGGTGAAATTGTGTACCCATAACACTCCCTTCTCCTACCGTCGCACAGTAGGTATACCATCCATAGTTCGTGGTAGCCCAGACAGACTCAGGATTTGTGGGTTCAAGCACGTACGAATGTACAAAATAAAAAAACGGTTTGTCTGTATCTCCCAGAAGTCTCTTTGCTTCTGTACTCGTAGGAGACACCTCTTGCCACCCAATGGCTGGGATTTTTACACCATCTCCCAAGTCCGGAAAATGCACCACCTTTCCTTTAATAATCCCCAAACCTTCCCACTCGCCAAACTCAAACCCTTTTTCAAGCAGCAACTGTGCACCCAAACAAATACCCAATATCGGCGTCCCTTTTTTTGCTGCTTGTTGCAGCACTTCGACAAGTCCACGTACGCGCAAGCCCTCCATGCCCGCTTTAAATGTGCCAATACCAGGCAAAATAATCGCGTCAGCTATTTCTATTTTTTCCTTCTCCTCAGTAATGTAGGCGCCTGGCGCAAACTTGCGCACCGCTTTGAGTACACTCCAGAGATTACTTACACCGTAGTCGACTATTGCAATATTTTTTTGTGTCATATGCGTACAGAGATATGTTCAGCGGCTAGTGCGTTTTTTATATCGGGAATAGTGGCTAGATCATAGTGGAGGATGCTCGACACCGACACGGCATCTGCGCCTTTTTTTGCAGCACGCACTACATCATCCGCACTACCAGCCCCGCCGTGGATAATAACTGGCACAGGAGATATTGCACTCACCGCACGCAATAACCCTAAGTCATACCCTTCTTTAGTACCGTCCTTATCCACGGACGTAAGCAATATCTCTCCCACTCCCATCTGGAGCGCTTGCCCAACCCACTCAACTACATCTTTACCAGTGGTCTCTCTACCTCCATCGGTATAGACTTCCCATGCGTTATCACCTATTTTTTTTGCCTCAACAGAAAGTACGATGCATTGCGAGCCAAACATTTCTGCCGCCTCTTTTAGAAAAGTAGGGTTATGTACTGCGTACGTGTTGATAGCAACCTTATCTGCCCCGGCACCAAGCGCCAGCGCGATGTCGTGGAGTGATCGTATACCACCACCTACAGTTAAGGGCACAAAAACCTCTGCCGACGCACGTTTAAGCTGTTCAAAATCGAGGTTGCGCCGATACAGACTGGCAACAATATCTAAGTAAATAAGTTCGTCAGCACCTTGCACATAGTAACGCTCTGCCAGCTCGGCCGGCTCCCCCACCACACGCAGGCCTTCGGTCTGCACTGTCTTGACCACATTGGGGCCTTTTATATCAAGTCGGGCGATGACACGCATAGAGGTTATAACGGGGTAATCGTACCCCAAGTTACACCATTACAAAAGGGTGCTGTGTTGTGCCATTTTTTCTATACATGCGGCTGCACGCTCTGCTGCCTTGCCATCAAACGCATACTCGCGGGCCAAAAAAGCAGTAGCATTCGCCGAGAGTTGCTGGCGCAGGTCGGGATTTTTTGCAACCTCCTCTAGCGTACGGGACAAATCTTCTGTCGAGGTTGCTATGCGCATCGCACCCGCTTCCACGTAGGGAGTGAAGTGCTGTGTCCCTGTCATGCGCTCAAGCGGGCACAACCCCACATACACTAGCGGCTTGCCACACTGGAGCGCTTCAAGTGCAGCAGTTGAATATCCGGAAATAACTACGTCCGTCTCAGCGTACAAACCAGACAGTGGCTCAAACTGCGCAACAGTATAGGACATGTCTTCAAAAAAAGAAGCTATGACCTCTCTCAAAAATGAGTCTCTATTTGGCCCAGGACGGAGTTTGAGTATCACATGTGCATGTAGAATAGGTCGCACCGCAATTGCAACTGCTCTAAAGTAGTCAACCACATCAAAAGAGTCGGTCGATTCTTCAGGAAAAACTAGAGGTGCCACTGCCAAAAAAGTTATCTTTTTACTAGGGACAGCGCTTTTGCGCAACGAAGCGTACACATCAAAACGCGGCGAACCTATAACAACAGGTGTACTCTGTGTGTCGCCCGCAGCTTGCATTTCTCGCTCTACCAGAGTGCCGTATACTCCCATAAATTCTGCGGCATGGCGTTTGCCGGTTGAGCCAGGACCAAAATACATCAACCCGTGCTGCATCTCGATTGAAGGGATAGAGCACGCGCGAGCAACTTGAGCCAAAATACCAAAATGAAGTTGGGAGCTGATAGTCGCCCGCAACATAACTACCTGTGGCTTAAGTTTTTTCACAAGCGCATGTGCATTGTCGATACTCTGCAGCGCTTCTTCTTTGGCACTTTGCACAATACTATCCAACGCAGACACCAAAAGCGGTTCGATAGAAATGTTTCCAAATACAAAAGTCCCAATGCCTTTTGTAGATATAGTTTGCCAAGTACGTGCAAACGCCTCCTTAATATCCCCATGCTCCACCGATGTGTGGTATGCGTCTAGGTGCAAAAAACGCATACGGAACCGCCATACGTTAGACAACCCTGCATTAAAAACTTCTTGTCGGTCAAGAAGAAACACTTCTGCCGACCGGACATAGCTAAGTGAAGGCGCCAAGTTTTTCCAATAGTCACTGGCTAAAATACGCACACCTTTTGGCTGCAGATACGAAATCATAGAAATGGCAGTATTCAGCATACCCACCGCCCACCCAAATAAGATACGTTTAATTGCAAATATACGACGGCTCGGTGCCCCAGCAGTAGTGGGGACAGGTAATACGAGTGCTTCTATATTTTTTTGCGCAGCTATCAGTGCCACCGCATCGCCCAACACGCGCATTTGATGGTCGGTCAAACAACTCCCCATTGGAGGCCTCAGCGCAAAAGTTGGAAACACTACTATTCGCCTCACTCCCTCATGCATAGCTACAAGGTTAGACACAATGTCGGTGTAGTAGAGCAGTCGGTTGGTATATCCTTGCAGTTGCGGGAAGTATAGTTGTCCCAAAGATATGTCTCGATACATAAAAAAAGACCATTCTGGGGCTTCGAAAATCGAAGCGGTCCACTCTTCGCTTTTTATCATACGCATAGCATCGGGGGTCCGATATTCTTTGGCCGACAAAAAAGGTACTCCCAGTTGCACTAGCGCATGTTCTATCTCAGCATCAAGCGGCACAAGGGCGTATCCCTCTTCTTTAATAGACACGTGGTCGTCAAGAAAACGCTGATATACATCCACATGCGCCAACTCCGACAAAAGCAAAATGTTTTTTTCTCCTGCCATTACTGAAAAAAATGATTACCCGAGTGCGCACTGCCAAGCAACGTTGCTTTGTAACCTAAAGATTCTAAAAATGCTATTGCCTCGGGAGACCCTTCGGCAACAATTTTAGGTTTATGTTGGCGGAGCATTTGCTCTCCTCCTTTAAAAATGCGAAGGTCACTCCCCTCGGCATCTACTTTCATAATCGTCGGGATAACAGGGAACGTGTCCAGCGTGATGGCTTCCACAGCTACCGTGCCGGTGTCGGAGACACGGCTAAGCCCCAAACGAACTCCCTCTTCCATATACACCGTGCCAGCTTTGTCTGACAGAGCAAGCTGATGGGAATGTATGTTGCCGCGCTCGTTTTGTTTAAGCAGTGCAAATGCTTTTGGAAACGGCTCAAACGCGTGGACCTCTGCCCCTTTATGGTTTGCAAGCAGTGAGTAAAACCCGGCATTCGCTCCAATATCAAAAAAGATATCCTTGTCTGTTATGTTCGCATTCAAACAAGCATACACGTCGACCTCTCCTCCATCTATATATCCTCTTTGGCAAATAGAGCGGAACTCGGGGAACGGTACGCGCATATGGTCGCCCCACACCGTCACCGCAGGGGCAACGCCTCGCACATAACTAGGCAACTCTTTGATGTATCTTGGTATGTTTTTGATATGCATATGGTATAGTGTTGCCATTATATATGAATAGCGACCACTCGTCTCCCATACAAAAACTGAACATCGGCTGTGGAACACACATTAAAAGTGGCTGGGTCAACCTCGACATCGCCAACCTGCCTGGAGTAGACATGGTGCACGACATAGAAAAACTGCCGCTCCCTTTTGTGGACGCACAATTTGACGAAATTTTATGCGAGTTTGTGCTCGAGCACATTAACTGGCCACCAGTGCTTAAAGAAATACACCGCATACTGGCTCCCGGCGGCAAACTACACGTATTGGTGCCACATTTTACCTCCAAACAAAACTTTACCGACCCGCAACACGTGCGACTTTTCTCTATAGAAACGTTTGACTTTTTTATCCCCAGCACCAAAACGTATCAGAGTCATCCGGGCTACTTTGACTTCTACTTTACTTCAATTCCAGAGCACAGGATTACGTTTGAATTATCTTCGAGACTTTTTTTCTTTAATAAATTCGTCGCTAAGTGGGTCAACAAAACAAAATACCGCCAACAATTATATGAATCTCTTTTTCTCTCTCGCCTCTTCCCCGCAGAAAATATTATCTTCACTATTGTGAAATAACATGGGTACAAAAAAACTCAATCTTGGGTGTGGCAACGTACACAAAGAAGGATGGGTTAACCTTGATATTGCACCTATACCCGAAGCTGACGTGGTGCACGACATTGAAAAACTTCCACTCCCATTTAGTGACGCGGAGTTTAACGAGATTGTGTGCCACGATATTTTAGAACATATCGACTACCCCAAGGTACTCAAAGATTTACATCGCATACTCGCGCAGGGCGGCACAATACACATTCGTGTGCCGCACTTTACCTCTAAAAACAACGCCATAGACCCTACCCATAAACGCCTGTTTTCGGTAGAGACGTTTGACTTTTTTTGCGACGGCAAGACAGAGGGCAACCGCGCGGGACGCTATATGTACCCTGACTTTGTGTTTACAATAACCAAAACACCTTACTTTACTTTTGAACATTCGCGGAAGTTTTTTTGGTACAACAAACTACTAGAGCATTGGGTCAACAAATCACGAAATAACCAGCAAATGTACGAGTCAACTGGCCTCTCACGCCTCTTCCCTGCGCAAAATATAGAAATAACGCTTACAAAGTAACTACTTTGTTTTTTGTTTGCTATATCGTGCAACGACTGTTTCTATTATTTTAGTAGTCGAACGGCCTGGCACCAATGGCACGAGCATAAACTTGCCGCCAGTTTTTTTGATTGCTTCTTTTTGTGCTTTAAAGTCTGGATGTTTTTTAGTATCTTCTGCTTTCACGTGGACGTCGGGTTTGAGTTTTTGAATCCACGCAAATGGTGTTTTTTCTGAAAAGATAAATACATAATCAACACACCTCAAGGCTGCCAAAAGCGCCGCTCTGTCCTTTACCGGGATGATGGGCCGCAAAGGTCCTTTGTTTTTGCGTACTGAAGCGTCAGAATTAACTCCTACAACCAACACATCGCCTAATTTTTTTGCATTCTCTAAGTTTTGCACATGGCCCACATGCAAAATGTCAAAACAGCCATTTGTGGCGACTATTTTTTTACCAGCCTTGCGATCTTTTTGTACCGCACGCCAAACTTGAGCAAACGTCTTAACCTTACTCATTCTTCTCTATGGGGAGCGTTTGGAGGATATTGCTTGGCACAGGAGAAGGCTCGACCACAATGGTGTGCCCCGGGGCCATATGCAACTCCTCAAACGAAAGCTTGATAGTAAGTTCTGGTTTATTAAACATTCGCAAAATTATATTTGCGATATCAATTTTGGTTGGGTAGTAAAACTCACTAAGTGCAGGCGACGTTGGACATGGCACGTCAGGGCATGCCAAGGACATTGGGCGATTTTTCAGTTGTAGGTTTGGGTTTTGTGCCACTTTTGCGATAATTTCTGACCCAACGCTAAATGCCGAGTGGGTGGTGTCAATACAGATAAGCCGACCGGTCTTTGCAACTGATGCAAAAATAGTTTCGTAGTCTATAGGGTTTAGGCTCACCAGGTCAATAAGCTCAATGCCTGCCTCCACCCCCACCAACTCTCTCGCCGCTATAGCGTCCACGAGCCCATCACCATATGCCACAACAGTCACAGTGTCACCCATGGCCACCACACGCGCTTTATCTAAAGGCAGGGTGTAGTGCTCTGCGGGCACCTCTTGTTTTGTGCCATACAACCAACGAGGCTCGAGTATGACGGTTGGATTATTGTCTTCCACCGCCGCAGCGAGCAGCCCTTTTGCCATGTACGGAGTAGACGGGATAACCACCTTGAGCCCCAAAACATTGCCAAAGGTCGAGTAAAACGCCTGCGAGTGTTGTGGCCCGTTACCCCACTGCCGCCCCACCACAATACGCAAGGTCAGAGGCACAGGGTTGCCACCGCCAAACATATAGTTCCACTTTGCAGCTTGGGTAAACATTTGGTCTGCTGCCAAGAGGCTAAACTCTACGCGGTCGTGGTGCACAATTGGCCTGAGGCCATTTATCGCCGCTCCAACTGCCATGCCAGTAAGCGCAGCTTCCGATGTGGGGCTATCAAACACGCGGTCAGGAAACGCCTCCTTAAGCCCCGCCGTCGTGCCCCCCATACCACTTGGGACACCAAGGCCCATGATAAAAACCGAGCTGTCTTTCTCCATAGACTGCCGTGTCCCCTCTGCTAGGGCTTCGCTATATTTTATGATTCTCTCAGGCATATACGTCGGTGTATAACTTATCTTTTGTAGGGTATGGAGCTTGGAGAGCAAATTGGATACTTTCTTGCACGCGTGTTTGGTTTGCCTGCTCTATAGCCGCGATTTCTTCCTCTGTGGCAATGTGTTGGTCAAGCAGCTCTGTACGTAGGCGCCTTACCGAGTCTTCTTGCAACCGTCGCTCAAGCGTATCTTCCTCGCGGTACTTCTCGTCCATAAGCGGAGTCGAGTGTGCCATGTGCCTGTACACCATACACTCCAGCACCGCCGGCCCTATGTGTTTGCGCAACCCACCCTCAAGCAAGTGTTCGGCTTTTTTGTACACATCTGTGTAGTCATTGCCGTTTGCACGCACATATTTGCCACCGAGGCCCTGTACTATTTTCTCAAGGTCATAGCGTGGCGAGCGTCGATCTTTCAGTTTTGAGGTAATAGAAAGCGAGTTGTTCTCGAGCACAATAAGGAGCGGGAGTTTGTGTAGCGCTGCCAAGTTAAGCGTCTCGTACACAACACCCTCCTCCGAAGCACCGTCACCCAAAAACACCACTGCCACCCCTTTTTTTCGATTATACTTTTTTTCAAAGGCCGCGCCGCACGCAATAGGCACTGCACTCGCCAACAAAGGAGTGGAGCCTATAAAGTTAACCGACTTGTCTATCATATGCATCGAGCCTCCTTTGCCTTTTGCAGCACCTGCCGCCTTGCCAAGCAGCTCGCACACCAGGGCCGTTAAGTCGCCTCCTTTGGCCAAGTAGTGACCATGCGAGCGATGGTTGCCAACTACTTTGTCGTCATGCCGGAGCGCAGCCGAGACACCAACTGCCACAGCTTCTTGCCCCACATAAAAGTGGACCATGCTAAAAATTTTATTGTTGAGGTAGAGGTTTACCAACTCCTGCTGCGCCATGCGGACAAAAGACATTTTTTGGTACGCAACCAACAAGGGCGAGGGGCGCATGTCTACCACAATGCGGCTTGCCTCCCCTTTTCGCACCATCTCAATAGCCTCGTTTATTTTCTGCAGCGGCATCCGATGCGTAATAATGTTGTCGATGTTAAGCAAACCACTTTCATAAAGTTTTATATATCGTGGAATCTCTATACTTGGCGAAAACTGCCCACCTTGCGTGGCTTTTATCATCTTGCCGCTGCCACCAAAAAAATGGTTGGCGTTTTTAAGCTCCACTGTTTCGCCCGGCTTTGGCTGCCCCACCATAATGTAGCGACCGGTGCCCGACAAAAGTTGTATTGTATCTTCAATACTTTTTGCATTACCTGAAGTGTCGATAATAACGTCGAATTCTTTAGTACCGTAGGCTTTAAACAACGCGTCTTTTATAGACTCGCGTTTGCAATTTATATACAAATCAGCGCCAAGTTGCTCGGCAACCGCTTTTTTCCCGTCGTGGATATCAGCACTGACAATAGGATACGCACTTACCATTTTTGCAGCCTTAATAAGGTTCACCCCAAGCCCTCCTGCACCCACAATCAAAATACTTTCCCCCATTTTAAGGTTTGCCTCCAGACTAATTGTCCCAAGCGCAGTAGAGAGGCTGCACCCAAGCAGTGCACACAACTCGTCGGGAGTGTCGATGGGCACGGGCGTTACCCGATTTTCTGACACAATAGAATATTCGCTAAATGTCGTAACTTTGCCGCTTTTAATTATCTTGCCGTTAAAGAGGTACGACGGAAAGTCCGACTCAATACCGTCCCCTTTGCGCCAATGCATAATAACCTTGTCACCTTTTTTTACTTTTGTGACACCAGCACCCACGTCCTCGACAATGCCGCACCCTTCGTGGCCCATTAAGTGTGGCACATATGCAGCATTGCCTTTGTTGCCTGCGATTTCTTGGAGTTGCGACCCACAGATACCACTTACAAGGATTTTGACCAACACTTGGCCAAAAGACAGGTCGGTCAGCCCCACTTCTGCAACCGTGAGGGGGGCGTTAATTTCTTCCAAGACAGCGGCTTTCATTGAGCCCCAGTATAATGTAAAACTACCCCATGTCTAGCGTACTTATATATCACCCCTTGGGGCTTGGCGACCACATTGCCTGCAGCGCAATAGTCCGCGAATACAGCAAAAAACATTCGCGTGTAGGGCTCTTTTGTTCTCCTCAAAACGAGCCGTCGGTCGCCTTTTTGTACCGAGACTTGCCTAATGTTTACATCCACCTCTTGCGGTCACACAAAGAGATAAAGTGGCTTCGTATCCGAAACTTTTTTAATCGGGGGAAGGGGCACTGGGACCGCATACAACACATAGGATCTTTTGACCCAGAGTCGGGCGTTAAATACGAACGGCAATTTTATCAGTCGGCTGGAATAGCATTGGACAAAATGTGGGACAGTTTTTACGTCGCACGCGACAGTGCGCAAGAACAAGCTCTTGCACAAAAACTAGCCCCGGCAGGGTCTTATATTTTTATACACGAAGACGCTCGCTTCCCTCTTGACACTCTTAAAATAAATTCTTCCTTGCCTGCTGTGCGCCCCGACTTGGCGCTTACTCGAAATATTTTCGATTACTGCCTTCTACTCCAAAACGCCGCGGAAATTCATGTTATGGACTCATCGTTTATGTTTTTAGTTGATTGCCTGGCGTACACCAACCCCACCCAAAAATTGTTTGTACATCGCTACGCCCGCGAAAACCTTGCGTGGAATTTGCCTATATTAAAAAAAGACTGGCAAATTATTTTGTAAGTATGAAAAAACTCGTCATTGTAAAATCAGGATGTAGAGAGTTTGGCAACGAGCTTTTAAACCACATGAGCGTGTATGCGTGCGGTTTGGAACTTGGTGCACGAGTTATTAATCACTCAGGGTTTGGCTACACTGGGCTGTGGCGCTTAGCACACACACTATACGCACGGATGGTGAGTGTGTTGTATAGCTCTTCTGTTTTGTTGGCGTGGCGCGCACCTATATACTTGCCACCTACAAAAAATCTTGCAGAAAAACTTTCGTCACAAAAAATCCTGCATTTATACGGCTGGCTGTTTAGAAACCCCGCCGGGCTCGAGAAATACCGTAAAGAACTTCTGCTTGCTTTTACACCCGCATTTATACAACAAGAACTTGCTGATAGTATCCATCCCCAAAAAGGCAAGACCCTCATCGGTGTACACATACGACAAAAAAACTTTACAGGGTTTGAGAGTGGCGAATTTTTGGTATCCCCCATTCGCACTCTGCGTATTGTTGAGGAGCATATACAACACAACTCCATTGACCCAAAAAACGTGGCGATGCTTATCGTGTCCGACCTGCCTATCGCCCCAGATATATTTGCCCGCTACCCTGTATATGTAGTACAAGGAAATACTGAGAAAAATTTATTCTTACTTTCCAGAGCAAGCGTTATAGTTGGCACCAACACAACCTTTAGCAATATGGCTGCATGGTTTGGAAACGTCCCTCATGTGGTCGTGGATAACGAGCCACTAGACTGGGAGTATTACAAAAATAAGGTTGGGTATTTTGAAAACAAGTACGCTACGTTTGCCTACTAGAGTTGCAGCACTCTTTTAGCTGTCTCCACAACCTCTTGTGTAGGTATTTCGTTTATACAACTAGGATACTCTTCGAATACATGTCCCTGTGGGTGTGCAGCGCGGTTTGAGATAACTTCTATTGCGCTAAAGCTGTATTGCTGTGACTTCCACCAATGGAGGCCCAGACACGTCCCCAACACTATAGTGGGCCGGCCCAACTGCGCCGACATGTGCGCCATCCCCGTATCTACACTCAGGGTGCCCACGCTCCCTGCCATAAGCCCGAGCATGTGTTGCAAACTAGCCTGGCCAGCCACAACCTTAACTGGCAAACCTTGAGCCACCTCCTCTGCCTCTGTCTTGTCATCCATTCCTCCACTCACCACCAACATCACTCCAGGAAAAGCTTGTACAAGCGCCTGTAGTAATTCTCGTTTTTTTGTTGGATGTATACCGCGCCCTTTATTGCCTGCAAACAAATGCACCACAATATACGGCGCACCCGTAAGTCCAAATTGATTAAGATCTTCTTTATTAAATAAAAGTGTCGGAGACTCAACCGGCACACTCAAACCCGCCGCTTTGAGCGCTTTTCGTTCAAGCTCAGCAGGCGCCTCTCCAATAACTCCCCCCACACAGTGGTCAAAAACATACCTGTTTATTTTTGAAGCGTCCTCAAAACCCATGAGGACACCGCGCCGCGCAAGCAACCGTGCAAAAAGTTTACTCCACAACGAAAAATGGCCTCCAGGCTTTCCTGCGTACTGCGTCACCACAAAGTCAGCACCATGAAAGTTTTTCCATAAAAACCACAGCGACGCTACGCTGTGACGATTGGCCTCCACCACTTCAAGCCAAGGGTACGCGGCAAATAAATCACGAATCATGGAGGCTTTGCTCGACACCACAATAGCCACCCTCGCCTCTGGAAACTGGGCGTGCACATTTTCGAGCAAATACTTCGCCATCAAACAGTCTCCTATGGACGACGCGCGGAATGTCAGAGCTTTTTTTACTTCCATATTACTTCAGTACTTCGAGCTCCCAGGTAAGACACTCCGCAGGCAAAAGTAACGAGAGGTATTGGTCGTAAAACTTCGGATGTGACTCTATAAACGACTTCAACGCTCGCTTGAGAGGATTTTTTGACGGGTGTGGCCACCCATACCAAAAGCCTAATTTGCGAAACAAAAAAGATGTGTATCGGTACTGGCTAAGTTTTGTCCCTTCAATACAATAATCGAGTGTCCCTGTTGCAAAAAAATGTTCGTGCGTTGGGTCATTAAATGCATCTGTACAGCGGAAGTACGGCACTTGCACTACCACACGCCCGCCCGGTTTTGTGACGCGGTGTATCTCACCCAGCGTCCCGAGCACATCGCTCACATGTTCGAGCACATGATTACCAAACACCAGGTCAAACGAGTTATCTGCAAACGGCCACGGACGACTGTTTACATCATGCACCACGTCCACCGCTGGGAGAGGGAGTATGTCCATCCCGCGGGCCCCCGGCAACTTACGATCGCCACAACCAAAATCAAGAGCCGCCGCTCCGTCTAAAATATTAGCCGTTGTAAACCCTGCTGTTTTTGTGTAAATACGTGGCGCCCAAAGATTCATAATGACTTTAGCCTATCAACGCTGTTTATAAACGCAAGCACGCGCTCTGCGCGAAGGTTCCACGTATGCACTTGCACCCACTGCCTGGCTTGTAAGGAGCGCTTCGGCGCATCTTCACTTGCGAGCGCCAGCTGCATAGCGTCGCTTAGAGCTCTAACATTGTCTGGCTCACACAAAAAAGCAGAAGCAGGCGTCAACACGTCTGTAAGCGCCGCTGTTGCACTCGCTACAATAGGCTTGTTTGCTGCCATATATTCAAACAACTTCATCGGTGATGTATAACGACTGGAGTCTTCATTTTTTTCCGTACCCAGCACAAGCAATACATCAGCGGCTTGGAGCCATAGAGGAATTTCTTGTGGCGCTTTTTCTCCCACAAAAACCATTGTAGGCGGGATACTACTAACGCCTGTTACCTGTTTAAACTCTTCTTCTGAGCCGCCAACCATGTAACACCTCGTGTCTTCAGGCAACCCTCCGCAGGCTAGCGGCAAAATATCGAGTCCTTTCCACGCATAAAAACGTCCCACATACAAAACTATTTTTTTATCTTGCGGGAGCCCGCATACTTCTCGTGCAGCAGAGGTAGAGATTTCCACTCCAAACTTCCCCACATCAACCCCGTTTGGCTCTGCGACAACACACGAGGGAGCAAGTTTGTAGTCATCGATTAGTTTTTGTCGTGTCAGGCCATTGGTTGCAATAACTCCAGCTGCGCGAGAAAAGAAAAAGTTTTGCAGTTGCGAATACACCTTTGGTGTGTGCATCTCCGTAAACACAGGGGCAAGCAGTACTAGGGGTGTGTAGGAGAAATTATCCATATCGACCGTATATACACGAACACGTTCTCCGCGTATTTTTTTTATAAAAAAATATACACTCACTCCCACTAAA
>CALQZN010000007.1 GCA_943349675.1 Candidatus Nomurabacteria bacterium
GATACGTATCTTGTCCAGGCATCCATGTCTCGATGTCTATTTGGCGCTGATCAGGAAAACCCATGTCCCCTGTGCATACTGCAATTACTTGGTGCGGGAGTTTCAACTGCTGCATAAGATACTCCTGTACCGCCACCAAGAAGTCCTGTTCGGCAAATCCATCTTCTGGTTTAGAAAACACTTCCATCTCAATTTTATCAAATTGATGTTGGCGCAAGATACCACGTGTGTCTTTGCCTGCCGCACCTGCTTCGCGGCGGAATGCAGGAGTATACGCAAAATAACGGATAGGAAGTTCTTCTTCTGCAAGAGTTTCGTCCATATAGATGGGGCCGAGTGTATGTTCAGCACTGCCAATAAGCACAAGGTCATCCTTTTCAAAATAAAATCTATCGTCTATGGGGTCCAGACGCGCCATGCGATTCATCACTTGAGAACGCATCATCACCGGAGGAACAATCAAAGTAAAAGGGTCATCCTTCACTGAAAGATTTGCGGTTTGTATAATCGTGCGCAATACATCTCGCGAAGTGAGTGTTTTTATAGTGAAGTTGAGTAGCGCAAACTGCAAAAGAGCTAAATCGCCTGCAAGATACGTAAAACGCGCTCCCGAAACTTTTGCCGCTGTCTCGCTATATAGTACGCCCAGCTCTTTTCCTAAATCCCAGTGTGCCTTTGGTGTAAAAGTAAACTGTGGTTTATCTCCCCAGCTGCGCAGAATTTGATTGCCCGACTCATCGGGCCCCACAGGAGTGTCGGCAGAAGGGATGTTTGGGATTTTAACCAACAAAGACACCAACTCTTTTTCAAGTATTTGATACGCCCCTTCTGCAACACGCAAATCTTCTTTAAGCTGCCGGCCAGCTTCGCCGTCGCGTGCTTCTTGCGCTACACCCCGTTTGCGGTTTATCTCGCTCACTTCGCCCGCAAGCTTTTTGCGCTCGTCGGCCAACGCCAACACACGGTCAAGGTCAACATCCTCGCGGTTTTTGTTTTTGAGCGCTGCGCGCACAATGTCCGGGTTTTCTCGAATAAATGTGATATCCAACATAATTTGATTGTACAATATATATTACAATGTCTTTCCCTATGCGACAATTGGGGGCGAAGGACTTCCCCGCGCTGCTGCGCGAGATTCCCGACTGTCCGACACATCTGTATATGCGAGGCACCATGCCACCCCAGGACTACAAACTCCTATGCGTCGTGGGCTCACGTGCTTGTACTCCTTATGGTCGTCGCATGACACAGTCGCTCATCGCAGGGTTGGCCAAGTACCCCGTGGGCATCGTCTCTGGTATGGCGCTAGGCATAGACGGCGAGGCGCATAAAGCAGCACTCGACGTTGGGCTACCTACTGTCGCCGTATTACCCTCTGGGCTCGACGACAAAATAATATACCCGAGGATAAACCAACCACTTGCACAGCGCATACTCAAACAAGGAGGTGCGCTGCTTTCAGAAAACGAGCATACCTTTGTTGCAATGCTGCACTCATTCCCACAGCGCAACCGCATCAGCGCCGGCATGAGCAAAGCCACACTTATTATTGAGGCGGGAGAAAAATCGGGCACGCTCATTACTGCACGCTTAGCAATGGACTATAACCGCGAAGTGCTCGCAATCCCCCACGAGCTTGGCCGCGAGAGTGGCGCTGGTGTTAATGCGCTTATCCGCGAAGGGGCAACATTGGTACGGAGCAGTGGTGACATTTTAGAAGCCCTAGGATTACGGCCAATTGAAAATCCAACGCAAGCCATGCTGCCCACCGATTTAACCGATAGTGAAGCAAAAATACTTACAGCTTTAACAGAACCTCTGGTGCGCGACGAGCTTATCGAGCGCGCAGCATTATCGGCACAAGAGGCAAATATCGCCCTTTCATCCCTACTTATACGTGGACTTATTGTCGAGCGGTTGGGGAAAGTGGAACGTGCATAATAGACTGGGGCGCAAAAATGTGGTATCAATAAAGCGCAAATGAAGCTTGTTATTGTTGAGTCGCCAGCCAAGGCCAAGACTATAGAGAAGTACATGTCCGACATGGGGGATGGCAACTTTGTGGTGCGTGCCTCTGTGGGCCACGTGCGCGACCTCCCAAAAAGCAACAAAAAAGCAATCGACATTGAGGCGGGGTTTGTGCCCCACTACGAAGTCGTGCCCGGCAAAGCACAAATAATAGCGGACCTTCAGGCACTCGCTAAAAAAGCCGACGAGGTGATACTTGCAACCGACCCCGACCGCGAGGGCGAGGCTATCGCCTGGCACATAAAGGAAGAATTGGGGCTTAAAAAACCAAACCGCATCGCCTTCCACGAGATTACCAAAGAGGCTATTGCCGAGGCGCTCGAGCACCCACGACAAATCGACGAAAACTTGCGTTATGCACAAGAGGCGCGCCGCGTTTTGGACCGCCTGGTTGGTTACGACCTGTCTGGCCTTATTTGGAAAAAGGTACGCTACGGATTGTCTGCTGGCCGCGTACAGTCGCCTGCGCTACGCATCATCATGGAGCGCGAGCGCGAGATACGCGCATTTGTAGCGGACACCTATTATGTAATTACCGCGCAAACCAAAACACCTAAAAAGGAATCTCTTACGCTTACCTGTGTTGATGAGCCAAAAGATGCGCCAGGCAAAAAAGACGGTAAAAAAACTGCCGACGAGGTAATTGCTGCCGTTACCAAGGACGGCCTTTCTGTCACCGACGTCACCGAGAGCGAGACGAAGCGCACTACCCGCGCGCCTTTTACTACATCTACCTTGCAGCAGACAGCGAGCTCGCGGCTTGGGTTCTCTCCCGCAAATACTATGCGCATTGCGCAAAAACTGTACGAGGCGGGGCACATCACCTATATGCGTACCGACTCCACAAACTTAGGCAAACCCGCCCAGGCTGCCATTTTGGCCTACGCTGAAAAAAAGTTTGGCAAAGACTATGTAGAGCCGCACACGTTTGCAACCAAATCTAAAAACGCTCAAGAGGCCCACGAAGCAGTACGCCCTACCCACCCAGAAAAAGAATCTCTGGGTAGCACCCCCGAGCAAAAAAAGCTCTACGAGCTTATTTGGCGCCGCACTGTCGCATCCCAAATGACCGACGCAAAACTACTTAAGACAAAAATTATCGCCAACACTAAAGACAAAGATGTGCCAGCATTTACTGCCAACGGCTCGCGCGTGCTTTTTGATGGATGGCTCAAAGCAGACCCTGCAGCCCGCGGCGAGGACGTAGAGCTGCCAAAAGTCACAAAAGGCGAAGATTTAAAAGTAGAAGATATTTCTGCCGAAGAAAAGCAGACTACCCCGCCACCGCGCTATACGGAAGCAGGTTTGATTAAAGAGCTCGAGAAACGCGGTATTGGCCGCCCATCAACCTATGCGTCCATTATGCGCACACTCGACGACCGCGGGTATGTTGCAAAGGAAGGACGCTCGCTCAAACCCACCGACACAGGCGACGTAGTGTCGAGCTTTTTGGAAGCAAACTTCCCTACCTATATCAGCGACACCTTTACCGCCGAGATGGAGGACGAGTTGGACGAGATAGCAGCGGGCACGCGCGAATATGCAAAAACACTCAAAGATTTTTATACGCCGTTTTTAAAGGAAGTAAAAATAAAAGACAAAGAGGCGGGTAAAATTACCGACTTGGGGCCCACACCCAAAGAATTTGCCTGCCCCCTCTGTAACAGCGCGATGGTGTTTAAACTCTCGCGCCAGGGCAAATTTATGAGCTGCTCGCGCTTCCCCGACTGTATGGGTGCACGCACCGAAGCCGGAGAGGTCATCTCCAACGACCCTGCAAAGCCTATCGGCACGCACCCCGACACTGGCGAAAATATTTACGTACTCGACGGGCGCTTTGGCCCGTACGTGCAGCTGGGTGAGATGCCCGAAGGCAAAGGCAAAACAAAAAAGCCCAAACCAAAACGCGCATCAATTCCAAAAGAAAAAGAGCCGAGCACTGTGACTGTTGCAGAGGCGGTACACTACCTTTCACTCCCTCGTACCTTGGGCACACACCCAGACACTGGCGCAGACATTACAGCCAACATTGGGCGCTTTGGCCCGTACATTGCACACAACATTAAACCCAAACCTGACTTCCGTTCGCTCAAAACTGATGATGTGTACAAAATCGACCTCCCCCGCGCGCTAGAGATTTTGAAAGAAGAAAAAAAGCGCCGCGGGTTTGCCAAGAAAAAGCAGGAGGCATAAAAATTACAAACGTATATACTAGAAGTATATGTACGGGGTAAAAGAAATTTTAAACCTCATGAACGGGCCGTCGAAGGAAGATGCGGCTTTTGTGGAAAAGGCGTACGCGTTTGTTGCAGAGGCGCATAAAGACCACAAACGATTCTCCGGCGAGCCATATTTAAATCACCTTGTCGAAACTGCAAAAGGCTTGGCGGGCCTTGGCATGAGCGCTAAAACAATTGCCGCAGGGCTCCTCCACGACTCTGTCGAGGACGTAGGCGTATTGCCCGAAACAATAGAACAAGAGTTTGGCAAAGAAGTACGTTTTTTGGTCGAAGGCGTAACCAAACTAGGCCACTTTAAATATCGCGGTGCAGAGCGGCACAGGGAGTCGCTGCGCAAATTACTTGTGGCAACCGGCCAAGATGCGCGCGTGTTGATTATCAAACTGATGGATCGACTGCACAACATCCGTACACTCGAGCACGTCCCTCCTGAAAAAAGGAAGCGCATCGCGCTGGAAACTCTCGAAATTTATGCTGCGATTGCTCATCGGCTGGGTATGGGCCTTGTGCGCCGCGAGCTCGAGGACAAAGCATTTGAGTATGCCTACCCCGAGGAGTTTAAAGAAGCACAACGCCTCTTGAGCGAAACCGCAAACGACACAGAAGAACGACTCGAGAAAATGCTGCGCACACTAAAAAAAGAACTTGCCGAAAGCCATATTACTGACTTTAACACCGACTACCGCGTAAAAGGCCTCTGGAGTTTGTGGCAAAAATTGCAGCGCAAAGGCGGCGACATCAGTAGTGTGTACGACGTGGCAGCACTGCGCATTATTGTGCCCGACATCGCAGACTGTTACCGAGTACTAGGGCTGGTGCACAAACTGTGGCAACCACTACCAAACAAAATTAAAGACTATATCGCCTTCCCCAAACCAAATGGTTACCAAGGGTTGCACACCACCGTATTTTCTGGCGACGGAGGTCTGCCGGCACAAGGCGGCATCGTAGAGGTACAAATCCGCACCAAAGCTATGCATCAAGAAGCACAGTACGGTATTGCTGCCCATGTGTTGTACAAAGAGACGGGAGTGGCCGACACTCCAGGAGCTCGGGCTGGCGGCGACAGACAGTCCAGTTTTGACTGGATCAAGAGCTTGATTCCAAATTTTCGTCGAAGTACTGTAAAAGACCCTACCGTAGTGCCTCAAGAGCCTACACGTAAACGCACACGTTATGGCGCCCCACAGACACCCGAATGGCTCGCGGAGTTAGAGGAAAAAAGGGACGATCCTGATTTTGAGACAACCCTCAAAACAGATATTTTTATTCATCGTGTGTTTGTTTTTACTCCACGTGGCGACGCAGTTGACTTGCCCATAAACTCGAGCCCCATAGACTTTGCCTACGCCATACACTCCGACGTTGGCGACCATATCTCGGGCGCTAAGGTAAATGGCAAAATGGTACCACTCGACACAACACTTCAAAATGGCGACATTGTGGAAATTCAGACAAAAAAATCTGCCACACCAACACAAAAATGGATGGGATTTGCAAAGACCACTCTTGCTCGTCGGCACATACGAAATGCACTAGAGCGAATCAAAACCAAAAACTAAAGAGAGAAGCTGCGTGGATCAAATGTGTTTTCGTCTACTGTTTTTTCTTCTTCTGTTCTGTCGTCGAGCTGCTCCACGGGTATCTCTGTAACCTCTGCAGCTGCCCCACTCGCCTCTGCTGCGGCTGCGTTTTTTTGTTGTGCGATGCGTGACGCGAGCGCCGCAAAGAGCGTCTGGAGGTCATCTTCAGAGAAGAAGTCGATTGATAGTTTGCCTCCAACTTCTTTGGGCTCTATTGCAACGCGGGTACCAAGTGCCTCGGTCAACTCACGTTCCATTTCCAAAATTTCGGGCGAATACAAGTATTCTTTTTTACGGACCTTATCAAACGCAATGCGGCGTGCAATAGACTCGGAGTCACGTACTGTTAAGCGTTTGAGTATAATCTCGCGAAAGAGCGTCTGCTGCTCTTGCGGCCTGTCGATAAGCATCAAAAGAGGCCTAGTGTGACCTTCGGCAATTTTGCCGTCGGAGAGTGCTTGCTGGATTTCGTCGGTCAACATTAAAAGGCGGATAGTGTTGGATACATACTCGCGGCTTTTGCCCACTTTCTCGGCCACCTGCACGTGTTTAAATCCAAATTCCGACACCAAGCGTGCAAATGCTTTTGCACGGTCTATGGGGTTTAAATCCTCGCGCTGCAGGTTTTCGATAATAGCAACTTCGAGTTTTGTTTTATCGTCGTCAAAGTCGGCACGGATAATAACCGGCACTTGCGCGACACCTGCGAGTTTAGACGCGCGCAGACGGCGCTCGCCGGCAATAAGTTCGTAGTCGGTACCAATGCCACCGTCGGGCTTTTCGAACTCACGCCTGGTAACCGTAAGCGGTTGGATGACACCGTACTGGCGTATGGATTTGGCCAGGTCTTGGAGCTTTGCTTCGTCAAACTCTTTTCGGGGCTGGAAGGGGTTGGGTTTAATTTTGTCGACCTCGACCCAAAAAATTGCGTTATTGTAAAACTCTGACATAAAGATATACTAGCATACGTAAGGTCGGGTGGCGGCGGTCAAAGGCTAGCTTGTTCGAAATAATGCCGGAGTGGCGGCGGTCAAAGGCCTGCTAGTTCGACAAAATGCCGGAGTGGCGGAATGGTATACGCGCGCGACTCAAAATCGCGTCTCGCAAGGGATGGGAGTTCGAGTCTCCCCTCCGGCACAATTGCGAAGCAATTATGGGGACGAGAAGGGCGGAGCGATGTCGAGCCAGCAGGCGAGACCGTGAGCCGGGGTCGAGAAAATGCACAAGCGACGGCTTGTGCATTATTCGTGACCGAGTCTCCCCTCCGGCACCAAAAAAGTGTTCTTGGCCGAGTCTCCCCTTACGCACTTACTGAGAAACTTTTTGGAGCGACTGGCGACAAAAAGTGTTCTTGGCCGAGTCTCTAGGCAATAATCATTTTTGTAGTACAATCTTTTTGGAACTTTGTATGGAGTAGACGCTATGCCTACACCACTATTAACCCTAGCGCTGGACTTGCCCGTGTCAACCTTGGTTCTTGGGCAACTCCTGGAATCTAGGAAAATCGACGTTCTCAAGCTCGGACTGTGGAGCCTGCTCAACAGGCCAAGCGATAGCACTCGCACCTATAAGGCGTTTGCCCAGACACTCTGTCCCAAACTCGGCATCCCTATCTTTTGGGACTTCAAACTGGCGGACACCCCCGACACAAACGCGAGCGTTATAAAGACCCTCCCTAAGGGCGGGTACGTGACCGTAAGTACACCTCTATATTTACAAGCCGACCTAATGAAGTTGGTAGCTCTCTGCAAAAAGCAGGAAGTAACACCCGTCGCAGTATCACTAACAACTGCGACAGAACGCCAGCCTTTATTACCAAACATCACCAGAAACGGCTTTATCCTCTCGGAGATTGCTCGAACAGTAGAGTGCGGATTTACGCACTTTGTCTGCGACGGCTCAATGCTTCCACGTCTGAAGGATGTGCCGATAAGCATTCACGTACCTGGCATCCGGACCACCACGTACCCGGACATAAACAACCATAGGCACATCATCTCCCCTTCCGACGCTGCGCGTCTGGGTGCCTACAACGCCATCGTGGGCAGGGCGATACTAGACCGTGAGGAGCAATATATGATAGCAGCGTTGAATACTACCCATCAAGAACTACACTCTGCATAATCCGCCACCTAGCACCCCTTTTGGGGTGCTTTCTTTTTTTTGCATGGCGAGGTACAAGTTGAGTGTGCAAAAGCCAAAACTAATAGCCGTAGTAGGGCCCACTGCCTCGGGCAAAACGTCTCTTGGTATTTACCTTGCCCAAAAACTCGGCGGCGAAGTCATATCTGCCGACTCGCGCCAAGTGTACAACGGGCTCGACATAGGCACCGGCAAAGTGACTAAAAAAGAAATGGCGGGTATACCCCACCACCTACTTGACATCATCTCTCCAAAAAAACAGTTTACTGTGAGCGACTTTGTCCACCTTGCTGCGCGGGCACATTCTAGCATTCTGCAGAAAGCTAGAATAACAATATTGGTTGGAGGGACGGGGTTATATATTGATACATTTTTGGGCCGCATGTCGTATGCAGAAGTACCCCCAAACCCAACCCTCCGTGCAAAGCTCGAAAAAAAGTCGGCGCCACAATTATTTGCCCAACTTCAAAAACTTGACCCTCGCCGCGCTGCAAATATAGAAAAAGAAAATCCTCGCCGTTTAATACGTGCGATAGAAATTGCTAAAGCCATTGGGGCAAACCCAATCCCCACCCTAGAGCAAAAATATGATGTGCTGTGGCTCGGCATCAACCCACCACAAGAAACGTTGTACAAAAACATCCGCACCCGTCTTTTAAGCCGTATCACAGAAGGTATGGTGGCCGAGGCAAAAAATTTGCACACACCTGCACCTGTTGGTATTGGGCTTTCATACAAACGCATGGAGGCACTGGGGCTCGAATATCGCTTTCTATCCCAATTGCTCCAAAATAAGGTATCAAAAGAAGATTTTATACTAGGGCTCGAGCGTGCCATCCAGCACTACGCCAAACGCCAAATACGCTGGTTTAAGCGCAACAAAGACATACGGTGGATTACAAGCAAAGCAGAAGCCTTGCAATTGGCTAAAAAGTTTCTTAAGTAGGGCGGGCCCACGAGGATTCGAACCTCGGTCAACGGTTTTGGAAACCGGTATTCTACCACTGAACTATAGGCCCTTAGGCGTCAGTGTAGCAAAAAAATTACTTTCGCGCCTCTTTGTGGGTCTGTTGTACCCGGCACCACTTACAATACTTTTTGAGCTCGATTTTGCGCTCAACAAGCTTCTTGTTTTTGGACGACCAATAGTTAATGCGCTTGCATTTCCCGCAGGCCAGCTTTATGAGACGGTCTTGTGACATACCGAGGTACTATACCCTACCAGGCACGCCTTGCCAAGCCCTCCCCATCTAACACGAAACTCCCCCCTTTAATGACAGAGTTCGACAAAAATTGGCCACATGACGCTGCGTGTCTACTAAACCATCAGGCTGGGTACTACATTGCCATGCATAGTAATTTGCCCCACAGCCTATACTAAGGTCAGCATTACTGGTGCCAAGCGCAGCTTTTTTACCTGTCGCACTGCACGTCTCCCCCGTACAGGGCCCTGTATTGTATGCAGCTATAGTGTTGGAGAGATTGCGATTAATTTGATTTAAATTGTATAGAGTATTGAGATAATTTGTCCCTTGCACTATCTGACACGTCGTATCAGTAGCTCCGCAGTTACTACCAGTCGCACCTGACTGTCCTTGCATAAGACCTCGAGCGCCTGTTGCGCTTACAGCATCAGGCCTGCCGCTAGATTCTACTGTTATTGTTGCAGCAACCACCTGTGCACAATTAGGGACAACACTCCCCACGCAGGCACTCTCTATTTGGCCACGGTACGTGTTCATTACATTTTCATAGGTACCACCTAAGTCTGCGTCATCTCTAGATGTCGAAAAAGCTGTAGAAACCGGGGATCCGCCCGGGCCAGTGGTCATTAAAGACACTATTTGGAAACCAGGTTGCGGTGTGCCAGTACCAGGAGCAACTGGCGTCTGCCCACCAACTTGTATTCCCCCACCACCCCCTTGTGTATTTCCCGTAATAAACCTAAAGATATCAGAGACGTTTGAGTCTCGTTTGCGTTGACTGTCGCCAGCGCAAACCAATGTGTTCCACGAGCCTGAGGTAAAGATGCTTCTGTTGACCAATGCATTCAGTATGGTTTGCACTATGAGCCATGCAGCGAGAGCAATGATAAAGCCAATAACAACTGATTTGAATATATGGTGCGCACGGATTATCTGTTTAGGGTTACCACCTGCTGCAAAGTACATAACACCCGCCCATGCAAAGAGTGCTATTGATATTGGGATAGTTACCCCCAGTAAAAAGTTGTTGATGTTTCCAAATAGTTTTACCAAGTCACAGAGTCCACACTCTGTGGCACGAAAAATCTCACTAAAACCAGACACCGCGCCGCATGGCACGAGTCCCGAGGGGCTGCGGGCAAGTTGTTGGGCAAACCCTACGGCTGGCAGTAAAAAAAAGACCATTAGTACACCGGCCCCGACACTCATTTTAAAACGTAGCGACATAATACGTGCCCCTATCATACCATACGATCTTACTAGGACTCTATCGCACAAAAAGTCTCGGCATAAGCCGAGACTTTTTGTATTTGTGCGCCGGGGAGGATTCTCCTTCGTCTCTCGACTCGTCGTCACTCGTCTCGGACTAGGCACCGCCTCGCTCCCATACCTGCTGGCATGGGGCCCGCTCCGGCGTTCGAATCCTACACGCAAGGTATCCCATACCTTGCTCCGGCGCGAACCAGAAAACAGAAAAAACTGGCAAAAGCCAGTCGTTTCTTTTTTTTGTGCGCCGGGGAGGATTCGAACCTCCGGAGCCCGAAGGCGATTGGTTTACAGCCAATTGCAATTGACCACTCTGCCACCGACGCAGCGAAGAACAGTCATACGGTACACTTTTTTTGCGCAACTGTCGACCAAGCGCTTGGTAAGTTGGATTTACTGCGCGATGTAGTCACTAGCTACAGGAGTTTTGACGCGGCTGCGGGCGCTTTTGCGCACATCAAAGGTAAATTCGCCCCCTTTCATATCCACCGTTACCGCGCCACCCGACAACACTCCACGACTAACCATCAAGTGTGCAACTTTGGTCAAGATTTTGTCTTGTATAAGCCGGCGCAATGGGCGCGCACCATAATGCGGATTGTAGCCTTCTTTAGACAAAAATTCGTACACCGCAGGAGTAAGTGTTAAGGTAATATCTTTTTGTTTCAACCGGGCAACTACCTCTTTAACCTGGATACCCACAATTTCTTGTATCGCTTCTGGCGACAGGATGTTAAAGATAATTATCTCGTCAATGCGGTTAAGGAATTCTGGACGGAAGTGCTCTTTGAGCGCAGCGTTTACTCGCTCTTTTGCAACTTGGTAGTTGTGGCCGTCACTCGCGCCACCAGTTGCAAAACCGAGCTGCTCCATCTTGTCGATGTACTGAGCCCCAATGTTTGAGGTCATGATGATTATTGTGTTGCGGAAGTTGACTTTACGCCCCTTGGCGTCGGTTAGGTGGCCATTGTCCAATACTTGCAATAAAATATTAAACACTTCTGGGTGGGCTTTTTCTATCTCGTCAAACAACAACACCGAGTACGGCCGGTGGCGTACCAATTCAGTCAACGCCCCACCCTCTTCGTGGCCCACATACCCCGGGGGTGCGCCAATGATTTTAGAGACCGAATGTTTTTCCATATACTCCGACATGTCAACGCGTATAAGCGCCTTGTCGTCATCAAACATAAACTCCGCAAGCGCTTTTGTAAGCTCGGTTTTGCCCACACCAGTTGGCCCAAGGAACATAAACGATGCAATAGGGCGGTTTGGGTCGGCAATGCCCGCACGCGAGCGTTTAACCGCGTCTGCGACTTTTTGTACTGCTTCTGTTTGGCCAACCACACGATTTTCCAGCATGCGTTCAATACGAGACAGTTTTTCTGCCTCCTCTTCGAGCATGCGCGACACAGGGATACCCGTCCACTTAGACACCACACTGGCGATGTCAGACTCTGTTATCTCTTCCTTCAAAATACGGCGAGTGGTCTGCAGTTTTTTGAGTCGTTTTGTTTTTTGGTCCAACTCGCGTTCAAGCGACGGTATTTCGCCGTAGCGGATTTCTGCCGCACGCGACAGGTCCACTGCATTCTCTGCAGAGTCTGCCTCCATACGCAAACTCTCTAATTCTTTTTTGATATTCTTTATGTCGAGCAGCACTTGCTTTTCGTTCTTCCAGCGCAGTTCAAGCTCGCCTGTTTTTTCTTTAAGCTCGGCGATATCGCGCTCTATCACTTTAGTGCGTGTTTTGGCAGCCCTCTCACCTTCCTCTGCTGCTTCCTTACGGAGCGCCTCCTTTTCTACCTCAAGACGCATAATTTTGCGATGTGCATCTTCCAAGGCTGGTGGCTTGTTTTCGAGCGAAATGCGCAGCGCCGACGACGCTTCATCTATCAGGTCTATAGCTTTGTCAGGCAAAAAACGGTCGGGGATATAGCGCGCAGACAACTGCACTGCCGACACAAGCGCGTCGTCGGTAATATGTACTCCATGGAAGAGTTCATACTTTTCCTTAAGGCCCCGCAAAATAGCGATAGCATCGTCTACCGATGGTTCAAGTGCATACACCGGTTGGAAACGTCGCTGGAAGGCAGGGTCGCGCTCTATGTGTTTTTGGTACTCCCGAAGTGTGGTGGCGCCAATAACGTGCAGGTCGCCGCGTGCAAGCGCAGGTTTAAGCATGTTGGACGCATCCATAGCACCCTCGGCAGCACCGGCGCCTATCATGGTGTGTATTTCGTCAATAAAGAGCAAAATCTTGCCTTCCGACCGCTCTATTTCTTTTATTATTGCCTTGAGTCGCTCTTCAAACTCGCCACGGTACTTGGTACCGGCGATAAGGCTCCCCAAATCAAGAGAGACTAGTTCTTTGTCGCGAAGTGACTCCGGGCAGTCACCGCTGGCAATACGCGCCGCAAGCCCTTCGGCAATAGCAGTTTTACCAACCCCAGGCTCGCCTATCAAAATGGGGTTGTTTTTTGTGCGGCGAGAGAGAATTTGTATCACGCGCTGTATTTCTTCGTCGCGGCCAATCACTGGGTCAAGTTTGTTTTCTTGCGCCATCTTAGTGAGTGAACGAGTGTATTTTGCAAGCGCACGAAACTTCTTTTGTTCGCCACCGCCTGCAGTTTTTGATGTACGCAACTCGCTCAGCGCACGAAGTACCGACTCGCGGGTAATACGAAAACGGTTAAGTGTCTCGCGGGCTACCCCTGGCACGTCCAGCAACGCAATAAATAGGTGCTCTGTAGATACAAATTCGTCGTGGAGCTCTGTTGCCACTTTTGCCGAACGTTCCAACGCTTGTACCAACTCTGGCGTTAAATACAGTTGATACGACGGCGACAACACTGCCCCACCCGCCCCACCTTCTAGCGCTTCAAGTACTGTGTCAGTCAAAAGCACAACATCGACTTCCATCTTGTCCAATACAGACGTAACAAGAGACTCTTCTTGCAGCAGTAAAGCCCCGAGCAAGTGTATAGGGCTCACTTGGTTTTGACCGCGCTCTACCGCAAGTTCATGCGCGCGTCTAACCGCTTCTTTTGCTTTGGTGGTGAAGTGATTGAATGGTGGCATATGTAATACTACAAATTAACGATTGATTTAGTTACTAGCGGTGGGTTGTTTGGCAATGGCGTACGACCCAGGACTTTCAAGCAACGACGCCGTGGTTGTGATACCTACCACCTCACCAAAGAGCGTGATGAGCACCGACCCAGGGGTTATAGACTGTACACTAGCTTCAATAGTGGCTGCAGCATTTTGGGCATTGGTGGGCAAAGTGGCAATAACCCCAGTAGCCACAGCATCTACTCCTCGGCCGCCAATACGTATGACGCTTTGCCCTAGGCGCAACTTACTGTTGTCAGCAAACATGGCTGGTGCCCACGCAGTCGACGTACCAACTGCCACGTCTACAACTATCACAGACGACGTTGCAGACCTTTGTGCAACAACAACTGGGACACGCGTTCCATCAGACAAAATGGCGTCAAACTCTTCGGCGCCTACAAGCGCCGCAGCATCACTCAAGGCTGTTCCGTTTTTGTTTATAATAACGCCTCGCGCGAGCAGTTGTTCGCCGCCTTTAGCGGTAATGCGAATAATGCTTTTTTGTACATTTGCAATGGACTGTGCTGCCAAGTCGTCGTCTTTAACGACGAGCGTTTTTTGTACCACCGCAGCATTTTGGCTTTGCGGTACCACCGTTTCAACGGTACGCTCGACTATTTGATTGATAGTACGGGTTACCGACATGGGCGCTTGGCTCATAAGCGACACGGTTACTATCCCCGTCGCAATGGACGTCACAAAACTCACCAACAGTGTGAGTAAAACTATTTGATGTTTAGTGAGATGCTCAAGATCCATTACTGCTATTATACAACACTTCGGTACCTCTGCGCAATTTTTTCCAACGCACTTGCGATACGCATGGCATCCTGTTTTGTAGCGTTTGGCAACAAGGTCAAACGGACAGCAGTTTTTGCAACTTCTGGCGATACACCAAGCGCCAACAACGTAGGTGATGGGGCGTCGTCGCCCTCACTACAGGCCGAGCGGGTTGACGCAGCAATGCCCATGGCGTCAAGTGCAATAACGGCCATTTGGCCGTCCAACCCCGCAATAGAAATATTTACGTTATTAGCAACACGGCCAGCATCCATAGCCGGCCCCAGAAGCACAGCGTCTGGCAGCAAACGGCGTATCTCTTCCCATAAAAAATCTCGCACCGCTGCTGTGGCGGCGGCACAGGACTCCACATCACGCTGGGCATTGGCAAGCGCCACAGCAAATGCACCCACAAGCGGCACGTTTTCTGTCCCACTACGCAGCCCTCGCTCTTGGCCGCCTCCTCGCACCATCGGTTCAATTTTAACTCCCCTTTTTATATACAACATACCAACCCCTTTGGGCCCTAATATTTTTTGCCCATCAAGCGTGAGCATATCAACACCCAAATGTTCGACAGCAAGCGGCAACCACAGCGGCGCTTGAGCAGCATCCACATGCACATACAGCGGCAGAGAATTTTTACGCAATTTGCGAACTCTGCGAATTTCTTTTGCCACGTCACGTATGGGCTGCACCGTGCCTACCTCGCTGTTTACCAATTGCACTAACACTAGCGCCGTGTCGTCGCCAATAGCACCAGCTAGGGCTGCCACATCAACAAACCCACTGGGGTCTACCGGCAACTCAGTAAGGCGCAAACCATGCGATACCAATGCACGCAACGGTTCCAAAACAGAAGCGTGTTCAATGGCAGTAGTAACTGCGTGTATGTTTTTATGTTTCAAAAGTAAGGGCAGCAGCGTGCCCGTAAGTGCCAAATTATTTGCCTCGGTACCGCTCGCGGTAAATACCACCTCATCTGCATGCGCACCTATTGCACTGGCAGCGGTGGCCCGTGCATGCTCGAGTTCTATTTTTGCTGCCGTAGCTTCTGCATGCAACCCGCCAGGGTTGCCACACAAAGGCAGCAGCCGCAGCATTTCGGCAAGTGCCGGACCCGAAGGTGGCGTCGCCGCTGCGGCATCTGCGTAAATGCGTTTCTTCCAACTAAACACATCTTTAGTATATACTGTGACTCATGTTTGCATCTATACAGCCGTTTTTTGTGTCCGCAACGCACTATCTACAGATAGCCAGTCCGTGGGTTGCGGCAGGCGCGCTACTGCTGGCGCTTATTGCTTTTTTTTATATCACGTCGCTTAGCCGCCGCATCAGTCGACTCACTCTGGGGCGTGGAGGTTCGATAGAAGAGAGTATTTCGATTTTAAACCGTGACATCAAAGAGCTTCAAACCTTTCGCATTGAACTCGAGAAGTACTTAAAACTTGCAGAGTTACGTATGCGCGGCAGCGTACAGGGTATTGGGATTATCCGCTTTAACCCCTTCTCTGCTGGTTCGGGCGGCAACCAAAGCTTTTCTATTGCCTTTCTTGACGAAAGGCACTCTGGCGTGGTATTCTCAACACTCTACACGCGCGACCGCGTTGGTGTATACGCTAAACCGCTAGAGGCTGGCACGTCGACGTTTGAACTTACAAAGGAAGAAATGGACGCTATAGAAAAGGCGAAGACCTCTATCGTTCAAAACAAACGTGCTGCGTAATATGCATTATGAATTCATCAGACAAGCAAAAGGGGGTCTCCCCTATAGACCACAGTGTGCGCCCACCCGTCGTGGCGGTTGTGGGGCATATCGACCACGGTAAGTCGACACTGCTCGACTATATTCGCCACAGCAATACCACCGACAAAGAAGCTGGGGGCATTACGCAACATCTCTCTGCGTACGAAGTAGAGCACACAGGAGCAGCCGGAGGAGTGGGGCGCAAAATAACTTTTTTAGACACGCCGGGACACGAGGCGTTTCGTGCTATGCGCCTACGCGGACTTGAAGTTGCAGACGTTGCAGTGTTGGTTGTCTCTGCTGAAGATGGCGCAAAACCTCAAACACTTGAGGCACTGAAGCTTATAGACGAAACACATATCCCCTACATTGTTGCCTTTACTAAAATAGACAAGCCGGGTAGTGATATAGAAAAAGCAAAAATGTCGTTATTGGAAAACGGCATATACCTTGAAGGCCTCGGTGGTGAGGTACCATTTGTTGCAGTGTCGGGCAAAACAGGCGAAGGGGTGCCAGAATTACTTGACTTGATTTTACTCGCCGCAGAACTCGAGGGGCTGTCCGCTGACCCGGAGCTCCCAGGTACCGGGCTCGTGATAGAAGCGCACATGGACAACAAGCGCGGCAACACAGCGACACTTATTGTCCAAAATGGCAGCATCAATAGCGGAGAGTATGTAGTGTCGGGCTCTAGCATGGCACCGGTGCGCATAATGGAGAACCATATCGGCAAGCAAATTAAAGAAGCTTTCCCCGGGAGTCCGATACAAATTGTAGGATTCTCTTCCCTGCCGGCAGCAGGAGCCCCGTGGCGCGTAGTTGAATCAAAAAAAGAAGCGGAAAACGCGGTAACGCTCGCACGCAACACACCTGGCGCCATGGTAGAAAAAGCGCCAGACCAAGAAGAGCCTCGCGCGACGCTGCCAGTGGTAATCAAAACAGACTTTGCAGGCACCGGTGACGCAGTACTCCATGAGCTCCAAAAACTGCAAGCAGAAATGGCGTCGGAAGCAGGTAAACAAATTGACATTAAAGTGGTGAGCCGCGGAGTGGGCCCCATTTCCGAAGGCGACATACGCTTTGCCGGCAGCGGGCAAAACCCCGGTGTTGTTGTGGGCTTTAACGTCAAAGTTGAGCGCGAGGCACAAGAGCTCAGTACGCAACAAGGAGTTGCTGTTGCAACCTTCGACATTATCTACAAACTCACCGAGTGGCTACATGACGAGATAGACAAACGCCGCCCACGCGAAAATACAGAAGAAAAAACGGGCACAGCAAAAATACTAAAAGTGTTTAGTACCACAAGAGGCAAAGTGGTGCTTGGTGGCAAGGTAGAGAGCGGCGAGCTCACAGAGGGTGCACAGGTTAAAATTATGCGCCGCGACCTCGAGCTGGGCACGGGAGAAATAGTGAGCCTCCAAACTCAAAAAGCGGCAACAAAAGTAGTTGCGGCGGGTAATGAGTTTGGCGCCATGATAAAAACCACTGTAGAACCTGCTGCAGGCGACTACCTCGAGTCATTTGCTATCGTCTTTAAATAACAGTATGGATAACCGCAGTGAAAAAATACAAGAAGCGCTGCGCACCACAGCAGCAGAGTTTTTAGCCCGCGAAGCTGGCCGACAGTCGCTCATTACCGTTACCAATACTGTTGTTTCGAGTGACGGGCGCCGCGGCATGGTGTATATCACCGTGTTGCCCACAGATGCTGAAGGGTCGGCCGTCAAGTTTGCAAACCGCAACCGCACCGAATTAGCTGCATTTTTTAAAAAGCGCATCAAAGGGATACAATTCCCCCACATTGAGTTTGCAATAGACTTGGGCGAGAAAAACCGCCAGCGTTTAGACGAGATATCTTAAAGTGGAGGCCACGGCGGGAATCGAACCCGCGCATAAGAGTTTTGCAGACTCTTGTCTTACCACTTGACTACGTGGCCCTAATCTCACTCTACCATAAACATAGTGGTACACAAAGGCAACACATGTGCTATTATGTGTACCTATATGAGCATAAGAAAGAAAAAATGGACAGCAGAACAGCTCATTGAGGCAGTCGAACAATCTACGAGCATTCGTGAAGTAATTTTTACTTTGGGTCTTATTCCTGCAGGAGGCAACTACGAACAAGTAAAAAAGTATATACGCGAAGCAAAATTAGATATTTCTCACTTTACCGGTAAAGGGTGGAGGGTCGGTCTACGTATCCCAACAGTTCCTGCAATACCACTCGCACACATCCTCACAGAAGAGAGTTATTTTCAAAGTCATAAACTTAAGAAGAGGTTATTTGCAGAGGGACTTAAATCGCAAAAATGTGAGTTTTGTGGATGGGCAAAAAAAGCTGAAGATGGAAGAATTCCCTTGGAGCTTGACCATATAAACGGAAATCGACACGATAACAGGCTTGAAAACTTGCGAATCTTATGCCCTAATTGCCATAGCCTACAACCCACACATCGTGGTAGAAATATAAAGCGCCGGGGTGGTGTAATTTGGTAGCCACATTCGACTTAAGATCGAATATCCGAAAGGGTGTGTGGGTTCGAGTCCCGCCCCCGGCACCACGTAAGTATGCACGATTCTTCTTTACAAATGGTGCAAAAAAATATAGTACCAGAGGGGCTCGTGCACTATCACCAATGGCCTGAATACAACATGGCCGCAGAGTTTCCATCAGAACTTCATCCATATAACATTGCAGGAAGCCCTATAGGCGTGGGGTGGAAAAAATGGCCCTTAATTTTTGAACTATATATAAGCGATATCGAACCAGATGTAACCCACCACAAAAAGTGGGCAATAGTGCAGTGGCAGCGTATGGGTCGCCAAGATATACCAAAAGGTTGGTTACAACTATCAAAACGCTCGTACAAACAAGAGGCTTTTTTTGAATTACATACAGATGTTCCCTATTATTCAACATGGTCAACATCTGCTCGCCGATACCGTACTCGTTGGCGCAAACAACTACTTGGTCGTCGATATACAATTGAGTCTGTGTTTTTCGATGAATTTAAAACGGCGTATATGCAAAGTACCGTAGCAAAAAAAATAGGCATGTCCGAATTTGCAATTTTAGAACGAAAAATGAACGACCCATACACTCGTTCATTCATTACTCTTTTTGCAGTAAGAGACATACGCACCGGTACACTCGCAGCAGGAATAGCTACCTTATATTCTCCTACCTACAATAGTTCCTATTATCAGAGTAGTTTTACAAATCAGTTATTCTCCAAAGACAGAGTAAAGCTTGGTCTCATGGATTACTGTTTTGAAAACGCACAAAAAAAGAAAGTGCGATTTATTGCTCTTGGGCACGTATGGGTAAAAGGCAATGCGCGCGAAAGAAAGGGATATTCTGATTTCAAAAAACAATTTGGTCCATTACATGTATCTTTTCCACCGCTATTGTGGCGCATTGTAAGGAGTGCTACAGATTTTTCAAAACCGCACTAAACACAAGGGCTATACGTTCAATTTCAAAGAGAGTCTCTGTACCGAGCGACAACCGCACAAAAGGCTTCATGGTGGCGTTTGCATGCCGGGTAGTGTAGTACAGTCGTGTCGTGTTAAAACCAAAACCTGTACCACAAATAATATCCACGTTTTGTTTTTTTGCTTCTTCCATTATTCGCTGCGCAAAAAACTGACAATATGAGGCTTTTTTATATTTTGGCTTAAATTCAAATACTAACACTCCGCCTACAAATGAAAGTTCGTGTGCCCATGTGTAACTTGTATGGGAAGGAAGCCCCGGATACACGATACCCTCTACCGGCCCTTGAGTTTTTACTACTATTTCTTGCAAACGCTCTGCCAACATACGCGCGTTCCTTCCAATACGTAACATCCGTTTATCAAACACGTTGCGGTTTGGTACAGGCAGCGCGCAAAGCGACGCATCCGGCATATTAGTACCCAGATGCATACGAGATTGTCCAAACTCAATTAAAGAACCTACAGGGGTCCACACAATCCCTCCGTTTACCCGGTCAAGGCCACATTCATAGTACTTACTAAGACTTGCCACCACCGCTAGTTGCATACCTAGCGGATTCATCGGTAAGTATTGCAACGGCTGACACATAGTGGCCAAACTTGTGTTGTCCAGCACGAGTGTTGAGCGCCGAGATACTACGCCAGAGAGTTTTGGCAGCAATTCAGACAAATTAAGCATATCGAGCGAGTCTGTGCCACACAGCGTGTCGAGTAATATAATTCGTGGCTGTAAATGCTTTGCTAACGCAACCAAATTGTCAGTATCAAACTCCACAACGTACTGTATTTGTCCAGGAAACATGTATTCTGCAACTAATTTATTTTGAAAATAACTTGTCTTACCTACTAACACTACGTCGGTTGAAGACATGTTCGAGCGCAGATGGGTCAAGATAGTAGTAAGCCCAGCCATAGCACTACTGGTCAAGTACGCTCGAGGCGGCAAACGCAAGGGATGATCCACATACTCCTGCACAAACTTGCGTACGTACCCCTCTTCATCAAGGTTATAGTCTCGCAAATAATCGTTGGTGTTTGCCTCGACGTTCCCCGTTCGCATTCCAGCTTGAGGAAGAGTGGTGTGTGCAAACGATGGGGATTGCCAATTTGCTGCAACTTGGACAGAGGCGAGCGAACTCTGCAACACTCGCACAAGGTCGGCAAACTTTTTCTTCATCACAATAAGCTCTTGCATATTCTCTGGAGTCCACGAATTTTGTTTAGCACGCACGGAGGCAACATCTGCAGACACGGCTGCGTATCGTTTTTTTAACGAGATAGTTTGATCAATAAGACATGTATACGTATCGGGATAGAAAGATTCCTGAATAGACTCCAAGCGAGCATGATGATTTTCCAAAATTTGGCTAGCGCTTGTAATTAGAGTCTGAATCTCAACAAAATCATCGACCAAGTCTACCAACGAGTCGTCCATGGATGAGAGTTTAACATAATCAGACTAAACCAGTATGATGAGAACACACATTGAAACTATGGAATTTCCGTACGGAAAAATTACACCAACCCTGCCTGAAGGTTGTATACCCTACGAACAGTGGCCGGAGTTTAAACTAGAGGCTCTACCTCAGCCGTTTTGCAGCCCAGAGGCCGTAGGACACAGCCCTAAAGGGGTGCGTTGGAGTTTTTGGCCACTCACGTTTGAAGAGTACGTCAGCGACCAAGAGCCCGACCTGTCTGCCTCAGACCCGCGCCACACAGCACGATGTCGTTTTATTATATGGCGGCGAGTCACCACCACACGCACGCCAAAAGGTTGGTGGGCACTGTCGCGCGAGCCCTCTCGCGTAGAAGGGTTTATTATCCTACAGCCAGACTATTGGCGGACATGGTCAGAAAACGCTCGCAGACAACGTAAAAGATGGCTCACACAGATAGTACACAAAACTTACACAACAGAAACTGTGGGGCTAACAGAATTTGAAGAAGCGTACAAAAAAAGTACTGTGGCTCGCTCTACATTACGAGAGTCTATAAAAATAGCCCAGCAGATGGAAGCAGCATCTCCTGGGGCAGTAACGTACAGAGTTGCAAAACGACTCTC
>CALQZN010000008.1 GCA_943349675.1 Candidatus Nomurabacteria bacterium
CCAGTACCAAAAAATACAAGACGTCTACGTCGACCAAGATATCCTCGACCGTATTATGGGTCTGTATGACGTGCATATTGCAAGCGCGACGGCGACGTCGGGAATGGAGGCACACATAGATGGTGTTGAGCATGAGGCCGCAGAAGGGCTAAAGAATCTTCTGCTGACGCGTATTCAAGGGGGAAGTGTCGTGGGGACTCCCCAATCAGCAGGGGGAGCGCCAGCAGCAGCTATGGGGCCCGTGCACTTGGCTGAAGAAGTCTCTAGTAAGGCGTATCCTATAGCAGGCACATGGCTTGTCCAGCAGGCGGTGACCTCTCTTATAATGGGGCTCGTATGGGCTGGCCTTGTTACGTATATAGCGTTTCCACGCCGAAACTCCAGTGTCTCTTTGTTGGACATGGTCGGGCTTGGTGGTAGTAGAATATGGTTCCTTATTGTAGGCGTTTTCTGCGTTGCGTCTATACTTCAGTTTGTTTACTTTCTTATTTGGCGCCGTACGTATTCGTTCGAGTTTTTGCTGGAGTATATTGTTATGCGATCGGGTGTTATCGCGCGAAGCGAAGTGCACCTTCCATACCGTACTGTCCAAGATGTAGTGGTTAAGCAAGGTATTATAGAGCGTCTACTTGGCCTTGCGACGGTAAATATCCAAAATGCTGCAGCAGCGCAGATGGTCGGTAAAACTCTTGTACAGAGTGGTATCAATGTGCCAGGGCAGCCGCTTGATCAAGCAAACAAACTCAGTGACATAGTCAAAAATATCACTTTGACTAAAAATCCAACACAAACAGGACTCTAAATTACACAAATATGGCCCAAGAAATACCAGAACAATTGTTTGTGGGGCAAGTGGCCCAAAAAGCCCTGATCGAACAGGACGGAAAAGTACTTATATCGCTTGATACGAATGTAGAGAATTGGGATTTGCCTGGTGGGCGCATCCATAAGGGAGAAGATCCAAAGGAAGCACTTGCGCGAGAAGTAAAAGAAGAAATCGGTGTCGACATTATTGTCGGCGATCCTTTTTATACCGACTTTGCTGGGCTCAATCGATTTTTGGTCGTGTATCATGCTACCCTTGCCAACCCTACACAACCATTTACTTTGGCTGCAGACGAAATAAAAGAAGTGCGATGGATACGTAAAAACGAATTGGAAACAGTCCCTATGTGGGATGCCTATAAACGAACGCTTGAGTTTTTCTTTAAAATAAGCGACAAATAGGTCCACGGGCATGTGGCGGAACTGGTATACGCGTACGTCTCAGAAGCGTATGGAGCAATCCTTGGGAGTTCGAGTCTCCCCATGCCCACAAGTTGCGAAGCAAGTTGTGGAGACGAGAAGGCCGGAGGTGCGTCGGCGCCGAGGCGGGGTCGCGCAAATTTCTAGCAAGAAATTATGTGTGACCGAGTCTCCCCATGCCCAACCAATAGAATAGGCTATCTTTTTTGGACTGTCAGATCTATAGTGCTTGTGGAGGTTGAAGATGTTTACTTTAGCTGCGCGTGTAAAAAGACACTTTCCAAAACGGGTAAGATGGGCGTTTCCTAACTCCAGCTACGACGGTGATTATTTTTACATTGACTTATCTGTATTTAACCAGAGCCTTCCTTATAGCAGAGTTAGAAAGGCTCGGTGTACGTTGTCTGGTACTAATGTAAGAATAATTGCATGTATGAATAAGAACGGTAAATGTGTTGGACTTAATATATTTACTACAGAATAAGCCTCATTCGCCGCCCTTCCTGGGCGGTTTCTTTTTGGGGTAGTATAGACACTATGTCCCTATTTTTTACCTGGCTTCGGCGCTTCCGCCGCTCAAATACACCAACACTTATAGAAGTGCGGGTGTCAAAAGATGCGCTTTTAAATAATTACCACGCGTTTAAAAATGCTTACAGGTTACTGGTTGTCCCGGTTCTTAAAAGCAATGCCTATGGCCACGGACTTATAGAGGTGGCAAACATTTTGGAGCCAGAGCGTCCGCCTTTTTTTGTTGTTGACTCGCAGTATGAGGCCGCGGTGTTGCGCTCTCGCAGAATCAAAACACCACTTCTAATTGTTGGCTACGTCTCGCCAGACATTATTGCCGCTAACCAACTCAAAGATGTCGCCTTTACTGTTACAAGTTTGGAAATGTTGCGGCTGCTGTGTGAGAAAAAAGTTGCAGCGCGCGTGCACATAAAAATAGACACGGGTATGCGCCGGCAAGGGTTGTTGCCAGAGGAGATGGATGAAGCAGTTGCGCTACTTACACAAAATAATCTCATTGTGGAAGGAGTATGTTCGCATTTTGCAGATGCTGACGGCCCTGATGCTGTATTTACCAACACACAAATTGAGTGTTGGAACAAAGTCGTGCCTGTATGGAAGGCTGCATTTCCAAACTTACGTTGGTGGCATATTGGCGCAACTGCGGGGGCTGCGTATACAAAAAATATTGACGCAAACCTCGTACGTCTAGGTACGGGTTTGTACGGGTTCCCTCGGCACGCTTCGCAAACATTTACGCTAACCCCCGCACTGTCTTTGTGGAGTACGCTCACAGGCAGCAAACTGCTACGCCAAGGTGAGCGTGTTGGATACAACGGTACATTCGCAGCCCAGCGCGACATGCAGGTGGCAACAGTTGCGCTTGGATACTACGAGGGGGTGGACCGCCGGCTTAGCAATAAAGGTTGTATGCAGGTCGATGGAGTCGTGTGCCCAATTGTGGGGCGGGTGAGTATGAACATCACAACTATTGATGTATCTGCACGTCCCAATGTTGCCCTGGGTGCACGCGTCCTGGTATTTAGTGCAAACTCCGCAGATGCAAACTCTCTCCAGAGCCTGGCAGTAATGTGCGACACAACACCTTTGGAGCTTTTAGTGGGTATTCCACAACACCTACGCCGGGTGGTAGTGTAGGGTGTATGGACTACAAGGGCTATTTTACGGGCAAGCGCATTACCTTGATGGGGCTGGGGCTTCTTGGCCGCGGGGTGGGGGATGCGCGATTTTTGGCCCAGTGTGGGGCCGAACTTATGGTTACTGACCTTAAAACTAAAGATCAGTTGGCAGAGTCGCTTGGGCAACTTAAAGAATTTCCAAACATTACGTACCGCTTGGGCGAGCATGTGCTCGAAGATTTCCAAAACCGCGACCTGGTGCTTAAAGCAGCAGGCGTGCCTCTTAACTCGCCATATATTGCAGAGGCAAAAAAGAATCAGATACCCGTGCGCATGAGTGCCGACTTGTTTGTAGAACTCTCAGGTGTGCCAGTGGCCGCTGTTACGGGCACGCGTGGCAAGTCCACGGTGACGCATATGGTTGCACATATTTTAAAAACTGCGGGCAAAGAAGTGTTGCTGGGAGGCAATGTGCGGGGTGTCTCAACGCTTGCCTTGTTGCCGCAGGCAACCTCCAGCTCTATTGCAGTGCTTGAGTTGGACTCGTGGCAGCTGCAGGGGTTTGGCGATGCGCACATTGGCCCTCATGTTGGTGTATTTACCACGTTTTATCCTGACCATATGAACTATTACGTTGGCAGTATGGAGCAGTACTTTACTGACAAAGCAAACATTTTTCTGAATCAAACAGAAAGCGATACTCTTATTTTGGGCGAGCAGGTATCGCCGTTTGTAAAAGAGTTTGGCTACCAGAATAAAATAAAAGCGCATACAGAAGTAGTGGGGGCAAAAGATCTTCTAAAAACAACCATACTCAAAATCCCAGGCGAGCATAATCGCTACAATGCGGCGCTAGCTGCGGCAGCGGCGCGGGCATTGGGTGTAGATGATGAAATAATCAAAACAGCGCTAGAGTCATTTGAGGGGGTGGAAGGGCGCCTCCAGTTTTTGAAAGAAGTTCGAGGAGTAAAAATCTACAACGACAACAATGCCACCACGCCTGACGCCACTGTTGCGGCACTTCGTGCATTTGGAGACAGTAAAAATATTGTTTTAATTACTGGCGGCTCAGATAAGGGGCTAGATATGCAACCTTTGGTCGACGAAATTCATACACGTTGCAAAAAAGTCTTTCTGCTTGACGGCGCAGGGACACAGCGTATTAAAGACCAGGTTAAAAGTGACTTGACCCTATTGTCCGGGCAAGTATATCAAGGTGTCCCTGAGGTGGTGCAAGCGGCATTTGCCGCATGCGTGCCGGGTGATATCCTTATTTTTTCTCCAGCCTTCGCCTCGTTTGGTATGTTTAAAAACGAGTATGACCGGGGCGACCAGTTTATAGCGGTGGTGGCTGCTTTAGCATAAACTAGCAGTATGAAAGGGAAGAAAATACATATGGTCGGGATTGGCGGCATTGGGATGTCGGCTTTGGCGCAGCTCTATGCCCACAAGGGCGCGCGGGTGACCGGCTCAGACCGCAGCGCGCAGCCAACGACACAGATGCTCGAGGAAAAGGGTATTGCTGTGGCTATTGGGAGTCATGCCGACATGGTGCCCGAAGATACCGATTTACTCGTCTATAGCGCGGCGGTACCCAGCGAAAATGCTGAGCGCATGCGTGCGCGCGAGTTGGGTATGCTCGAACTAAATTATCCCGAAGCTCTGGGACAGGCGACGGTAGGCAAGCGGCTCATCGCCGTGGTTGGCACGCATGGCAAGACAACGACGACCGCAATGATAGGAAAGATGCTGGAAGACGCGGGTAAAGACCCGACGGTTGTGGTGGGCAGTATTGTGCCGCAGTGGCAAACTAACTTTCGGCCCGGTGGCTCCGACTTGTTTGTTGTCGAGGCGTGTGAGTACCGCAAACATTTTTTAGCATTCCACCCGGAGGTTCTCGTTGTTACAAATATTGAGTGGGATCATACCGATTTTTACAAAACTGAAGCAGAGTTTATTGCTGCGTTTGATGAGGTAAAAGCACAGGCAGGGCGCGTGATAGACGCATCTGTGTATCAAGCTACTTCAGTGCCAGAGCTGCATCTGCCAGGCAGCTTCAATCAAGATAATGCCCGCGCAGCAAAAGCAGGGGTTATGGCACTGTGTCCGGACATAGATGAAGCAGTGCTCGACGAATCACTCAGAAACTTTAAAGGCACGTGGCGAAGGTTTGAGTATAAGGGTAAAACAGTGAGCGGCGCAGATCTGTACGACGACTATGCGCACCACCCAACATCGATAGTAAAAACAATTCAAGCGGCACGAGAGAAATTTCTTGGCAAGCAAATAGTTGTGTTTTTCCATCCGCACCTCTATAGCCGCACTCGCGACTTGTTTGATGGATTTGTAGCTGCGCTTAAAACTGCAGACCAAGTGTACGTGTTGCCAGTATTTGCTGCGCGCGAGCCGCATGACGCATCAGTGTCCAATGAGGCGCTTGCAGAAGCTATACGAAAAAATGGCGGTAAGGCAGAGGCTGTGGGCGGTATGGAAGAAGTGACAGAAAAAATAAAATCTTTTGGCGCCGAGACAGTCGTCTTTACTATGGGCGCGGGCGATGTGTACAAAGCAGGGGAGGCCTCGCTTGTAAAATAATATGTCAGCAAAACTTTCAGTCGTTGCAACACCAATAGGGAATCTCGAAGACATTACACTTCGGGCGCTACATGTGCTCAAGGAAGTGGATGTGATTGCGTGCGAAGATACACGCACATCAAAAAAACTACTCTCACGCTTTGATATTCATACACCGCTTACGTCGTTTCATGCTCACAGTGGCGAGAAGGGCTTTGCAAAAATCCTCTCGTTGTTGGAGGAGGGCAAACATGTAGCGCTCATATGTGATGCAGGCACACCTGGCGTATCGGACCCAGGGCTCGAACTTGTCTCTGTAGTGCGCGAAAAGTTGCCGAGCGCGGTGGTGGATGCTATACCTGGCCCTTCGGCCTTGGCTGCTGCACTTTCTATCGCGGGGCTCCGCGCTGCATCTTTTACGTTTTATGGATTTTTGCCGCTCAAAAAAGGTCGTGAGACTCTGTTTAAAGAAATAGCTAGCAGTGAGCGCGCGAGTATTTTTTACGAATCCCCGCACCGTATCCTTAAATGTCTGGAGTCGCTCAAAAAAGTGTTGGCGCCAGAGCGTCGGGTGGGGATTTTTCGTGAACTTACCAAAATGCACGAAGAGGCTATCGTTGGTGTGCCTGATGAGGTGTTGGTTAAACTTATGGCCGACCCAAACAAACAACGTGGCGAATTTGTGGTCATTGTAGAAGGTCTTTAGTAAATTATGTTCTTTGATATACTACAATCATGTCAAAAGAAATGAGCGTTATTGTTTTGGGATTTTTAGTGGTGGTGATACCGCACTTGGGCGTGCCTGGTTCGTGGCACGCTATTTTGTTTGGGGTGTCAGGGCTTGCGATAGCTATTTTAGGTTTTTTGCTCCGTGGAGAAACTATTTCGCGAGGCATGAGGAAAACGGATAGCCCTTTTATAGAAAGTACTGGCCAGGCACACTATGACCAGCAAAATAGCCAAAAATAAGAGAGCGCTACTCGTGGGAGGTTGTATAAGTGTTGCGTTTATGGCGAGTGTACTTTACGTTGCTTTACCGGTGCTTACCTCTGTATCTTATACAGAATCTGTGATTGCTCCTGCGCCTAACCCTGCTCCCTATATTGCAGCTGCGCCTCAAGCGACTCCGTTACATATCACACCACCTACGCACGTTAAGGCGATTTATATGTCGCAGTGCGTTGTGGGGACGCCATCGTTTAGAGATTCTTTGGTGAAGTTGGTTGAAGACACTGAGCTCAATGCAATAGTCATTGACATACAAGACTACACAGGGAAAATATCTTTTCCTACGGATAATCCCTTGCTTCAAGGTGCCGTGTCAGACGCGTGTGGTGCGCGGGACATGCAAGAGTTTATTGCGCTGTTACACAAAAAAGATATCTACGTCATCGGGCGTATAACTGTTTTTCAAAACCCTTACTACACGCGCCAGCACCCAGACCAGGCAGTGCAAGCTAAAGGAGGTGGTGTATGGAAAGACTACAACGGGTTGGCGTTTGTCGACGTTGGGGCAAAGCCTTACTGGGACTATGTGGTTGCGCTTGCAAAAGTATCACACGAAATTGGTTTTGATGAGTTAAATTTTGACTACGTACGATATCCTTCTGACGGACCTATGGCGTTTGCGGTATATAGCCATTCGATCGGCAAGAAAAAGGCAGAAATATTAGAAGAGTTTTTTAAATATCTAAGCGAGAGTGTGCGTCCAACAGGCGCGATATTGTCGGCAGATCTCTTTGGTATGGCTGCCACCAACCATGACGATTTGGGTATTGGCCAGGTGCTCGAGCGTGCACTGCCATACTTTGACCATATCTACCCAATGGTCTATCCATCGCACTATCCCAAAGGGTTCAACGGGTATGACAATGTAAACGCTCATGCATATGACATTGTAAAATTTGCCATGGACGCTGCGGTGCGTCGTGCCCAGGCAACAACCACTACTGTCTCGGGATTTGCGTTTACCCCAATTGCGTCAACATCTCCGCAGTTGTACAGCAAGCCTGTGTATTCGGCAGACAAAATTCGCCCTTGGCTCCAGAGTTTTGATTACCCCGTTACGTACACGCCTGCCATGGTTGAGAGCCAGATCAAAGCAGCAAATGACGCGGGCCTGCAATCTTGGGCTTTTTGGGATGCGGGCAACAAATACAATGCTCTGCGCAGAGCATTGGCAGAATAAAACAGCGGAGCGCAGTGGTATACTTTCGGTATGCAGGAGGATCCAAACAAAATAACCTATTTTGCTGCCACTAACTCGCGCGGCAAAGAGACACCGTTTGGCATTAAACGCAAAGATCGTGCGCGGCATATGTATGTGATTGGCAAGACTGGTATGGGCAAGTCGACCTTGCTTGAAAACATGGCCATTCAAGACATCCGCAACGGCGAGGGGATGGCGTTTATCGACCCGCACGGCTCTACGGCCGACAGGATTATGGAATATGTGCCGGAGCATCGCATCAAAGATGTGCTTTATTTTGCGCCGTTTGATATGGATCATCCTGTGGCCTTTAACGTTATGGAAGACGTGGGCTACGACAAGCGGCACTTGGTGGTGTCGGGTTTGTTGTCGGCGTTTCGTAAAATTTGGGTTGACGCGTGGAGCGCTCGTATGGAGTACATTCTTTCCAACGTGCTACTTGCCTTGCTGGAGTACGACGGCTCGACCTTGCTTGACGTAAACCGTATGTTGGTCAACAAGGCATTCCGCAAGAAAGTTGTCGAAAATATTAAAGACCCAACCGTGAGGGCTTTTTGGGTTGAAGAGTTTGCCAACTACACCGACCGTTACACTCAGGACGCCACGCCAGCTATCCAAAATAAAGTGGGGCAGTTTACGAGTAATCCACTTATCCGCAATATTGTGGGGCAGCCCAAGTCGTCGTTTGATATTCGGCAGATGATGGATGATAAAAAAATCCTCATCATCAACCTCTCTAAAGGTCGGGTGGGCGAGGTAAATGCCACGCTGCTTGGGTCGATGCTCGTTACAAAAATTTATTTGGCGGCAATGTCACGCGCTGATGTGCCGGCACAAACGCTGGCAACACTACCAAACTTTTACTTTTACGTAGACGAGTTTCAAAACTTTGCGAACGAAAGTTTTTCTGACATTTTGTCGGAGGCACGTAAATACAAACTAAATTTAATCATTGCGCACCAGTACATCGAGCAGATGGAGGAAGAGGTGCGCGACGCTGTGTTTGGCAACGTAGGTACCACTGTGGTATTTCGTGTTGGACCATTTGATGCCGAGGTTCTGGAAACTATTTTTGAACCCCAGTTTACTCAAACAGACCTAGTAAATTTGGGGTTTGCGCAAATATATTTGACCTTGATGATTGATGGGGTAGGCTCGCCGCCTTTTTCTGCAACAACACTGCCACCTTTTGACTTGCCCCCCGAGCGTTTTGTTGACAAAGCGCTTGCTAACTCACGTGTAATGTTTGCGAAACCTCGCGTCCAAGTAGAAGAGGCGCTTGTTGCCTGGAATGAGCCTGAAGCGCCACCTCGTAAAAATCCCGAGGCAGACAAACCCAAAATTGGGGCACCTGCGCTTTCGCCCCAGCGCGAAGCGCCTCGCACAAGCGCTCCAGCGCATCGTCCACAAGGGGCCCCGTTGCTTGGTGACTATGTGCGGCAGGTGACAGCCAAACCTCCTGTACCGCCTCAGGCGCATATGCCAGCACCTCAAGCCCCTACCCCTGTACAGCGTGCTCCAGTACATACGCCTCCTGTACCTCATAAGCCTGCTGCGCCCCCACCGCAATCTGCACACAAGGCGCCCGAGCAAGCACCTCGGCATACACCAGAGCGCCCTCCACTTGTGGGAGCGACCAGTTTACGCGAAGCACTTGCACAAGCGACTGGTACACGTGTCCAGCCAGTGCTTGCGGTACCTCCTTCTACTCCAAAACATCCGACGTCACCCGCAACTACAAAACCCATTCTTGATCTTAAACATACGCTAGAGAGAATAGTTGGAGAAACTAAAACCTCAGAGTCTCAAAACAAACACATACCGGAGGTTACACACACACCCTCTACTGTAGAACAAAAACCAGCCGGGTTGCCCGAGCAAGTATTGCGCGACATGCTTGTTGTCGATGAAGTGAGTGATGAAAAAGAGTAACTACGCTCTCTTTATATTTTTATGTATTACGGGTGTAAGTGTGCCGTCTGTGGCATGGGCCACAGTCACCATAACCGAGGTGATGTATAACCCCGCGGGGAGTGACGCGGGACGTGAGTGGATAGAACTGTATAACAATGATAGTGAGTCTGTAGAAATAACATCAGGGCAAAAAGGATGGAAAGTGAGTGATGGGTCAAACCACATATTGGCACAGGCACTTACGGTACCTCCTGGTGGGTTTGTTATTATTGCTACTAACCCCGCGACGTTTAGGGCGCAGTATGGAAACGCGCTCTTTGTGGTGAAGTCGGCGCTCAATCTTACTAACACGAGTGGCACACTTTCTTTGCTAGATGCACACGGGGAAGTGGTAGACACAGTTTCGTATACAAAAGACCTAGGCGGTTTTGAAGACGGAACGTCATTGCATAGAGTGGGTAGTACGTTTGCGCCAGATGTGCCAAACCCAGGCGTTGCGCCAGCTCCGGGTGTCCCTAAAAGTGCGCCGCCTGCACAAAAAACGACGGCACCAACTGTCGCTGCGGCAAAAATACAACCAAAGGAAACTGTAGTGGAGCAACATGCTCGAACTATCGACAAGTCAGACTTGTCGGCTGCTTCTACACTGTCGCAGCAAGGAACCAAAACCAAAGAGTCAAATTCCCTAGCGCCTGTTCAAGAGCAAAGAAGCCTATTTTGGCATTACATTCTTGCCCTCACTGCCTTGATGGTATTTGGTGTAGCGAGCGTATGGTACATTAGATCTGAGCAAACAAAGCAGCCTGAAACTCCGAGCCTCGCAGATGAGTTTGATATAGAGTAGATTTGCGATGGAATTGCAACAGAAAACCATAGTAGTTACCGGCGGTGCCGGTTTTATCGGCTCGCACTTGTGTGCGCGGTTGGCTGCGTTGGGTAATACAGTTATATCTCTTGATAATTATTTTACTGGTTTGCCAGAGAATCATGTTGCGGGGGTGGAATATCGCGTGGGCCACACAAAAGATATCGCACAGCATATCCCCGAGACGCCAGATATTGTGTATCACTTGGGCGAGTACTCTCGGGTCGAAATTTCTCTTACTGAGCCGGCGTTGGTGTGGGACCTCAATGTTGCGGGCACCTTTGCGGTGTTGGAATACTGGCGCGCAAAAAAATGTAAATTAATATATGCAGGGTCGTCGACTAAGTTTGGCGATGGTGGCTTGGGCCGCGACCAAAGTCCGTACGCATGGACAAAAGCAACCAATACAGAGTTGGTACGTAATTATGGGGCATGGTACGGGCTGCTGTTTGCTATAACCTATTTTTACAATGTGTATGGGCCGGGTGAGCGAGCGGGCTCGTACGGTACCGTTATTGAAATTTTTCGGCAAAAACACATGCGGGGGGAAGCGCTGGGTGTGGTGTCCCCGGGGACTCAAAAACGCAACTTTACGCACGTCGACGATATTATTGATGGGCTTTTGCTTGTGGGAGAAAAAGGAGATGGCGATGAGTTTGGTTTGGGTGCCAGAGAGGCCTACTCGGTTACAGAAGTTGCAGAGATGTTTGGCGGCAAAATAGAAATGTTGCCGCAGCGGCAAGGGAACCGTATGGATGCTATGCTGGACGATACCAAATCGCGTATGCTCGGTTGGCAGCCAAGGCGTCGTTTGCCAGAGTATATCGAGGCGGTAAAAAAATGAAAAAAGTACTCATATTTTCCTTAGCGTACTATCCCCATGTAGGTGGAGCAGAGGTTGCTATCAAAGAGATTACTGACCGCCTCACTGATATTGAATTCCACATGGTGACTATGCGATTTTCTGCATCTAACGCAAAAGAGGAGCGTGTGGGGAATATACAGGTACACCGGATTGGAGGCGGGAGCAGTAAACTGCATAAATTTTTATTCCAGTTCCACGCAGTATGGGCAGCACACAAATTGCATAAAAAGCATAGCTACAGCGCAGTGTGGGCTATGATGGCGCACGCAACTGGTGTGCCTGCTTCGCTATTTAAAACGTGGCACAAAGATGTTCCATATATTTTAAATCTGCAAGAGGGCGACCCAATTGCACATATCGAAAGGACGATGCTGCCGCTGTGGCCGCTTTTTGTGCGGGCATTTACAAAAGCAGACGTGGTGCAGGCTCTCTCAACCTACTTGGCTGCTTGGGCGCGAGTGCGTGGATACAAAGGGCCGATAGAGATAATCCCTAACGGTGTCTCTATTTCGCAGTTTGAAGGTGTGCCGGAGGCGCACGAGCGGGTGGTGCTTATAACAACATCGCGTTTGGTGCACAAAAATGCAGTCGACGATGTGATAAAAGCCCTGCCGCTTTTGCCAACGCTGGTGCAATTTCGCATCTTGGGCACAGGCAAAGAAGAGGTAAATCTAAAAGCGATGGCAAAAAAACTTGGGGTAGAGCCCCGCGTTGAGTTTGTAGGATATGTTGACCATGCAAAATTACCCGAGGAGTTGCATAAGGCAGATATTTTTATCCGCCCGTCGCGGAGCGAAGGTTTCGGCGCCTCGTTTGTGGAGGCCATGGCGGCGGGGCTGCCTGTTATTGCAACACAGGAGGGGGGTATTGCTGACTTTTTGTTTGATGCAAAAAAGAATCCAGATAAAGCACCAACTGGCTTTGCCGTGGACAAAAACTCGCCCGAGCAAATTGCCGAGGCGGTTAAAACAATACTAGCTCACCCCGAGCAAGTGGCAGAAGTGGTCAAAAACGCCCATGCAATGGTGCAAGAAAAATATGACTGGGATATAGTCGCCCGCCATATGCGCGAGCGGGTTTTCAGACCTTTTTTAAAAGTAGAGTAACTTCTCGCCCTTGAGGGCAGTTTGAGATAGAGTTACTGTATGAAAATTCTCATTGCTACTGGCATATACCCGCCCCAGGTAGGCGGGCCAGCATACTATGCCAAAGGGCTCCAAGGAGCACTCAGTGAGGCGGGGCGCGAGGTCAAGGTGGTGACCTACGGGGCACTCATGCGCTTGCCGACGGGTCTGCGACACTTGGCTTTTTTTGTGCGCTTGGTGCCAAAGCTTTTGTGGGCGGATAGGGTAATTGCGCTCGACACGTTTAGTGTGGCGTGGCCACTGGCCCTTGCGACGCGGCTAATACGAGTGCCTTTTGTGGTGCGCACCGGCGGAGACTTTTTGTGGGAAGAATATTTAGAACGTACAGGGGAGAGTATTTTACTCAAAGATTTTTACACGGGCGCGCGAACATATTCTACAAAAGAAAAGTTGATACTGCGCGCAACTTCATATGTACTGCGTCGGGCAGATACAATCATTTTTAGTACTCAGTTACAAAAAGACATATGGGTCGTTGCGTATAGCATTGACCCTGCAAAAACTACTCGTATTGATAATGCTATTGACGCGCCGCTTCCGAGTATTTTACCTACACAGAAAAACTTTTTATGGTATGTGCGCCCCACTGCGTTTAAAAACAGTGTTCGGCTACACGCTGCCTTTACGAAGGCAAAAGAGCAGTATCCGGGTATCATTTTGGAAGAAGGACAGATTCAAAAACAGCAGCTGCTCGAAAAAATGGCGAGCTGCTACGCAGTGGTGTTGCCGTCGCTCACGGAGATAAGCCCCAACTATATACTCGATGCACTGCGCTTCAAGAAGCCTTTTATTATGGACAAATATTCTGGCTTGGCAGACGAGTTGGGGCGGTATGGACTCTTGGTCGACCCGCTCGACGAGAGTGATATTGCAAAAGGTATTGCAGAGTTGGCGAGTGAGGAGGGGTACACACGTGCGGTTGCCCGCGCTGCCAGTTTTAGCGAAGTTCGTACATACAAAGATGTGGCGCAAGACTTTATCGTGCTGCTTCAAAAAACAACCACATGAAAGTACTTGTAATAACGGGCGATAGGAGTTTTAAACCCGGGCATCCGCGGCATGACCTACAAGCATCTGTAGTCGAAAAATTGTCTGTTGTGTACTGGGGGCGAGGGAGTTTTTGGCCCCCGCTGCCAGAGGGACAATACGATGTTGTAACTGCGCAAGACCCTTTTTGGCGCGGACTTTTTGCATGGATGGTGGCTAAGCGTATTGGCGCATCATTTAATGTGCAGGTGCATGCAGACTTGTCTGGACAGAGCTTCGCTAAAAAATTTGTTTCAAAAGTTGTGCTCCGCCATGCCCATTCTGTGCGCGCCGTGTCAGAGAAAATAAAACTGCAGGTCGAGCGCGTGGGTGTGCGGGCGCCTATTGCAGTTTTGCCCGTGTTTGTAGATATTGCGCAATATACGTCTGTTGTACGTCGCCCACACACGGCAAAAAATATTCTATGGCTAGGCCGTTTTGAAGAAGAAAAAAATCCACTTGCCGCAATTGAAATTTTAAAAGAGGTACTTCAAAAGGTGCCTGAGGCAAGGTTAACTATGCTTGGTGCGGGTAGTTTGGGGCAGGAAGTATCGCAGAGCGCAGCAAATCTTCCTATACAAGCAATAGAGGTTCTGCGTTGGCAGCCAAACCCTGCTGTATTTTTGGAGACCGCTGACGTGGTGCTGTGTACATCTTTGTACGAGAGCTGGGGCGCAAGTATTGTCGAAGCTCTGGCTGCGGGTGTGCCGGTTGTGGCGCCCGACGTGGGTGTGGCAAAGGAGGCGGGCGCTACTGTTGTGCCGCGAGCTCAGCTTGCAGAGGCTGTAGCGCAGGTTTTAGAGGGAGGGGGAGTTGGCGTGCTTAAATTGTCGTTGCCTGGTGCACAAGAATGGGCACAGGAATGGAAAAAGACGCTACAATAAAAGCAAATGAAGCTCCTTATTTGCACACAAGCAGTCGACAGTCGGGACTCAAATTTGGGTTTTTTCCATACATGGATAGAAGAATTTGCAAAACATTGCGAGAGTGTGACGGTTATTTGTTTGCGTGAGGGGGAGCATTCTTTGCCTCAAAACGTGCAAGCGCTTTCTTTAGGTAAAGAGCAAGGGAAGGGTCGTGTGGTGCGTGTGTGGCGGTTTTTAAAATATATTCGTGCCAGCAATTATGATGCTGTTTTTGTACACATGAATCCCGAGTATGTGTTGCTTGGAGGTCGGTATTGGAACAATCGCGGCATAAAAGTTGGACTATGGTATGCGCACAAAAGCGTTACATGGAAATTAAAGCAGGCGGTGCGGTTGCTCGACAGAGTTTTTACTGTTTCTTCAAGTAGCTTCCAAGTTCCCACACCAAAACTCAGAGTACTTGGGCATGGCATCGATACGGAACTTTTTCGGCCAGCGATGCATACAGAGAGCAACCAACTGCGCATTATTACCGCTGGACGGTTGGCAGAGAGTAAGCGACTACTTGAAATGGTGGCGGTGCTTGACGTGCTGCATGCGCGCGGGCAAAAATTTTCCTTTACTATCGCAGGCGAGGCTGGTACACCAGCTGAACGGGCATATACTGAACTCTTGCGCGCTGAAATAGCAAAACGCCCCTATCAAGCAAATGTTCACTTAATGGGGGCGGTACCGCATCACGAATTGGCTGACGTGTTGCGTAAACATGATGTACAGTTTAACTTTGGTGTGACAGGCAACATGGATAAGGCAGGACTCGAAGCGCTTGCTGCAGGGATACCGCTCTTTAGCACCAACGAACACTTTAGAGAATTGCTGGAGCCTTGGGGCTTGTATGTAGGAAGTCCAAACGCCGAAGTTGCGGCAGATGCGTTGGTGCGGTTTTTTAACCGAGGCGACCAGTCTGCTATTGTGGCAACCTTGCGCAACAAAGTGGTTGCCGAGCATTCACTTACCACTCTTATTCCAAAAATTCTTAAAGAACTTGTATGACGTACGAACCACAAGTCGGTAAAGAACATTATTCAGGAAAGGCGTATCGTTCGTTGGAGCGATGGAGTTCGTACTGGCATCAACTTGAGTTAGTGCGTAGCGCAAGCCCACAGACAGTGCTGGAAGTTGGCGTGGGTGAGGGTGTGGTTGCTCGAGAGCTCAAAGCAACTGGCGTTGCGGTTACGACGCTTGATATTGCCACAGACTTGCACCCCGACATAGTGGGCTCGGTGACTGCTATTCCTACTCAGGACCGCTCGTACGATTTGGTGTTGGCTGCAGAAATTCTCGAGCATATTGCGTTTAAAGATGTACCGCAGGCACTGCGCGAGCTTGCGCGGGTAGCACGTACGCACGTTGTGATTTCAATACCACATCCGGGGTATGTATTTTCTTTGTCTTTTAAACTGCCGCTTTTGCCAAAAATTGACCTCCTTCTGCAGGTCCCATTTTTTTGGAAGACGCATGTGTTCAATGGCGAACACTACTGGGAGTTGGGGAAAAAAGGATATCCGGTGAAAAAATTTTTAGCGTGTGCTAAAGAAGCTAACCTTACTCTTGTTTCGTATAAAAAATATGCCGACGACCCCGGGCATCGGTTTTTTGTTTTTAGTGTATGACTACACCACTAACTTTTTTTGTTGACCCAGCTTGGCGCCGGCAGATGCAGCACATACCACTGCTGTACCCATTTTGGGGCAACGCGCTTGGAGACTCGACTCCTTTCCAACGTACTCTATTTGAACGACATGGTTTCGACAAAACACACTACCGTATAGTTGATGACCCTGCCCAAGCAGAAGTCATTATGTTGCCGTATAGCCATAATCTCACTGTACACATGGCGCCAGAATTGTTAGTACAGGCTTTGGCAGTTGCAGAAAAATATAAAAAACCATTACTTATTGATGGCGCTGGGGATATTGAATATCCAGTCTTGGAGCCTCACTCTATAGTGCTCCGCTATGGAGGGTATCGTTTTGCAAAAAGAGAAAACGAAATTCATATACCACTGTATGCAGATGACTTGTTAGAAGCATACTGCGGAGGTGATTTACATATGCGGCAAAAAAAAGACAAACCAAGCATAGGATTTTCTGGTTGGGCGACATTATCGTTGCAACAAGAGATGCGTGCAGTTGTTAAAGAACTCCCAACTCGGCTGCGTGGCATTTTTGACAGTCGATATAATGCCTGTAAAAAAGGTGTTTTCTTTCGTCGACAAGCTATTGAGGTGCTCAAGCGCTCTTTGTTGGTTGAATCTAACTTTTTAATACGCAACTCATACTCAGGTCATCGCGATACTGCTCAAGATGCGCCAGAAGAACTCCAAAGGGCTTTTGTAGAAAACTTACTACAAAGTGACTATGGGCTTGATGTGCGTGGTGATGCAAACGCTTCCATTCGTTTGTTTGAAATTCTATCGCTCGGGCGAATACCGGTTATTATCGACACAGAGCGTAATTTTCCATTTTCAGATATTCTCGACTACTCGTCGTTTTCTTATCGAATAGATTTTCGTGACCTCGCTCATGTGCCGGAGCTTTTGGCGGAATTTCATGCAAATTTGTCGCCAGGGCAATTTGAGTTGATGCAAAAAAATGCTCGCAGGGTGTACCGAGAATACTTCCGTGTTGACGCATTAACCGCGTATATTATGCAGGCAATACGAACCCGCGTAGCAGAGCCAGAACTATTGTAGGCGGTAGGCTACAGTAGTTGGTCCAAGTGAGTTGTTGCTAAAAAAATAAGGTAGTGGCGCAAGTAGGGCAAGAACCCCAACACTTACCCATACAAGGCGGTCACGTAACACATTCAATATGCGGAGCTTACTTTCAAAAAGTATCCAAAGGCCAACTGGTAGCAAGGCAACCACGACGATAGTTGATATGCCGACACCAACTCCCACAGTTATATAAGAGAGGAGTATACGCTTGTTTTTTTGTAGATGTTCTCGAGTGAGTATGTACAAAACGAGTAAAAATAAAAATGAGACAGGCAGCCAGTGTCGTCCTGTCATGGAAAGCCCTGTGTGTAAAAGGCTTGTGGTAAGTAAAAATGCAGCGCCTCCCGCAGCGATGCGTGATGTAAAAAGCGACTGTGCAGTGCGATAGATAAGAAATACTGATGCTGCGCCAAGTGTAATGCTGATGAGGCGTGCTGCGACAAAAAACGGCGAAAGGTTAGCAAGGAAGTGTGTAGAAAGTGAGTCGAGCGTGCCTTGCCAAGTTGCCATAGTTGCGCCTGCGATAGCTGCAAACGGTAGTACGTAGAGGTACGAAAGATAGGGTGGATAGTATAAAATATTTTTAAATAACTCAGGGTGTAGTGACGGCACAAGAGTGTGCGATTGCAGCATTTGTAGTGCGCCTAAAATAAATGGCGGCTCGTCAGCAATTAATGTCAGGGGTAAGCCGTAGCCAATCCCTGCGACACGCAACAAAAATGCCAACCCGACAAGTGTCCATAAGGGGGCGTCAGATTCGATATATCGATGAAAGCGCGTGCCAAAATGCATAACTTAGTGTACGCTATGGCAGTATAGAGTACAGACCTTTTATTCCCAGCCCACTTTTTTGTATACATGAAAGCCATTTTTAATAAACACCGACTCTTTCTACAGGTTGGTCTGGTGGGCGGTGTTGGGGCGATAACTCAAACTCTTTTGCTTATTTTGTTTGTCGAAGTGTTGCGTATGTATCCAGTGCTCGCAAATACTCTTGCGGCGGAGATAGCCATTCTTCTCAATTTTACTATCAATAATTATTGGACGTTTAGCACACGCACCGGTAAACCGCTTTGGATACGGTTAGCTACTTTTAATGTAGGAGTGCTTGGTTCTATTATTATTCAAGCTCTGTGTATATGGATAGGCATCCATCTTATCGATGAGCGCCTATACTTGGTATATATGGCAGTTGGTATCTTAATAGGTTGGGTAGTGAATTATTTTTTTTATACACGAGTAGTGTGGTTCCGCTTAAAAGAAGAAGAGCAGTCCACACAGTAATACTATGCAAAACACCCGAACACTTTCCATAGTAGTCCCTTGTTATAACGAATCAAAAACTATTTCACTGTTGCTCAACCGCCTGCTTGCTGTCGACATAGCTCCGTGGAAAAAAGAAATCGTGGTGGTCGACGACCGCTCGACTGATGGCACGCGAGAGATTCTAAAAGAATTTGAATCGTTTCTGTGTGTTGTGTACCAAGAAAAAAATGGAGGAAAGGGTACTGCTGTGGCGCGCGGGCTTGCACAGGCCGCAGGTGACTACATTCTTATCCAAGATGCAGATCTGGAATATGACCCCGAAGAAATACCACTACTTCTTGCTGCTATAGACACAGAGAAAGTGGAGGTTGTCTATGGTTCAAGAAACTTACGTCCGCGCGAGCGTCAAGGGGGACGCATCCCACGGCTTGGTGTATGGTTTATTACAAAACTTATTAATGTTTTATACGGCCTGCGCCTGACAGATGTATGGACGTGCTACAAACTTTTTCCTCGCGCTGGGGGAGTGTTTGTTGCGGGAGGTTTCGAATCGGAGTTACTTTTTACTGCAGCGCTTGCCCGGCGTCGGTATCAGTTTGCTGAAGTTGCAATTTCGTACCATCCCCGGGAGGTGCAAGAGGGGAAAAAGATTCGCTACCGAGATGGACTCTATGCTATTTTTGCAATTATTGTAGATTGGGTTCGTTTTGGGCGTTAATTATTTTTTGAGTCCAAATACATAATACGTACTAGTTGCGCTAGTGAGTTTTTTGGTAAGAACTGAGATGTCTACAAAGGGTTGTAAGGGTTTACTCTCTGCTATTTTTAAAAAAAGTCGCAGGTACATTTTTTCTCCACCGTGTTTGGCGTCTATCATTTCCAGGTCAGAGCCACCAATTGACGCTACGTCGCTAAAATCATAAAAATCAAATCCATATTCTCTGTACGTGGTAGAGAGTGTAGGTGCAAGCGTCTTTACCACTTCTGCATAGGAGGCGTCAGGGAATGCTTGTATGCGATCATACTCTGTTGGTGCAATGGGAGGTAAGAAACCAATAACAAAAATACCTTTTTCTTTGCAGTACTCTAAGAAGGTTCGTGTTTCTTGTAGCGCATCGGCTGAGATAGAGTCGCCGTACCAGTCACCGTGCGTGGGGGAAATGGTGTCTGCAAGGGCATGGATGGCTTCCATGGTTTTTGGCTGAAACGATGGAGTGCTTGTGTTGTAGTAGTCGCTTCCATCGTTTGTTCTGCCGCTTTTGTCCACTACTGCACGCAAACCAATACTAGTGTTCGGAGTTCTATGGCTAAATACCTCTGTTGGGGAGTATTTATCATGCCAGTAATCTGCGTAGACTTTCCACCAACCACCTTGTCGAATTAATGCTTCAAGTGCAACATCTATCCAGCTGCTTTGTGGGTTTGTAAAAGGGTTGGGCCTCGTGACTACATTATTTTTTGCTTGGTCAGGATTAAAAAAGTAATGGTCCATATTTACAATAAGAATTTTTGGTTGGTATGGCGCCACTGCCTCAAGGAAGTTTTTAAAATCACTAAGCGCTCCTACTGCGCCCGTTGCGTTGTAGAAGATCCCCGGGTCTTTAAAGAAAACGCCGCGAAACTCTCCAACGCGAGAATTGCCCAACGCAAGTACTGTTGGTTGATGCAGGAGAGTGCCTTGTTTTTGTAATTCTTGGGTAAAGTTGCTGTACGCGGGCGCATACAAAAGAGGCTCCTCTCCTTTGGAGAGCGCACCCACTTCTTCGATAGAGTAAAATTCATTCGTGTGGTATAGCAAGAATATCCCCGGTGCAAACAATATACCCAGCGGAAGCAAAAATAAAAAAATATGTTTAAGAAATTTTTTCATTAAAATTGGAAGTAAATAAATGTTTTTGGGGCAAAATGTCCAGCAAAAATAATCCACAACACTAGTACATAGTACAGTGTCCAGCGGACCAGGCGTCGACGCAAGAAAGTAGGGAGGGTGGGCTGCAATTCTTTGTAGAGGTCATACGCCAGAAGTGCCAGTATAGAGAGGGCTACTACAAACAAAGTGCCCCTGCCTATGCCAATTTGGTAAAAGGCACAGTAATTACTGCAGGTAAGGTATGAAAAGCTGCTCGTACTCCACTGTGTAAAGAGTCTATACAGTACGGTTAGTGCCTGGCTTAAACTCTCGGCACGGAAAAACACCCATGCGAGCGCGGTTAAGGCAAACGTAGTTCCTACACGCAAAAGTATAGTGGCCACGTGTGTGTCATGCACCCCAAGCGATGTGTAGAGCTTTGTTCGCCACGGTTTAGTTACAAGGCCAAAGCAAATATAAAAGCCAAACAGCAGTCCCATGACAATAAAGTTCCAACCTGCTCCGTGCCATATGCCCATCAGTGCAAATATTACTGTGGTGTTTGCGCACTGACGGAGTAGCCCTACGCGATTGCCGCCGAGCGGTATGTATACATAGTCTCGAAACCATGACGAGAGCGATATGTGCCATCGTCGCCACAATTCCCCTGTGGATTGTGAGAAATATGGCTGACGAAAGTTTGGTGACAGGTGTATGCCAAGCATACGTGCAGAACCAATAGCTATGTCTGAATAGCCTGAAAAGTCTGCATATAACAAAAAGGCAAAAGCTATTGTGGCCAAGAGTAGCACGGACGCATCGGCTGTGTGTGCGTTTGTATATATAAAATCTACACAGACCGCCAAGTTGTTGCCAATAACCAGCTTTTTAAAGAACCCCCACAGCATTTGCTGCAAGCCAGACACGGTTGTGTCGTAGTTGAAGGTCTGTGTGGTTTTGAGTTGCGGCAGCAGATGTGCAGGACGCTCTATGGGGCCTGCAACGAGTTGTGGAAAAAAGAGTACATAGAGGGCATAGGTGAGAATATTTTTTTCTGCACGGTAGTGGCCT
>CALQZN010000009.1 GCA_943349675.1 Candidatus Nomurabacteria bacterium
ATGCAGCTGCTACGCGACAACGAGGTAGTACGTGCACATTACCGTAGCCGGTGGTCACATATACATATAGACGAGTACCAAGACACCAACCATGTACAAGCGCGGTTGGCAGAGTTGTTGGTAGGGGACGCAAAAAATATTTGCGCTGTGGGCGACATTGACCAAACCATTTACGGCTGGCGAGGGGCTTTGATAGAGAACATGATTCATTTTGAACGAACTTTCTCTGGCGCACGCACTGTATTGCTTGAAGAAAATTATCGCTCTACACAAAACATACTCGCGGCAGCAAACGACGTTATAGTTAAAAACCCTAACCGCCCAGAAAAAAAGCTTTTTACAAAAAACAGTGAGGGAGAGCAGTTGGGATTGTATCAGGCATTTGATGAGACAGATGAGGCAGGGTTTGTAGCCCGCAAAATAAAAGAGGGACTAAGGGACAAGATGCAGCCAAAAGACTTTTGCGTACTGTATCGGGCAAACTTTCAGTCTCGAGCCATGGAAGAGGCGTTGTTGGCAAATGATATTCCGTACCAAGTGCTTGGTACTCGTTTTTTTGAGCGCAAAGAGGTTAAAGATACTCTCTCTTTTATCCGCGCAGCGCTCTTTAACACGCCGGCAGATATTGAACGTATTACAAAAGCAGTACCATCGGGCATTGGTAAAGTCACCTTAGTTAAAGTGCTGCAAGGCAAAGAACACGAACTTACAGGCGCTACGAGGGAAAAAGTCTCTAAATTGCGTACACTACTTGCACGCATTGGAGAACAAGGGGAAAAGCTGACCCCATCGGAGTTGGTACGTTTTGTTGTTGTAGACTCCGGGATGGAGCGATTGTTTAAAGAAGACAAAGTAGAAGGTGCAGAGCGGCTAGAGAACTTACGCGAGCTGAATAACTTGGCCGCACGCTACGACACACTACCTAAGGAAGAGGCGCTTGAAGCATTTTTGGAGTCAACATCACTACAGAGCGACCAAGATGAGCTTAAAGAAGATGCAAACGCAGTGCGGCTGATGACTGTGCACGCGTCAAAAGGGCTTGAGTTCCCATACGTGTTTATTGTAGGGCTCGAAGAAGGACTCTTCCCCTATGCGCGAGAAGGAGACAGCGACAAAGAAGCCGAGGAAGAGAGGCGGCTGATGTACGTGGCCATTACCCGTGCAAAAAAGAAGGTGTTTTTGACTTACGCATCGTATCGAACCGTCTTTGGATCCAAAAATGCGACCTTTCCATCACAATTTCTCTCTGACATATCCGGTGAATTAATTGCACTGGAAAACCCTGAACGGCTAGGGCGTACTATTTATTTAGACTAGAGGTATGTATAAAAAGAAATCACTTGGGCAGCATTTTTTGCATAATCCTCACTATTTAGGGGCGCTTGTAGATGCTGCAAACATACAAAAAGGAGAGGTAGTGATTGAAATTGGACCCGGGGAAGGGACACTTACAAAAGTGTTACTTGAGCGAGGCGCACACGTTGTTGCGGTAGAAAAAGACACACGGCTCATACCCACTTTGCAAGAAAAATTTGCTCAAGCAATAAAAAATAAACAGCTGGAGATTATTGAAGGGGACGCATTGGAGTTTGACGTGGCTAAGCACCTTAAAAACAAAGGGGGCGACTACAAAGTAGTGGGGAACATACCGTACTATATTACCGGTGCCTTACTGCGAAAGTACTTAACGGACAAGCATCAACCAACAACACTTGCATTTTTAATACAAAAAGAAGTGGCTGAGCGTATTGCACGAAGCAAAAAGGAGAGTTTACTATCGCTCTCTGTAAAAGCCTATGGTACCCCAGCGTATATTAAAACTGTGCCTCGCGGGGCGTTTAACCCACCACCCATGGTCGACTCGGCAATTTTGCTTGTGTCGGACATTTCACGCAAAAACTTTAAAAACAAAAAACATGAGGAGCAGTTTTTTGCACTACTGCATGCTGGTTTTGCCCAAAAACGTAAGCTTCTAAAACGTAATGTGGAAAGCCTTGTAGGAGACAAAACAGAGCACGCCATGGAGGAAGTTGGTATTCCACGTAATGTACGAGCAGAAGATGTGTCTCTTGAGCAGTGGCTCACACTCGCCCAGTCTTTTTAAACAACTGGGCTCGCGCCCATAATTTGCATACGCAGTCCATAAAAAACAAAGGGAAGGAAGGGCCCAACGCACGCAAAAGGTATATCAAAACGACCCAGTAACTGTTGCCCAATATTGCGGGGTGGCAAAGAGGGAGAAGGAGGCACAATATTGGTAAGCGTTGCAGGAGTCCATATATACATAAAAGGTGGGAGTAAGAAACCGGACGGCTTAAGCGTAACCCACACTGACGGACCAAGGGCACTCACGCACGGCATAATTGCAATAATCCTCCCTCCAAAAGAGCCTCCTGTTGCAACACCTGCTGCAACTGGCGCAGCACTGGTCAAAAAACTAAAACCTACTATAGCAGCAACTCCCAGCACACCAACTGCCAAAAGCCCCCCCATACTTCCTCCGCTTCCACTACTTCCACTTGAATCTCTGTCCGAACCTGCACTACTCCATGTATCGTAGTCTTTTGCTTTTGGATCAACAAAAGTCACTTGCGCGTCAAAATTGGACACATTTGCAGCTTGGTACACTCCTTCAAATAACCCTTTGGAAATTGGCCCTCCAACAAAAAACAAATTGTATTGCTCTCTACCTTCTTCGTCTCTAACCACCTCAACCGTAGGCGCAGCCACTAATGAACTCGACGCTGCTTGTATGACGGGATTTTTATCGTCTTTTGCTGTAGTCCACGTTATCCCATCATCGCTCACGTACCGCACAACCCCAGTAAAATCTTTGTTCAAAAACATCACATATTTCCCAATATCACGAGAAAGGTGCACGTCTACATTAAACCCCTCAAGAGGTTTTTGGCTGTTTTGGTCGACCATAAGCACACGTTGTGTTTCTAGCTTCTTACCCGTCGCACTCAGACGAGTGCGATATACGTTTACTTTGTCTGGGTAGTTAGTACTGTAGTAGAGCCAGATTTCGTCTCCCATCACTGTGGCACTAGGCGACCAACCACCACGATCGTCCAAACCATTGTTTTGGCCTATAACTACACCATCATCCACCCACTCCACACCGTCGTCACTATGTGCGCTCCCTATATGGTTGTTGAGCCTAAGTAGCGTACTAGAAGCAGCATCTGTTTTTGAAATAACACTGTAATACATCCTATATCGACCACTAACAACAGGGTCTACCACAACGGACGGGTCAGAAACTTGGTATCCAGCAACACTAAATACCGGCCGAGGCTCAAACCAACCACTTTCTTGGTTGTAAAAACTCGTATAAATCAAACCGTCAGCAGCATTTTTGGTTGGTTTGCCACTAAGCCACATTTGCCGCTGCCCACCGTTAGACAAAATAGTGGGGGACATGCCGTTGTACACACTTAGGACAGGTATACTGGCGCTTTGACTCACACTCCCAACAGCTGCCATGTGTTGGATATTTTTTGCTCCCAACACTGACAATGGGGCAGAGATTAGGGAAGCTAAGGTGAGCACTAATACGAGCGCCTGTTGCAAAAATTCGAGCATTACAAATGTAGTATAGCGCCAAAATAATCTTGTATACTAGTAGCAATGAGTGCCCGTACATATCTACCCAGCGCACAACTTAGTCTTTTTGTTGTATCTGTGGTTATTGCAGGTGGGCTTATCTTGGCGGCTAAAGAGACGCAAGACAAAAAAGGTGCTCAAATCGCGAGCGTTACCCCTGCGGCACCTGCCAATACCGCCGACTGGAAAGCAACACTCCAAACAGTACAAACCGATAGTGGGATAACCGCCCCCGCCCCAGCAGACGAGGCAACAGTCAGTGCTTTGCGTGATGCTGCACAAAAAACCTCGAGCTTAACAGACGCCGTGTCGCGCACATTATTGGTAAACCTAACGAATGCAAAGACGCAGGGGCTGGGAAGCGACATACCAACCCAAAATCAGCTCATTGCAAGCGCTATTGGGCAAATAGATACCAAAAAACAAGGCATTGTATACGCTTCCAGCGACCTTACTATCGTAGCAGACACTCCTAACGCGCAAAAAACGTACGGCAACGCCTTGGCAATAGCCATTGCTAAAAACAGCGGCACTAGCTATGTCGACACGTTGGTGGCTATAGACAACGCAACAACACAAGTTGACGCCACACATCTACAAAAGCTTCCAAATATTGCAACTGCCTACCAAACCATAACAAAAACCCTACTCCAGGTACCCGTGCCAAAAACATTTGCACCTTTCCACTTACAACTGGTAAACAACTTCCAAAAAATTGCAGAGACATATGTACCCATGGGTGCAATACTTACCGACCCACTGCGTGGGCTCACGGCGGTCAAAGACTATCAAACACTTACACAAGAGACATTGCTTGTGTTTATAAATATCGGACAAACATTGAATAAAAACGGTATACTTTTTACTAAGGACGAGCCAGGGAGTGCTTGGGGTGTTCTTACATCTACACAATAACCGCAATGGGAAAGAAAATATTTTATATAGCGCTCATTACTGCCCTAGTAGTGGGCATAGGGGCCCTTATATGGTGGTTTTTTAACCGCGACACTCCCGACCCAACCCAAACAGGAAGTGGTTTTGGGTCGGGCCAAGACACAAAACAAAGCGGCACTGTAGTAAGCACAGATCCTACGAACGTTGCCATACCCACACAAAATACCGCCGCCAACAAGCCCCCTGGCAACCTATCCCCTGGAACATACGCGTTTCGCTCGGGGAACCAAGCTCTAGGGACATACACAATTACGCCGGCAGAGAGTTTTGGTACATACACCGTTACGTCGCAAGGTGGCACAAGGGTCACCCCTGGCAGATACACCCTCGCTGTACCCAACACCACCACTACCTACACAGTACTCGTGTCACCTATGGGCACATCTTCTGACGTATACGTCATTACTGCAGACCAGATTAGTGGAAATATTGTTGACACTATTATTAGCACCTCGACCGGCCCGGGCCGGGTTGGTGTAGAGGATGTTACATGGTTGTCTGCTACAACTACCAATAACCGCGGGAATGTTTTTAACCCCACGGGCATAAATAACTTAAACACCGACACACCAGATGGTGGCGTACTGCCCAATATAGGGGGCGGGGGGGGAGGCACCGGGTCACGGAACGGAGGTTTGGGGCTAGGTGGTGCTTTGGTGGGGGCAGCCGTAGCTGGTGGCATTAGCTGCGGAGCTGCAGAAGCTTTTGCTTGGGTCAGCAAAACTGCTGGTGAACTTTTAGGGGTATCAGAGGCTGCACCAGGAGAAGCTATTAGCGCAGCCGCAGTGGCAGAACAAATTCCACTCAAAGCGATATCCGTTAGCACCGTGGACATAGGAACAACCCAAGCAGTCCTTGGCGTAAATACAACACTAGTGGCACTAAACAAAACACTAGGAGGCTCCTCCTTACAACAAAAAGCTACTGACACTACCAACACTTTCTGGGGCTGCCTGGCCCGTACTGTTGCACGCATTGCACTTAACCAAATCACCAACAGTGTAGTCAACTGGATAAACTCGGGCTTTGGCGCAGACGGTGGCCCAGGCTCGGGCGGCCCGTCGTTTGTCACTAATCCTGAGCGGTTTTTTACGCAACTTGCAGACAGGGCAGCGGGGGAGTTTATCAAAGGCAGCTCTTTGTCGTTTTTGTGTAGCCCGTTCCAACTACAAATACGCATAGCTATTGCCAAAAGTTACGCTCAGCGCAACGCATATTCCTGTACACTCACCAGCGTTACAAACAACATACGCAACTTTATGGACGGCAACTTTCGCTCTGGTGGGTGGCCTGCAATGTTGTCATTTACCACTATGCCAACCAACAACCCGTACGGTGCTTTTTTGTACGCCGACGCAAGTATCACCTACAGCGTACAAACCAGGCAAGGAGAGCAGCGCCGCCAACTGTCGCTTGGTAATGGATTTTTTGATTTTAAACAAAAAAAGAACTGCCGCAACACCCCAACGCGAGAAACCTCATCTGCCAGCCGATCAGTCAGAGAAGTAGGAGACCCTGAAGGAGGCGCTTCGTACGAGGTGTGTGATTTAATTACCACCACCCCCGGCAACGTTATTGCCCAAAACCTGGGAGCAACACAGAGCAGCACACTCGACCAATTGAGTTTGGCAAAAAGTTTTGACGAGATTATTGGTGCGCTTATATCACAACTCCTTACCCGCACACTCCAAGGGGGCCTATTGAATTTGAGTGGGCACGACGGCTACGAAAGTAACTTTTACTCTTCGGAAGAGTTGGCAGCGCAGCGCAGTGCCCAAGACTTTTTGTCACAACTACAAAATGACAATAGCGTGGCACAAACCTTAGGTAGTATAAAACAGGGGAGTATCCAAGACATCCAAAACACGCAGCGGCAAGTCAACGAACTTGGCAACTGTTGGCTCAACGCCCCTGCCGGCCCACAAACCACTGCAAGCGCCTTGGCAGCATCAAGCACAATTGCATCGCTCAACACAAAAGTAGACTTTTACAACAACCAAATCCTAGAGATAAACGAAATAATCACCACCCTGGTGACGCTCCAAAGCCGCACTTTGTCGGCAGGCTCTATGTCCGACCTTGACGCTATAAAAAATGCGCGCGCGGCGGCACAAGCGCAAGGTAGACTAGTTACACAGGCCGACATTACAACCGCACAACAAGACCGCACAACCTTGCAGAGCCAACTTGCGTCAATAAACCAACAAACAACCACAGGGCTCATACAATGCAATGCAATTAGGTAAATACGTACAAAAAACCTTTTCTCGAACCTGGATGCTTATTAGCATCTTAGTGCTACTGTTTGGAGCGCTTGCTTTTTTACCTACTCAGGAGACGCCAAAAACGTACGCACAGTTTACTGCTGCAGAACAAGGAGAGGCGCAGCGAACCGGACAAACAGCAGGGGACGTTGCAGCGCAAAGTGCCACAAACAAAGAGGATCCTCTTAACAAAGTAACTGATGCGGATAAGTTTTGCACCACTGCGAGCACTTGTATTTCCAGTGTTGTATACGTGTTTACTGTCGGGCTTGCTAGCTCCTTGGCATACGTAGGTAGTTCTGTATTTAACATTGGTGTACAAATGTCACTCCAAAGTGCAGCGTACTCGCAACTATTCCTCACTAGTGGGTGGGGCGCAGCACGCGACATCGCCAACATGCTCTTTATTTTTATACTGATATACATCGCAGTAACCATCATCTACAGTGCCGAGACGCACGGCACCATGAAGACGCTCGCCGCAGTGGTGGTGATGGCGCTGCTTATTAACTTTAGTTTTTTTATCACGCGTGTAGTTGTAGACGCGGGCAACATACTTGCCGTGCAGTTTTACAACGCCATACCAGCTCAACCCATGTCGCAAACTGCCGCAAATAGTAGTTTACAAGCATCCACCCTCAACTCACTTGGTCTCTCGCCAGGTGACAAAAAAGACTTAACAGCTTCTATTATGGAGACAATAAAGGTGCAAAAACTCCTTGGGCAAGAGTCTTTTAAAAAATTTACCGAGCGGAATGGCTTCGTCACAAACGTACTCATACAAGTAACTGTGTACATAATGGTTGGGTGGATTTTTGCCATACTGGCGCTCGCGTTTTTTGCAGTTGGATTTAAATTTATTATACGTATCATCATTTTGTGGTTTGTTATCATCGCGGCTCCACTTGCGTTTGCTATGCGTGCGTTTGCCAGCAACGATATTGCACGCAAGCTGTACAACGAGTGGCAGAGCGCGCTGCTTAAATTCTCGTTTTACCCTGCAGTATTTCTTTTTATGTTCTTAATCATGAACTATATCATGCAAGAAATGGGGAAAACCGGAGGACTTGTACCAGACGTTTTTGCAATTCTTTCGACAACGGCGCCCGGTAGTACCGACCCAGCAGTGTCTCTTGGTGGAGCTTTCGCTACAGTACTTATACGCCTTGGGTTTGTTGTTATCATGCTGCTGTTTGGACTCAAAGCTGCCGACCAGCTCGTATTGCACGGCAGCAGCGCAGCAGAAAAGGTTACTAACTGGGCCAGCGGCAAAGTAATGGGCTGGGCAGAAAACAGACGTTTTGCTGGACTGGCGTATAGAGCAAGTGTTGGTAGAGCAGCAAATAATTTAGATAAAAAGGTGGGAAGTATGCGTTTGGCTAACGACACAGTAACAGGAGCGTGGATTGGCAATAAAGTACGAAAGGGCATACTCGCACCCTTAGCAAACAAGGGTTACGGTGGAGCACGCTCCTACCCACAAGTACTTAAAGACAGGAAAGAGCTTACCGACCAGGTTGCCAAATTTAAACGAAGTAGCCAAAACATTTCACTCATTAAAAAAGATCTGGTCGACCTAACTGACACAGAGAAAAACAAACTGAAGAGCTTGAGCGCCCAAGAACTCTTAAAACTTGGATCAGGTAAGGAAAGAACTGACAACATTATTAAACTTATCTCTAATGGACTTCTTGGCCACCGATTAGATAGCGCTCAGAAAAAAATGGATGCGTTCCAACAAAGTCCTGACCTTGGCGATGAAGATAAAGAGAGACTGGCGGGAAGTTGGGGCACCCACAGTAGTACATACACAAACTCGTCATCTCAAATCAGAACAGCAGACCACCCGCCAGCACAAGGAGAAACCCCAGGAGGGACTCCTCGATCAACACCAAGAGACCGACCAATTGAGCCTGGTTTTATGACGAACCCTCGTGGATTTATCGTGCCAGATCCAACAACTGTCGCGACAGGCAGTACCTCTCGTGACCAGGGTGGTGGTGGTGGATCTAACAACGGCACTCGGTCGTTCCAAAATCTGCCAGAGATTGACGTTATGGGCAGAGATTTGGGACGACGCAGTAGGATTGCTCCGCAACAAACCGGAGGGTTGGCTCGTTCGTGGGACAACCTAGACGGAGACAAGAAAACTTTTATAGGCCCTGACCTACTTGGTCTTGAAAAGGCACTTAACGGCGTTGCTGAGGTTGCCGCACGGGCAGAGGCGCGCGCAGCAGCGCAACCACCAGCATCTCGCACACTGCCTATAAACCGCACACAAACCCCCGTAAGCACTGCACCAACAAAAACTATCCCCACAAACATGACCCGTAGCATGCCTGTACGCGTATCAAGCATGAACCCTGCACAAGACGCACCCGCACAAACCCCACAGGCAGAGGAGAGTCACCCTGCAGCACCTGTACAAACAACGTCTCCTGCAGCTCCAACACCCACTACCCCTACGCAAAAAACTCCTCCTGCGCAAAATCCATCTTGGTGGAGCGCCCCTCCTAAAGACCTTGCGGCAGAGCAGCTGCGTGCACTGCACGGCATCCGAGACGCAATCGAAAAACAAGACAAAAAACTTGAAGGTTTAGTAGGAAATTCTGGCAACACCACCAACCCTGTCACCATAAACCAGACAGTGGTCCAGGTTGGCGGTAAAACCACTAAAGCAATGACACCAGAGGCAAAGCAACTACTTGAGTCAATACAAAAAGGAGGGGCACCCGCGCTTATGACCCAAAACTTGCGCCGCATCCTGCAGGATAATGGCGTACCAAACAGCGACATTTCGCAAAAACCACTGCGTGAGTTGCTTGATGAGCTAAAAAAGAAGCAGTCGTAAAGCAAGCTTTCCAACTGTAGTACAATACGTAGTATCAAAACTATGGAAAAAGAATTTGACGAACAGATTAAAAAACGACTTGCCGAGCTCCCTGTCGACGTGCGTCAGGCAGTTGAGTCGGTAGACTTGGGAGAGAAGATCCGAGCAGTGGGGACACGACATGGCTTACATATTGACCAGCTCGCCACACTAGAAGACGAAATAACCCTCGTCATGCTTGGGTTTGCCGACCCGGGTGAATTTACAGAGCGCCTGGAAAAAGCATTACAATTGTCGCCCGAGCAGGCGGCACAAGTGACGGGAGAGGTTGTCGAAGAGTTTTTTCTCCCCATTCGAGAGTCGATGAAGCATTTTATGGCCACACAAAGTGCAAGCCATACTCTGGAGGCGCCCGCACAAAAAAATGACGCACCCAGTATGCCTCAAGCCGAAAAAGTTCTTACAGAAAAAACATCTGTTACCCCCGCACAACCAAACAACACTGTGCGTACATACACCAAGGACCCCTATCGCGAACCAATAGAGTAAAAGGACAACTTGTCTTGGCCCTGCAGCCTAAAGCCCTGGTATACTTACGAGGTAATGCAGTACCAAGTGCCACAGTTTATAGAGTTAGAGGATAAGATATTTGGGCCGCTCACGCTCAAACAGTTTATCTACATCGCTGGAGCTGGGGGAGTTTGTTTGGTTTTTTTTACACTTTTACCTTTGTACATCACCCTGATTTTAGGCACTCCTGTTATGTTGTTTGGCTTGGCTCTTGCTTTTTACGAAGTAAACGGAAGACCTTTTATCGTTGCTATAGAGCATGGGTTCTCTTATTTTTTTGGTGCAAAACTGTACTTATGGAAACAGCAGCCCTCAAGTCAAGAAAAAGTGTCAACAACCGCCGTCAAAACGACAAGCCCTCTGGTACCGAAGTTGTCTGAGAGTAAACTACGGGACCTTTCTTGGTCACTTAACATTAAAGATCGTGCAAGAATGGGGGTAGAGGATACTAACCCCGAACTCTAACGTATGGCAACCGAACAAGTAAAAGCACAAGCGACGCAAGACTTTGTACCTATAAAAGAGGTACGTGACGGCATTGTTGTTCTTAAAGACGGGAGTTTACGCACACTCCTCATGGCATCATCTATAAACTTGGCGCTTAAATCACAAGACGAGCAACAAGCGATAATCGCGCAGTTTCAAAATTTTCTTAACTCTTTGGAGTTTACTGTGCAGTTTTTTATAGAATCAAGAGACTTGGACATCCGCCCATATATAGCACTCTTGGAAGACCGTTACGTTGCCGAGCTTGATGATTTAATGAAAATCCAAATTCGTGAATATATAACCTTTATTAAAGACTTTACTGAGCGTTCAAATATTATGTCCAAAAACTTTTTTATTGTTGTCCCTTACGACCCAGCATTGGTCACACGGGGCACGGGCGTAGGCGGGACCTTAAGTGCGTTGTTTTCAGTAAAAAAGAATACCGACACCGACGTAGCGCTTGATACACAGTTTGAAGAGTATCGCACACAGCTTGAGCAAAGAGTTTCTGTTGTCGAACAAGGGCTAGTACGGACAGGTGTGCGTATAGTCCCGCTTGGCACGGAAGAGGTTATTGAGCTCTTTTACAAACTTTTTAACCCGGGCGAACTTGAAAAACCTCTACAAGTAACTCAAATTGTACAGTAATATGGCTTTTCTTGATTTTTTAAAACCAAAAACTCCAGGGGCTAACACTAACCCCACCATGACTTCGGTCATGCCCGAGCAAATCTACAAACAAGGGGTGCTTGAACTCCAAGACGTCATAGCGCCGTCAGCACTTAAAATTACTCCCCGAGAAATAAACCTAGGCGACAAAATAGCGCGTACCTTTTTTGTCATGTCCTACCCACGCGTCCTTACCGACTCGTGGTTTGCGCCCATTATCAACCTCGACCGAGTACTGGATATTTCTATCTTTATACACCCCATTGATTCGGCAAATATTCTAAAAAAATTCCAAAAAAAAGTGGCTGAGGTACAGTCCCAAATAGCCGCTCGGGAGGAAAAAGGCTTAGTACGTGACCCTATTTTGGACACTGCCTACAACGACCTAGAAGACTTGCGCGACCAGCTCCAACAAGCACAGGAAAAGATATTTGACGTGGGCGTGTACGTAACCGTGTATGCGTCGTCTACAGAAGAACTTGATAAAGCTGAGAGTGAGATAAAGTCCATGCTGGAGTCGCGCCTTATTTATGTAAAACCAGCGCTCTTTCAACAAAGCCAGGGTTTTAAAACAGCCCTACCTTTAGGCCAAGATGAGCTTGCGGTAAATTCTAAACTCAACTCTTCGCCATTGTCATCTATTTTTCCATTCGTATCTTTTGACCTTACATCTGACAAAGGAATTTTGTACGGCATAAACCGCCACAACGCGTCGTTGGTGCTTTTTGACCGTTTTAGTCTTGAAAACTACAACTCTGTTATTTTTGCAAAATCTGGCTCTGGCAAATCGTACGCAACAAAACTAGAAATACTGCGTACGCTTATGTTTGACACAGAAGTGCTTGTTATCGACCCAGAGCGCGAGTACGAGTTTTTGGCACAAACGGTTGGGGGGCGATACTTCAACATTTCGCTTAACTCCGAGCACCACATCAACCCGTTTGATTTGGCCGTCCCCAGAGAAGACGAGAGTCCCGCAGACATTTTGCGTTCAAACATCGTCGCTTTGGTTGGACTCTTTCGTATTATGCTTGGTGGCCTTACTGCCGAGGAAGACGCTATTATCGACAAAGCAATAACAGAGACGTACGCACTTAAAGACATCACCGTCGACAGCAACTTCGCCGAAATAGAGCCACCACTCCTTTCAGACTTTGAAATGGTGCTCTCGGGCATGGAGGGGAGTGAGTCGCTGGTACAAAGGCTTTCAAAATATACCAAAGGCACCTGGTCGGGCTTCATTAACCAAGCAACCAACGTCGACATCAATAAAAAGTTTGTTGTTTTCTCGGTGCGAGACATGGAGGACGATTTAAAACCAGTCGCCATGTACTTGATTACTCACTATATATGGAACGCAGTACGTAAAAACCTTAAAAAACGCTTGCTGGTTATTGACGAAGCGTGGTGGATGATGAAGTCAGAAGACACCGCGTCATTTTTGTACAGCATGGCAAAACGCGGACGCAAGTACTACCTAGGCCTTGCCACCATCACACAAGACGTCGATGACTTCTTAAAATCCCCCTATGGATTACCAATGATTACCAACTCGTCTATCCAGATCTTGCTCAAACAGTCACCAACGACCATCGACAACCTACAGAAGACCTTTAACCTCTCCGACGAAGAGAAGTACCTTTTGCTTGAGTCTGATGTGGGGGAGGGGATATTTTTTGCAGGACTCAAACACGTAGCTATAAAGGTTATAGCCTCCTACACTGAGGACCAGATAATCACCTCTGACCCCTCTCAGGTACTTGCCCTGCGTAAACAACGGGCAGATATTGTAAACAACCAACCACCCTCTGAGACAGCACAATAAGGATATATACTATCCTTATGAAGACGTTTGGTCTTATAGTATTCGCACTCGTTATAGACGGGCTCCAAGCGCTTATTTCACTTGGTCTTATTCTTGTAGCCTCGACCGGTGGTACGTTTGCAGGTGGTGCCCTAGGTTGCGCAGCGGGTAACTATGTCGCTGGGGAAATTGGTTGCTTAGTAGGAGGAAGTGTCTTGGGCATTTTTGGCAGCCTTGCAAACGCAGCCCTCGCTCCTTTTTTAATCCCCATTGGAGTCGGGTTGGGTTTTGCTATAAACATTTGCTTGAGTGTAGTGCTGGGTGGCATGTTAATTGCGTTACTGTGGCATTTAAAAATGCTGTATGTAGGATATACACCTGGGTACTTGCTAGAAATAGTGCCCGGTGTTGCCAATTTTCCATTTTGGACAGGCTTTGTGGTTGCGTCAGTCATACGAAAAAAGGCTGAGGACGTGCTTGGGGCAGGTAAACTGGCTTCGGTATCTAGCATACTGTCTCCCAAAAGCTCTCTTGGCGCTATGGCAAATGGAGTGTTGGGTATGCGCAGGGCCGCTAGCGAAAAGGTGTCCCAAACAAATCCTGGTTTGTATGGGCAGATGACACGTTGGGCAGCTGGGACTACAGCACAAAAAAATGACGAGCACCAAAAAGCTGCAAGTAGCTTGATACAAACATTTGACGGTGTACGACCACCAAAAAGGGCAGAGGGTGGGCTGGCAAAAGGCGTAGGGTTGGCACTCCTGCTCTCTATTTTTTTTATAGGTGCCTCAAGTGCAAACGCTCAAGGAATGGGGTCACAACCAGACCCAGTACAGTACATCGTTTCCCCCGAAACCCCCGGACCAAACGAGCCTGTCCGTATAACAGTTGAGGGGGTGGGAACATTTTTAGGAAATGCGACAGTTACCTGGCAAAAAGATGGAAAAGTAGTGGCAACGGGCATTGGTGTAAGTTCTTACTCATTTATCACAGGAAGTATGGGTAGCGTGACACGCATAAAAGTCACCGTTGCCTCATCAGTACAAGGGACGCTGACGCGTGAATTTGTGTTTGTGCCTTCGCTTGTACACTTAGTTTGGGAAGCAGACACCACCGTACCAACCTTCTACCTTGGTAAAGCCTTGTACACCGCAGGTTCACGTCTTAAGGTCGTGGCTTTTCCTACCATTGTGCTCCAAGGCACACGCGTATCCAGTAGTAATATTTCTTTTCAGTGGCGACAAAACGACGGGTTAGTACCCGCACAGTCAGGGTTGGGTAAAAACACTTTTACAGTGTATGGTGACCAACTCCAAACAGGGGAGGATATCTCTGTTGAGTTATACATAAACGGGGCAAAGGTTGGTCGGGGAGAGATTTTCGTACCTGCAGTTGAGACACAGACTATTGTATATAGCAAAGACCCACTGCGTGGCTTACTGTTGGACCAGGCTTTGTTTGGGAACGTTAGTTTACTTGGTAAAGAAGTAACACTCCAAGCAGAGCCGTTCTTTTTTGCTAAAACAAGTAGAGACAAGGGGCTGCTTAATTATGAATGGACGCTTAATGGGGCGGAAGCTACAGGCCCAGACAGTCAGAGAGGGTTGTTGACCTTACGCCAAACAGGTACAGGCAGTGGGTTTGCTGCAGTTGGGGTGACTCTGCAAAACGCAGACACAGATAGACTTGTACAATCAGCACAAACTACCCTTGGTATAACATTTGGACAACAAGCCGGATCTCTTATCTCTAATCTTTTTGGACTATGAAAAAAATTGTCCTACGTAGCCTAGTCTCTTTGGTGTTTGTTGCACTATTTTTTGCCACTGTACCGCAAGCCAAAGCTTACTCTCTTCCAAACAACGGGGTATCTTTTGGTTGTTTATGGAGAGACACTACATGTACAGCAAGTAGTGTCCGAGAGGATCTGCCGACACCAACGGAAATACCTCGGTTTTATCTTGATGTTATAGAAGCTTGCACAAACGCTGGATACAACGGGGGAGTATGTGCGCTACAAGCAAGTAAGGCTGTTATAGCAGCAGAAACCTATACCACTTGTGCAATAGAGAACCTTGGAAATACTGCTGGATGCGAAACAGCCGCAGACTTTAGAGCGAATCAGGTCACCGTCGCTCAACCAGCTCCTGTAGACCCAAACGCACCACCACCTGTGCCTATGCAAACCTTGCAGCCCGCACCACAAACCCCTACACCAAACCCAGGAACTCCTGCAGGAAACACTACCCCCACTACACCCACAGGGAACAATGGCAACATAGGGTATACCCCTCTTGAACCTATACCTGGGCTCGCAGAGGCACAGAGTGGGAATACTAACTTTGCTTTATTTTTGAAGTACGTTTTTGGTGTACTTATCTCCCTTGGGGGACTCTCGGCAGTGGTGATGCTTATTTTTGGCGGCATCACATACATGGTTTCGGACGTAGTGCACAAAAAAACAGACGCGCTCCGCCGTGTACAAGCAGCGATGTGGGGCTTGTTGCTCCTTATTGCTTCGTGGCTTATTTTAAACGCCATTAACCCAAGACTCCTTGTGTTTGAGCTACTTATAAATCCTGTTTCAAACCTGTCTGGTAATACACCCACCAACACTCTCACTACGAGCGCAAATAATAACGTAACCAGCTTAAACCTTAGTAACACTGATCCTAACCGAGACGCAACACTTGGTGCTTTTTGTAGGACTGGTTCTGTAAATCGCACACCTACAGCTGACGGTCTCTCTACAAACTACACTTGTACTCCCTATATCAATGACGGTAGTGTTATGTACCCGTAATATATAAGTTATATGCAACTACCTTGGAAATCACTTTTAGCCGCTGTTGGAGTACTCACACTTCTGGTAGTACTTATATGGTTTTTCTTTTTACGTACCCCCTCGTCGGTAGAGCCCGTACCAACCACGACAACAAGCGGCTTTACTACTGGCACAGTCGTAACTACAGAAGCAACTCTGCCGCAAGAGGCAGACCCTTCTGACGCACCATATGGGTACACCGGAACACAGCGTATATTTAAAATCGCAGATGGACCCGTAGTTGCAGCCACATTTGTGCAAACGTTCAATCCAACCACCACCGTTGCGCGGTATGTCATGCAAGACAACGGGCGAGTGTTTGACCTGCCCATAGATGTGCCCGGCAGTGTACCAAGAGCTGTTTCAAACACCACCATACCTGCAATTGCACATGCGCTGTGGGGGGAAGAGGGCGAGTCTGTAGTGCTGCAGTATATGGAAGAGGTTACTGTAAAAACACTGTATATGCGCTTCTCTCCCCGAGCTACCAGCACCATAGCCACTCCACTTCCGCCGCAAATACGCTTCTTGCCCGACAATATTTTTACTCTTGCAATATCTCCCGACGGCAAAAAACTGGCGTATATGCTTGTCACGACCGGCGGTGCGACAGGGTACGTTGCAAATATAAATGGGACAGAAAGTAAAACGCTCTTTTTTACACCACTCACTCAAGTACGCCTTACGTGGCCAGCAGCAAACACCCTATTGATGCAAACAAAAGCAGCGGTTGGCGTCTCGGGCATGGCTTTTTCTATAGCCCTACAAAGTGGCACAGTCACACCTCTTTTACATGCAGCGGGGCTCTCAATTATCGCAGATCCCGCATTTGCAAAAGTGATATATCAAACATCTACTCTGTCAGATGTTAAAACCTACTCGCACGACGTTGTGAGTGGTAAAGATTTACGTTTATCTTTCGACCCTTTCCCTGAAAAGTGCGTGCAAAGCGGTAAAACTTCGTCACTTATATACTGCGCTTTACCTCTTGCATACATATCCCCACAATACCTAGATCTTTGGTACAAAGGGCTAGCAAGTGCGGCAGACAGCCTTGTGGCTTTTAACCCAACCACTGGCGCAAGAATCATTATCGGCACTCCTGGACAAGGAGAGGGAGGGAAGAAGTCTGACATAGTAGGTATTGCCGTAGCACCCGCAGATGCATACTTGTCTTTTGTTACAAAAGGAGACAGATCTTTGTGGGGAGTTCGACTCACTCAGTAGTTTTTGTTGACTAGCGAGGCTTTAAAACAATGTGGCGGAACTTTCCTTCACCCTCTGAACGAGTTTCTATTTGCGAGTCCTCTGCAAATAATTCGTGTACTATAAGGCGCTCGTAGGCGCTCATGGGGTCCATTTCTACTTCTCGTTTAAACAGACGGGCGCGTTGTGCAAACATACGCGCAGTTGTACGCACCACCTCCATCTGGGCTTCGTGGTGGCCATTTACGTCAATAAGAAAGTTGGAAGCTTCTTCGCCATACTTCTGCTCAACCATCCGTCTCACAATGGTGTTGAGCGCTCGCAAATGCTCGCCTGCGGGCCCTAGAAGGGTAGTATCGACAGAAGTGATCGCCACAATGGTACGGTGCCCTACAGACACCTCTATCGTGTCCACAGTAAGACCAAGCATGTCTATAATTTTGGCAACAAGGTCTTTGAGATCGTCTCCGCTCATAGAGCCACAATACTCCACAAAAGCAGCGGCGCGCAACTAGGCAAAGATAGATTTTGGTTTCGTGAGTACAAACAGTACGAGGACTACTTTTTTTGTCGGCGTATAATCCATTCTTGACCTAACGACAGTAGGTTTGTTGTTGCAAAATACAGACCTGCGGCGGCGGGGAGGGAATACGATACAACCACCATAAGTCCCGGCAAAAAGTACAGCATGAGGTATTTCTGCATTTTTTGGGCTGTCTCCCTCTCTGGTGTTAGTTTTAGGGAGGTATTTTTGACCCGAGCCAACGAAAGCCAGACGACCCCATACTGCAAAACACCTACTAAAACCGACAATATTATGTTGTGTGGGGTAAGCAGGTCTACAAAACCCAAAAATAGTGTGTTGACTACTTCGGGTGGCGGTACAAAAGAGTAGAGCAGTTCGGTAACTATTTTCGGCAGTTCCTCTTTAAAAAAGGCAAAATAGAGTGCAATAAAAACAGGGATCTGCACCAAAATCGCCAAAAATCCACTGAGTGGGCGAATGTTGCGCTCTTTAAAGAGAGCCATTGTGCGCGTAGCACGTTCTTTTGGGTCGTCTTTGTATTTAGTGTTTATCTCGTCTACGTCGCCCTGTATGGCTTGCATACCCATTTGTGTGCGTATAGACGCCGTAAATGCAGGGTAAAACAAGATGCGCATGAGCAGTGTTAGTAAAATAATTGCAAAACCAACGTCCCCGCCAGGCATTATGCCGATAAGGTATACAAAAACGTTATAAATTGGCTGTATAAGGAGCGTTTCAAACATATATTACTTTTGGGTTTTTAATAGTAGCGCTAGTTCGCTCTTGAGCGTCTGGACAACTGGTTGTGGAAGAGTTTTTTGTACAAATACAACTCCAAGGCCTGTGCCGGACAGTGGGGAGAGTGCTCGATATACCGCCCGACGTATACGATTGCGCTCAGTAGCCTTTTTTGCGACAGATTTAGGAACCACTACCGCAACCCGCAGAGATTCTGGACCGGATATACACTTAAAAGACAAAAATGTGGCTCTATTTGAACGCCCTTTACGCAACACCTCTCGCACCTCAGCTGCAACTAGGCGGCGGTTTTTGGGAAGCATACTAGGGAATTAGACCGACACCTTTGACCGTCCCTTGCGGCGGCGGCGCAAAATGGTCTTTTTACCCCCTGGGGTGCTGGTGCGCTTCAAAAAGCCGTGCGCACGTGCGCGTTTGCGTTTTTTTGGCTGATAGGTCTGTGACATGTGCCCAATATACCGTATCCACACCTTGTGCACAACTTGTGCACAAAAAACCTACTTTTGACGGGGGTGCTGCACTCGCGTATCCTTACGGGTACTTCCTCCATGACTACAACAAAAGAACTTTGGGAAAACGCATTGGTTGAGCTCGAACTCACCATCTCTAAACCCAATTTTAATACGTGGTTTAAAGATACACATGTTGTGCGCGTCGAAGATGGTGTGGTGTACCTTGGAGTGCCTAGTCAATTTGCGCGGGACTGGTTGTCGACCAAGTTTCATAAAGATATTTTACGATCTTTACGAGGCCTCTCTGACAGCGTGCGGTCAGTTGAGTATGTTATTTCGCGAGGAGTCAAAAAAACAGACGAGCCACGGTCGGTGCCCGCAGCTCCGTCAGAGCTCCCACTTGAAAACGTACATGCAAAAACAAACCTTAACCCTCGTTTTACCTTGCAAACTTTTATTGTTGGACCTTTTAATGAACTCGCACACGCAGCAGCTCAAGCAGTAATACGAAAACCTGGCATTGCATACAATCCACTCCTTATCTACGGCCCAACAGGGCTTGGGAAAACGCACCTTATACAGGCGGTGGGGAACCACTTCCGTATTAACGCTCCTGACCGTAAAGTGCAGTATGTTACTTCAGAAAAGTTTTCTATGGACTACGTTTCGTCTATACAGGCAGGGAAGATACAAAGCTTTAAAGAGAAGTACCGCCAATATGACCTACTTATAATGGATGACGTGCAATTTTTGGCAAAAATGGAAAAAACAAAAGAGGAGTTTTTCCATCTCTTTAACTACCTACACGACGGAAACAAACAATTGGTATTCTCGTCCGACCAACATCCTAACGTTATCCAAAACTTGGAAGATCGACTTAAGTCGCGCTTTAGTGCTGGGATGATAGTGTCGGTCACACCTCCTGACCACGAGTCGCGCTTGGCCATAGCTCGTTCAAAAGCGGCTGCGCATAATGTGTTTTTTCCTGACGAGGTGCTTGAGTACTTGGCTACCGCAGTCGAAGGAAATGTACGAGAGCTCGAAGGGGCTCTTAACCTACTTCTTATACAGCTGGAGGTTCGTACTGAACCATTGACCATCAACGACGCAAAGACACTGCTACGTGGCGCAAGTAATATGACCAAAAAAACAGTCTCTGTGCAGGAGGTAGTCAAAACCATTGCTGGATTTTACGGTATAGAAGAGGGGAGTATTTACGAAAAAACTCGTCGTAAAGAAGTGGTAAGGCCAAGGCAGGTTATTATGTTTTTACTTCGTGAAGATTTTAAAATATCTTTTCCAACTATTGGGGAAAAACTTGGTGGACGTGACCACACTACAGTAATCCACTCGTGCGAAAAAATACGCAACAACATACTTACCGACAGCGTCCTTTCTCAAGAGCTCCACCAAATCCGACTCATGTTGAAATGATGTGGATAACGAGAGGAATAAAACCTGCGTATATGCTGAAAAGAAAGACATAAAAAAGATATCCCCAGAAGAAGTGCCGAGTTACGCACCTGTATTCCTAAAGAAAAATATTTAATTACCACTTATGCAGCAACACCATAACCAGTTATCCCACTAATCCACACCCCTAGTAGTAGTAAAAATATTTTATATACAAACACTTA
>CALQZN010000010.1 GCA_943349675.1 Candidatus Nomurabacteria bacterium
CTCAACTTCGAATATTTTTTTAACAACAAAATTATGTTTAGACACTGCATGTACCGTCTCGAGCACGATGCCACCAATGGAATTCATCACAGGGAATATACCCAGCGTTACCTCCCCTTTTTCGAGCCCCGCTAGGACGTTCTCCACAGTTGTGAGGTAGCTTATTTTAAAGGTTTTTAGTCCTATTTTGGCTGCATACACCCTTGCCGCCTCTTCAGAAAAGCTGCCCGGAACCCCAGAAACCCCAATGATTTCGCCCTTTTTTGATCTTTTTTGCATAATGTTAGATACGATACCATAAAATTGCACTGCATATCTATTTTTTGTCAACTTTTTCACAGTCTTGTGGCTCTATTGCGCGGTTTTTCAGGCAGGCTATACTAGCCAATAGGTTTTTTCGCCTTGAGATAAAGCCGCCTCCCTATACTAGGGCCGGTCAATCAGGGCAAAAAGCGAAAGAACCTCCAATAATAGGTCGGGCAGAAACATCGGCTCTCCGTTATCAATAAGCAACACTAGTATGAACAAACAAGACATAGCAGAGAAAGTGCAAGGTGTTTTGGGTACAACCAAAGCAGATGCAGAACGCGCAGTTGAGTGCGTTATAGACACCATCGTCGCTGCTCTTAAAAAAGAAGAGGATGTGTCAATAGCAGGTCTTGGTATCTTCAAGACCAAAATGCGTGCAGCTCGTGCGGCTCGTAACCCTCGCACCGGCGCAACCGTGCAGGTACCCGCAATGCGCGTGCCTAAGTTCCAAGCAGCAAAAGCTTTGAAGGAAGCAGTTAAATAATCCTTTTGCGCATTTGTTCACCACAAAAGCTCCCTCTAGCCGGGGAGCTTTTGTTTTGCCTGGTACAATATCAACACTATGCAAAAAAACTTATTTGCAGTGTGTGCAGTTACTACCATACTAGGCCTATCAATTTGGCTTGTGGGTACAAGTTTTGTACAAAATAAAATGGAGCTGCTCCAAAATAGCGCACAACTTGCCGCAGTATTTTTTGTACCAGGCATCAGCGTTGCCGAACTTCAGCGCAAATACGACACATACCCAAAAACAAAAAAGGAGGTACGTATTATGTTAGTGCCTGGACACGAACCAAACTACGGAGGTGCCGAGTATCGAGGACTCAAGGAGCGCGATATGGCCGTAGCCCTAACGCAAGAGCTATCTACCCTTTTAAACAGCAACCGTCGGTACGAGACGATTGTGTCACGAGACGCTGCGGGCTGGAACCCAACATTGCTGAGCTATTTTGCTGACAATTGGGATGCCATACAAACATTTGCACAACAACAAAAACTAGATATGGCAAAGCACGTTGGGGCAGGGACTTTACGTAAGCATGACCCAGCAATGATCCACAACACTGCACCAAGCGACGTGGGGCGCCGTTTGTACGGCATGCACAAATGGGCAAACGAAAACAAAATAGACTTGAGTATCCACATACACTTCAACGACAACCCGTGCAAAAACACTTCTCTTCCAGGAAGCTACGCTGGTTTTACTATATATATACCCGACCCCCAATACTCAAACGGCACAACAGCGCGCAGTGTTGCAGACAGCATCTTTGCACGACTATCCCAAAAATATACTCCAAGCAATATGCCTAAAGAGGCGCCTGGGATTGTAGAGAGCCAAGATTTGATAGCAGTCGGCTCTAACAACACTTCAGACGCACCAAGTATCCTTATAGAATATTCCTACATTTACGAGTCAATGCTCCAAGACCCAACGACTCGCTCGCTTGTGCTGCAAGACATGGCGCGCCAAACCTACGAAGGACTGCAAGACTTTTTCGAAAACAGAAACGGGCCACTTGTGCAAAACACTCGATAGGTGCGGGATGGGAGAATCGAACTCCCCACCTCAGTTTGGAAAACTGATGTTTTACCAATAAACTAATCCCGCTTGTTCCCAAACAGATTAGCAAGCAAAAGCTCCATCTGCAACAATATTTTGTATACTAACGTCATGCCTTCCCTACCCCCTCGCCTTCTTGTTGGTTTGTACGTAGCTGCCGCAGTTATTGTGGTCGGTGCGTTACTCACTTCTGACCAGCCAGCAAGTACTGCCACAGCGCCCACAGAAGCAGCTCCTTCAGCTCCAGAACAGCAAACATATAACCTATTCCCCGCTGCCGAGGACCGTGCGACGACAACACCCACGGTGGTTGCGGTTGCCTCAAAACAGCCTGCCGCAGTCGCAGCGGCACTACAGCCAGAACCTACTCCCCCACCCTCGCCCACCACCACAGCGCAGGCAAAAGACCCAGGTACTGTAAATACCCGCACGCGGGCAGCACTCGTAAATATTTTTTGCACACCCAAAACCGGCGGGCCACTGAGCGGCAGCGGCATTATTGTCGACAGCCGCGGCGTCATCTTGACCAACGCCCACGTTGCACAATTTTTACTCTTGCAGTCGGCACTTCCAGAAGGCCGCATTACCTGTGTAGTGCGCACTGGTAGCCCCGCAAAGCCAGCCTACTATGCAAAGTTGCTGTATATATCTACTGCATGGATAGACGCCAATGCAAGTAAAATTGGGCAGTCGCATGCAACCGGCAATGGCGAGAACGACTACGCATTTTTGCAAATTATTGGAAGTGTAGACGACTCCCCCCTGCCTAATACATTCTCTTTTGCACAAATGACCACCGACAAACCCAGTAAAGGCGACGAGGTGTTGCTCGCAGGCTACCCAGCGGGGTTTTTAGAGAGCGCTACCATACAAAAAGGCCTGTACATCACTTCTTCGTTCACAACTGTAGAAAATCTGTTTACCTTCAAGGATCCTAAAAAAGTAGACTTGGTATCTGTGGGCGGCACCGTAGTCTCACAGTCGGGTGCCTCGGGCGGGAGTGTGGTGCGGCAAAGGGATGGAGCGTTACTGGCTGTGATAGCAACCGCGTCAGATGCAGCCAACACCGCTTCGCGCGACCTACGCGCCATAACACTAGCCCACGTCGACCGCAGCCTTGCTGCCGAAGGCAAAGGCGGCATCGCGGCACTCTTAACTGGTGATTTGTCTCAAAAACTAGAAGATTTTAATACCAACACCGCACCCGCACTTGCAAAGAAGTTGTTGGAGGCGCTTAAAAAATAAAGTCCCGCAACCACTAAAAGTGGGGCGGGACAAGTTCCTGGCCTATCGAACAGGAGTATTGGGTGTATACACTGGCAACAAGTTATGTATACCAGCGATAGTGTTAATTGCTGGACAACCAGCACAGTCTTCTGCAGAACAACTTCTGCAATTTTCACCACGAGTGATTTTGATAGCAAGGAGAGGATCGTTTGAATCCCCCCGAAGGAGGCCGGGGTACTCTTTACTCATTTTGACATTACTCCCAAAGATCTGGTCATCCGAAAACAAAAAAGCCCCCTTTGGGGTTTTGCTTCGGTACCTGTTTTCTGCTTACAGAACTACCAACATGCAAAACCCCTCTTCGTAAGAAGAAGGTTGAGGCTAAGTAGAAGGCTTTTGTTTTGCAAACTGCGTTCCATGTATAAACCTTATAAAAAAGGCTTTTGTTTGTCAAATTATAAAAAATAAAGGGCGAGCTGTGGAAAGTCCACAAGCTCGCCCGAAGTTGACGTAACCCAAATCAATCATTTGAGTTTTGATTTACCTAACCGTCTTTTTCTTTCGTTGGAGGAGCGGCAGGTCCTCGCGGCAAAGGCGCATTTGCTCCCGTTGCAAACCCGCCACTGCCATTTGACTTTACCCCACCAGAGACTGTGGGCGTACCTGACTTGGAGGAATCGCTAAACCAACCCGTTTTGGTACTTTTACCTGTCATGGCTTTTCTCCCTGTCTACGCTGCCCGTTTTTCTCGAGGAATGTTATAGAAAGACCCGTTCCTCACTTCAAACCCATAGCTGGCAGGATCTTTATACAATTCCGGAAACGTGTCCCGATCGAGCATTTTTCCACTTATTGGCAATATCCTCACCACACCACCCCCGTCCAGATAAAGACCCGAGGGTAATGGTTTCCGTTCTCCTTGGCTCATGTAACCTCCACGAAATAAAGACATCCACCGTCATCCTACATCCGCACATCATGTGCGTATTTTAGGGGTGGATGTAAAGTTTCTTTGCATAAAAATCCTTACATCAACCTCCAAAACGAAAAGGGCCCCTTGTGGGGGCTCTTGCGTGTGGTTTTTGTTTAAAAAACTAACTTATATCGCAAATCCCCCCTTGGTAAAGGCTGTAAAATACCAACTAAAGGAAATGCGCGACTGCTGCATATGTTCACACTACTGCGCCTCCTATTTTACGTCAAGCGACGTTGTGGATATCATTAGTTAGCTTTCCATCGCGCAAAAATCCCGCACGGTAAGACTCTGTCCCCTTTTTCTTGAGCGATGGCCAAATCACCATATTCAATAGTGCCGCCAAATTTTGTTTGAAACTGTTCTAAATTGTAAGCAAAGGCCAAAGGCGAATACCCTGCCGCGTAGCCGTTTATTAAAAAGAAAAGTGGTTTGTCGCTGAGGAGTTGGCCACAGAGGCTTATAAGCTCTATCAAATCTTCTTCTATCTTCCACAACTCATCTTTGGGGCCGTGGCCAAATGCTGGCGGGTCCATAATTATGCCGTCGTACTTTTGCCCACTTTCCGCAACCCGGCGCACTTCGCGTTTTACAAACACCAACACGTCTTCTACAATCCAACGGATTGGTTTTTCTGTCAACCCAGACGCCGCCGCATTCTCTCGCGCCCACGCAACTGCTGTTTTGGAGGCGTCCACATGCGTCACTGCTGCCCCAGACTGTGCTGCGGCAAGTGTCGCCCCACCCGTGTACCCAAAGAGGTTGAGAACTTTTGGCTGTGGTAGAGGCACATTATCGAGAGACGAAGCAGAAGAAGGTTGAAGGAGAGTCTGAGGCGCGAAGGAGGAAGAAGGTTGCCGGGGGCTCCGCAGCGCGTCGGCGCGAGGACTGAGCGAATTTTTAGCAGAAAATTCGTGTACCCCGGAAATCTTGCTTCCTCCGAAGCTGCGTATACATTCCCCTACCCACTCCCAATTAGACAGTTGTTCTGGAAAGAGTCCCGTATGTTTAAAACTCGTTGGTCGTATCAAAAACTCCAGGCCTCCAAACGCAATTTGCCATTGCTTGGGTAAATTATCTGCCACCCAAACGCCTTCTTTGCCTTGACGCTCAAACCTCCCCTGCGTCTTTGCCCACTCCCCTGCCCCTAGCGTTTTTGGCCACAAAGCCTGAGGGTCTGGGCGCGCAAGCACCACATCGCCATAACGCTCAAGCTTTTGTTGGTCGCCCGAATCCAGTAGCGTATACTCGCTACTTGGCAATGTTGTAAGTGTTAAACGTTCCACGTGAAATTATCTATGCTGCGCACTATTCTGTCGGGGCGCCGAGAATCGGACTCGGTCTACCTGCTCCCAAAGCAGGTGTACTACCGGTATACTACGCCCCGGATCAAAATCACTCTACCACAACTCTTTAAAGTCTGCCTGTCCTTTAGAGGATGATATTCTCAAAGAGCTCTACCCTCCCCTTTTTGGCTTCAAGGTCAATGTATACACAGGCCAAATCTATCTGCCAGGCAACACTTTCCGGCACTTTCTTATCAAGCAAATAGGTCTGTATTGCTCGATGCAACCTTTGAACCTTCTTTGGGTGCATATTTTCCTCCGGGCGCACTGTTTCACGTGAAAGATTAGAGCTTGATTCACGTGAAACAGACTTTACCTCCACAAACCTCAAAACACCTCCCTTTTTCGCCACAATATCAATTTCTCCCCATGGCTTCCAATAATTCTGCTGAATTAAGGAAAAACCCTCTCGCCTAAGGTATGTACAGGCAATATCTTCCCCAATATCCCCTATTTTACGTTTTTCACTTTTTGCCATGGTTCACATGAAACATGTAACCTTAGAAACACTTACAGCTATTTAATGGCTTAAACACAGTCTTACGGTCTTCTTAAGGATATGTCCTTAATACACATGTCCCCAAGGTTATCCACAGAAATGGGGGATTACTGTCTTTTTAATTTTGTGTCGAAAAGTAGTAGTTACTTAAATATTTTATGTTATAGTAGCGAACGTAAGAATATAAGCGGCCATAGTTTAGTGGTATGACGGCTCCTTGCCAAGGAGCAGATGGGAGTTCGATTCTCCCTGGCCGCACAGAGTTAGGTAATTTCAGCAGGATTCGGTCGCTTTAGGCTTTTTGTGGTCACGAATAATTCTTCTCTCATTTTGTGCTCCCGCCAGGATTCGAACCTGGAACAACTGCTTCGAAGGCAGGCATGATATCCATTTCACTACGAGAGCGTGCTACGATTGTGCCATGCAACTCCGCCCAAGCCAAATACCAGCCGATGTTTCACGAATAACAAAAACCTTTGAAGATGCGGGTTTTGAGGCGTGGATAGTAGGGGGGTGTGTGCGCGACTTACTGCTGGGCCGCAAACCTAAAGACTGGGATATCACAACCAACGCCACGCCCGAGCAAATCCAAGGATTGTTTGAAAATACGTTCTATAGCAACGATTTTGGCACCGTAGGCATCGTTACCGATGACGCGGCAGACGAAAGTTTGAAGGTGGTTGAGGCTACGCCATACCGCGTGGAAGGGAAGTACAGTGACGCACGACGGCCAGACAGTGTTATTTTTAGCCAAAATATCGAAGACGACCTGCGACGGCGCGACTTTACCATCAACGCACTCGCGTACAACACCAAAGGCGAGCTTTTAGACTTCTACGGCGGCATAAAAGACATAGACGCCGGACTCATACGCGCAGTAGGGGTCGCGACCGAGCGGTTTGACGAGGATGCACTGCGTATTTTGCGCGCAGTACGTATTTCTGCCGAACTTGATTTCGCTATAGAAGCCTCTACAAAGGCCGCAATGCAGCAGTGTGGCAATCAGCTCGCAAAGATATCGAAAGAGCGCGTACGCGATGAATTTGCGCGAATTATAGGCTCTCAAAAGCCAATGCCGGCTTTGATACTTGCTCGAGAGCTAGGGATTTTGCAGTACATCGCTCCGGATATAGAAAAAGGGCTAGGGGTAGAGCAAAATCAGGCACATAGCTTTGACGTGCTCGAACATAACCTGCGATCTTTGCAGCATGCAGCAGACAAGGACTGGAGCTTTGATATACGGCTTTCGGCTTTGTTTCACGATGTAGGCAAGCCTGCCAGCCGTAGATGGTCAGATGAGAAACACGACTGGACCTTCCATGGCCATGACGTAGTGGGGGCAAAAATCACCAAAAAAGCCTTAGAAAACCTTAAATTTTCACGTGAAACAGTCGAAAAAGCCACAAAAATGGTGCGTTGGCACATGTTCTTCTCCGACCCAGACAAAGTCACTCTTTCAGCTGTGCGGCGCATCATAGCTAATGTAGGCCGCGAGAATATAGAAGATTTAGTCAAACTCCGTATCTGCGACCGCATCGGCACCGGCCGCCCCAAAGAGCAGCCATTTAGACTTCGCAAGTATCAAGCAATGATAGACCAAGCACTGCGTGACCCAATCTCTGTAGCCATGCTCAAGATTGACGGCAAACGCTTGATGGACGTAACAGGGGAGAAGCCGGGCCCAAGACTAGGCTGGTTGTTGCACGCCCTTTTGGAAGAGGTGTTGGATGATCCAGAACGAAATACTACGGAGTATTTAGATACGAAGGCAAAGGAGTTTGCAAAACTAACAGATGCAGATTTGAAATCTAAAGGACAAGAGGCAAAAGAGCGAAAAGAGCAAGCAGAGCAAGCAGATTTGGACGAGATCAACAAAAAATATTTCGTAAACTAAGCAACAAAACTGAAGGCTTTGTCCTTTACATTTCTGTTATCCACACGTATGTCCTTTACACTGTCCTTAATGGGGCGCATAGTTACTTCAGACATAAACAGCTCAACTATATTTAGAAACGGGACAGCCACCGATTTTAGATGTAGCTAGCTTTATTATTTTGCCCTGGATAATAAAATTAGGAGCACCAGTACATTTGTGCGAAATAGCGCGCGCACGTTAGTGTTATCTTGCAGCTCAATATTACATTTGAGCGAGTACGAAAAACGAACAACATTAGTCATATATTTTTGACACCAAACGTATTTCGTTTAGTTCTTAAAGAAGAGCTACAAGATTCCAACACCCGCCCCCGACCAATCTCCGTTGTCGGGGGTTATTCGTACCCAAATTTTCAATACATAGACTGGGCCTATGGAGCTACTACAAGCGGATTACAAGCGATTTCCACACTATTTCAAATATTTCACGCATTGTTTTAGCAACGTCTGCATTTTCAAGTGCTACCCCTTGGAGGTTTTTGTAGTCCTGGATACGTACAATATCGCCCACAACGTCTATTGCCACCTCCGACGAGTACTGTGCGGGTGGGACGATCTTCATTTTGCGGTTATATTTTGAATCATTTTCACGATATGACTGCAAAAGAGGGTCTTGTGGGACGATACCGCGCATTGTGATGCCTAACTTCAACATCTTTTCTCCCCATTCGTCCTTAAAATAGGCCTTTAATTCTGGATCAACGTGCGCGTCAGTTGCCCAAAAACCAACCATTTCCTTACCCTCCATCTCGTCGATTCGATACTCCATAAGCTGCTTTATACCGTGTATACCCTCAAAATAGGCTGTATTTACCTTAGTTTTCTCTCCTTTGGTAAGCGCCAAGAGCTCTGGCAGGCGTTTTTTAGCTAACTCCAACTTTTCTTGAGCCACAGCAAAGGCTTGGTCGGGCGGATTGGCAGTGTAAAGCTGTTTTTTGACCCGGGGAACTCGACCCACCAACCCTTTGCGCACCAACTCGTCGAGCACCACATATGTGGTCGGTTTTTTGAGTCCACTCCTCTCCGAAATCGAGTAGGCAGAGGCCCTCCCGAGCTGCAAAAGTGCCGTGTATACTGCCGCCTCCTTTTCCTTCAATCCCAAAGTCTCGAGAGCTTCCTGTAGCTGCATATTTGGCAGTATATATGCCCTAAAACCCTTAGTCAATATTTTTGATGATTTAAAGTCTTATTTTAAATATATCCTTATTATATATAGCTAAAATAGCTCATTTGTAGTGATTATTTTAGTCATAATACTTGACTTTTCTACATTTTCACGTATACTATGTTCAGATTCGAGTTCTCTCAAATATGCGCCGAAAGTGCTGTAACAACAGGAGCCAAACATGAAGACCTTTACCGAACTACTAACCGAGCGCAACATTAACGCGGCAGAGTATGCCGAAATTGTGAAAGCGCTTGATGATAAGACTGAGTACGAAAGCGGGCCGCACAACCATGGCCGCTACCGCATATTCTATAGTCGCTGGATCTACGACCTTATGCCATACAAAGGAGGCTTTGTAATCCTCGAGGGCAAAAAGATCGTGGAAGAAAGACTCAGACACCATTTTGTTATGTATGGACACAAGGTCTTCTTTTTCAATAAATATGGAGAGAGTCTAGAGCTGGGAAGCCGCGCGTGGCCCCTTTTAAAGGGTCATCCGCAAGATTCTCACAACTATCGCTCTAAAATTATTGGGGCGGAGGAGCTAGAAGGTAGGTGGGCGGTAGAGCTACGATGAGGATTCACCAACAAAGTCGCCCTTGAGAAAGGCGGCTTTTTTTATTTAAACTCCAAAACAGTAGATCATGTAAGCCCATCCCACTTATCCACAGTTTTGCTTACAAAGGACTGACCTTTGTATATGAAGTTGGGGATAACTTTGGGCTGGGGTAGGGGACTACGATGGGCAGAAGAAACTACTTAAGCTCCAAAAGGACGGGGCAGTGGTCGGAGCCCATGACTTCGGGGAGGATTTTGGCACTTTTGATGCGTGAAGTTAGGCTGCGGGAGGCAAAGAAGTAGTCGATGCGCCAGCCCACGTTGCGCTCGCGGGAGCGGGCAAAGTGGCTCCACCATGTGTAGTGGCCCGGCCCTTTGGTAAATAGGCGGAAGGTATCAACAAATCCAGCCTTAACAATCGCATCAATACCCTCACGCTCTTCTACTGTGTAGCCATGCTCGCCTTCGTTGGCTTTGGGGTTGGCCAAGTCGTCGGGGCCATGCGCCACATTTAAATCACCGCAAAAAATAACGGGCTTATCCTCCTCTAAACGTTTCATGTATGCCAAAAACGCCGGGTCCCACTGCTTGTGGCGCAGTTTGAGCCTGCTTAGGTCGGGTTTGGCGTTTGGGGTATAGGAAGTGATGACATAAAAATCGTCCAGTTCGACCGCAATGACCCGACCTTCGTCATTTGGGTCGCCATAACCGTCGTCGCTCAAGCCAAACTCCTCGCACAAATCCTGCGGAATGCCGTATTCAACAGAAAGAACATTTAAATCCTTCTTAACACCTCCTTGATTGATTTTTGTCTTAACAAAAATAGCCGTGCCGCTGTAGCCTTTGCGCTTGGCGGAGTGCCAATATTCCTCGTACTCGGGCAAATCGAGCACCGCTTGCCCCTTCTCGGCCTTGGTTTCTTGCAGGCACAGTACGTCGGGCTTGTACTTTGCTACAAATGGGGCAAACAAGCCCTTTTTGTGCACTGCACGTATGCCGTTTACGTTCCAGGAGATGAGTTTCACACCCACATCATAGCAAATTCACTGGTTATATACCGCGCTCATTCTCTCGCATCCGCACTTCATGTTCGTCCATACCAAAATGGTGAGCAAACTCGTGCCATACCGTGTCGGCCACTATTTTGCGCACGTGTTCTTTATATATATCTTCCGACACGCCTTCTATGCCTACGCCATGCGAAGACTCTTGCGCTGCCGCATCAAGAATAGGATTTTGAAAAATAGTTATAGTGTCGGGCAAGACCGCACCACCCACACCGTACATATCGCCACGCTCAGAGAGTGGCACACCATGGTAGTAACCAAGCAGTGTTTCATGCGGACCAAGACCCTCTCGCTGCCTCACTTCCGCCGACGGCTCATCATCTACAAGTAGCGCAACGTTTTTAATCTTTTTCTTTACCCACTCAGGTAGTAAATCGTATCCTTCTGCTACCAATGTTTCAAATTCCTCGCGCTGCATAGTTACTTACGACGCTTGCCATGGAAAGCTTTGTGGACTTCGTGCAAATGCTTGTCGGTGATGTGGGTGTAGACCTGGGTGGTAGCAATGTTGGAGTGGCCAAGGAGCGCCTGCACACTACGGAGGTCGGCACCGTTTTCCAAAAGGTCGGTCGCAAACGAGTGGCGGATGACGTGCGGCGTGACTTTACGGGTAATGCCAGCTTTTGTTGCATATTTTTTAACCAGACGCTCGACCGAGCGTGGAGTGAGCCGCCCGCCCGAGGGAGACTTTTCTTTACTCCCCAAGTTGCGGCTCATCTGTACAAACAGCGCGTCGTCTATGTCGCCGCGTTTATCAAGATAGTCTTTGATACAGCGCTTAGCAGCAGGGGAGAGGAATACTACCCGCACCTTTTCGCCTTTGCCACGGATAGAGAATTCGTCACGGGTTAAGTCCAGATCTCGGTTCAGACTGCAAAGCTCTGACACACGGAGACCTGTCGAGAAAAACAACTCGAGTATTGCCCTGTCTCGCAAGTCGCTCAGCGACGAGCCTTTGGGGCCCTCCATGAGCCGCTCGAGCTCGCCGGCGGTAATAAGATCGAGGTCGCGCGCACCCACCTTGGCTAGCTCTATGCGCTCGGGGTTGAGCGACTCGATTTCGCGCTTGCGCAAAAACTTAAGGAACGCCCGCAAGGAAATCATGTAGTAATTCTGCGTCTTGTGCTTCATTGTGCCACTCGTCCCAGGTTGGCGGTTGAGGTGCAGGCGGAACTCACGCACAGTGCGCTCGTCGAGCTTGGCAGGGGAGGTGAGTTTGGTGTGGGCCAAAAAGCGCGAGAGGTAGCGGTCATAATTCTCAACAGTTTTGATACTGCGACCTTTCTCAATCTCTAAATACTCCAAAAACTCGGTTTTGAGGCTTTTGAGGTCTTGTGCCATACGTTACATATCTAGTGTCGCACAATTTTACCCGGGCACCAACGCCCGGGGCGCAGCCCTTGCAAAATCCAGCTGCCTGTGCTACGATATGCGTCATGCTCACTGCAAAGAAAAAAGGCAAAGTTATAAAAGAAGCAGCAATTCACGACAAAGACACTGGCTCACCAGAGGTCCAAATTGCCGTGCTTAGTAAGCGCATCGACGAGCTTACGACCCATTTGAAAAAGAATCTTAAAGACAAGCACTCACGCCGCGGACTTTTGCAGATGGTTGCAGACCGCCGCACTCATTTGAAGTACCTAGAGACTCATGACAAGAAGCGCCACAGCGCGATTGTCAAAAAGATGGGCCTCAAGAAGTAATTTGCCTCTTTAGCGTAGTGAGCGAGCGAGTATTTTTTTGCTGTATACTTGGAGGTAGGGGCGCATTTTTATTTTAATCAATTTTTAGTATGTGCTTTAGGCTCACCCCGGGAGGTGAGTAGGGCATCAATTTTATGGCAATCATTAAACACAAAAGCCAGCGTGTCGGCATTTTTATAGACACACAAAACTTGTATCACAGCGCTAAAAACCTGTACCGGTCGAAGGTAAACTTTGCAAACGTGGTTAAAGAGGCACTTGCAGGCCGCACATTGGTGCGCGCTGTTGCATACGTTATCCGCACAGAGTCGGAAGAAGAAAAGAGTTTTTTTGAAGCGCTCAATAAAAGCGGTATCGAAACAAAAGTTAAAGACATCCGCATATTTGCCGGCGGTGCCAAAAAAGCCGACTGGGACATTGGGATGGCTATAGACGCACTGAGTATGGCGGAAAAGCTGGACACTGTGGTGTTGGCTACCGGCGACGGTGACTTTGTGCCACTTGTCGAATATTTAAAGAGTAAAGGGTGCCAGGTGGAAGTTATCGCCTTTGGCAAATCGGCTGCAGGCGTGCTGCGCGAAGCAACTGACGACTTTATCGACATGTGCGACGACCCGCGTAACTATTTGATTGGCTACCGCGGCGGCGCCTCTGGTGTACGCGGCTTTATCCCTGGATTTGGCGCATCCAAGGCCGATGAAGGAGTAGACGTGGGCCAAGAGGTGTACGAAGACACAGAAGAGTAGAAACTCCCTCTATAATATAGACAAAAAAATCCGCCGTACCCACATGGAGTACGGCGGTTTCGATCATGAAGACCGATAGCGCTTGAACCGTCGCCAACACAAGCGCGACAGCGGCAGCCAAAGTGGCATAAGGAAGTAGGCGACAAGCGCCCACCCAAGAAAACCACCAATGAAAATCGGGATACCGAAGGCTTGCGCCAAGGGCTTCCCGATATACTCACCAACTTTCGTCGGATGAGTTACTAGGTAGGCACCACCTCCTACCATTGCGACCGATGTTGCAATCGGCACAGAAGCAATGAGCCCTACTTTGCCTACCGCAGCAGCACCAGCGCCCGCAACTGCACCCGCTTTGCCGAGCGTTGCCGCTTTGAGCGCCAGCCCGGGGAGTTTGAAGATCGCCACAACACCGGCAACATCGAGCGTAGCCCAGCCAACATCGCCCGCAGTCAGTGTGCCGAGCGAATGTTTTTCGTCGGCCCTGAGTAAGTTGCCGAGAAACAGCTCTCGCGCAGCAGCACCTGCGGTACCCAGGTTCAGTCGCACAGCCTCGCCCTTATCGTTGAGCGTAAACTGTGTGAAGAATGCTGGGCCCATTTTCTGCATACGTTGCAGAGCGTGCCATCCACACTCGATTGGCTCGAGTTTCTTCAGTGGTTCGGGTCTTTTCCCGCTCATCACACTTTGTGCAGCAGTTTTGATACCGTGCCCAAAATTGAAGAAGGCGTCCTCTTTGCCGTCGAGGCAGTTTGCCAACACGGCGCCGACGAATGGTGGGTTGTTTTCCTGCACCACCTGCTCCCACTCCTTGGTGTGCCCGTAGAGCCCGTAGGCTTTTATGGCAATCCGAGGATTGGAGGCAAGTAGCGACTGCGAGAGTGGGCCGGCCGAAACCAGCTTGACCACCCGCCACGCACAGAGCGCTTTTTCCTGCGCTTCTTGGTCTGTTGTTTCTTCGGTGACGCCCTCCATGCATTTGAGCATGTGCGGCATCGCCTGCAAGGGTCCGTACGCCTGCAGCATATGCCGGAATTCCGGCACTGTTACAAACGCACCAAATACTCGTTCTGTTTCCAGACCTGGAAACCGTTCGAGCGCGACGCGATACTGTGCGTCCATCACTCCCGGGGGAGTGTCTGGAAACACGAACATCGTTGGTCCTTCGACGACCATCGTTTCTTGCTGCCCTCCCTGTTGAGAAAGAGCAGTGTACAAGAAAGCGACGATGAGCAAGCTGGTCACAAACCAACCTCCCCACCTTCGCAGGAGTTTATTCAGTACTACCATTTCAAGGTCCTTTCCCTCTGTTCTGTATACTGTGTTAACTATACCATACTCACGTACTATATGTCAAGTAGTGTCGAAAGGGCAAAATTGCCTTACAGTTACAGGGTTATTTATCTACTTATTTGGAAGCTAGGCTATGCAATCAAAAACATTTGAAACAGAGGTAGGAGGCAAGAAAATGGTCGCGGAGTTTACCGACTTGGCCGAGCAGGCAAGCGGGTCGGTCATATTGCGCTACGGCAACACCGCAGTGCTGGCCACAGCAGTGATGGGCGACAAGAGCCGCGACGACATCGACTACTTTCCACTTACCGTTGACTACGAAGAGCGTTTTTATGCTGCAGGGCAAATTTTAGGCAGCCGCTTTGTGCGCCGCGAAGGCCGCCCCAGCGAAGACGCAATATTGGCCGGCCGCGTTGTTGACCGCACCATACGCCCACTATTTCCCCAACATTTGCGCAATGAGGTGCAGGTGGTTATTACAATTTTGGCACTCGACGAAGAAGACCCAGCAGTTGTGGCCGTCAACGCCGCATCACTTGCACTAGCGGTGTCGAACATCCCATGGAACGGGCCCGTTGCCGCAGTGCGGATTGGGAAGGTTGGGACCTTCGCAGAAAAATCACTTTCTCCAGCTGCGGACACATTCGTCATAAACCCTACCTACGTACAACGCGCATCACTAGAATTTGACCTTTTGGCGTGCGGCAAAGACGAGACCATCAACATGATAGAGGTTGGCGCCAAAGAGACATCCGAGGCAACGGTGGCTGCCGGGTTTGCTCGCGCCGCAGAAGAACACACAAAGTTGATTGCTTGGCAGCAGGAAATTGTGCAGCAAGTAGGTGTTGCAAAACTGTCAGCAGCAGCACCAGAGATCCCACCAGCTTTGACCACGCTGTACGACAGTGAGTTTGCATCAAAAATGACCGCCGCTGTATTTTGTGGGCTCCCTAGCAAAAAAAGTATCTACGCACTCAAGAAAGAATTTTTAAACAGGGTGGGGGAGAACGAGGAACTCAGCGCCTACAAAAAAATTGCCGACCAGTTGTTTGAAGACAAAGCAGACCAAGAGATACATCGCGGTGCCATAGAAGACAATAAACGTACCGACAACCGTGCGTTTGACCAAGTACGCCCGCTTTTTGCAAAAGCAGGCGGTGTCTCGCCCATACTCCATGGGTCAGGCATCTTCTATCGCGGCGGTACGCACGTCTTTACCGCACTTACTTTGGGTGGCCCAGGGGACTCACAAGTAGTCGACTCAATGGAAGAGCGCGATGTAGAAAAGCGCTTTATGCATCACTACAACTTCCCTCCATATTCCTCGGGCGAAACAGGGCGCATGGGTGGCATCAACCGCCGCGCTGTAGGCCACGGCGCACTTGCCGAAAAAGCACTCCAGGCAGTTATTCCAAACAAAGAAGTGTTTCCGTACACCATACGCCTTGTGTCTGAGTGTTTTGCAAGTAACGGCTCAACATCAATGGGGTCGGTGTGCGCGTCGACACTGGCACTCATGGATGGCGGGGTACCCATTACCGCGCCAGTTGCCGGCATTGCAATGGGGCTCATGATGTCACCTACATACACACAGGACAAAAAGTACAAAGTTTTGACCGATATCCAAGGGCCAGAAGACAGCCACGGCGATATGGACTTTAAAGTGGCAGGTACCAAAAATGGCATCACGGCTATACAGATGGATATAAAATTAGATGGCGTGCCCGTGGCTATTTTGACTGAGGCACTTGAAGGCGCGCGACTGGCCCGTTTGCAAATTTTGGAAACTATTACACAAGTAATTAGTGCACCGCGCGCAACCATCAGCCCACGCGCACCAGAAATTGTGATGCTCAAAGTGCGCCCCGACCAAATTGGTCTCGTTATTGGGGGAGGTGGTAAAACAATCAATGGCATTAAAGAGGCGAGCGGTGTGAGCGACATAACCATAGACGATGATGGGTCAGTGTTTATCACTGGTAAAGGCGGCACGGCAGGGAAAGCCCGAGAGATGATCGAGGGAATAGTTAAAGAATATAAAGCAGGCGAAGTGTATGATGGGGAAGTCACTCGTATGATGGACTTTGGCGCCTTTGTACGCATCGGCCCTGGTAAAGACGCAGAAGGTTTGGTGCATGTGTCGGAAATAGCACCCTTCCGTATTGACTCTATTGCACAAGCGGTCTCGGTCGGAGACAAAGTGCGGGTTATGATAAAGGAGATAGACGAAAAGGGCCGCATCAACCTCTCGATAAAAGCGGCTGACCCAGACTTCGCAGCGCGCAAAGGCCTTACCCCGTCTACTAAAGAAAACAATGGACAAAGAGATAGAACCAGCTCAAGCACCGACCACTCCCGCCCCCACTAACCCACCTCCACAATCTGTAAAAAAAGAGGTGGACCTGGGAGCTATCCTCTTGCCTAAAAAAGAGGTGCACGACCCGCTCAACGCCCCCAGAGTTGAAGCCGGAGTATTGCTCAAACAAGAACAAACTGCTGAACTCCCAAAAACACCCGTAACCCCCTTGCCCACACCGCCGCGCAACGACTCTATCGTGCAACCTCTGGAGACATACCAGAGCGATATGCAGAAGTATATTCAAAAAAACAACGTCTCGAACGTGACCATAGCCGCTGCCGAGGCAGAGCGCCGCGGCAAAGGGGAAGGGGTTGTTGTAAGCACACCACAAACTGGATCATTTTGGTTTAAATTGGGGATGATATTTTTAGGCTCGCTTTTGGTTGGAGGTGCAGTGGGAATAGTTGGCTATGTTGTGTACCAATTACAGGCACTACCAGCCGCTATAAATCCACAAGCGCCAGTCATCGCCATAGACGAGGTACAGACCGTCGCCATCTCTCCAAACGACTCACATGCGGCTGCGCTTGATAAACTCGCAAAAGCCAAAGATGTAATAAAACTGTCGGTTGGGCTGGTGGCGCATTTGGTACCCATCTCAAGCACCAGCACTACCCAGGCACCCCTCGATGGAAAAATATTCTTTGGGATCCTTGCGCCGAACATGCCACGCGAGTTGGCACGCACATTACTGCCCACGTTTTTGGTAGGGGTGCACTCGTTTGACCGTAATCAACCATTTTTACTATTTAAAACCGACTCCTACGAACAGGCATACTCGGGGATGCTTGCGTGGGAGTTAGCAATGCTACGCGACTTGTCACCCTTGTTTGTTGAGCCCCCACAACCTGCCCCAGTGGAAGCGCAGACACTTGCAACAACTACTGCAACTACAACGCAAACAGCAACAAGCACCAAAAGCACGGCAAGCTCTACCAGCACACGCTCGACCACTACAGTAGTCTTGCCAGCACCAGTGCAAACAGTACTGCAGAGTGGGTTTGTAGATAAAATACTCGAAAATCACGACACGAGACTGCTGCAGACAAGTGGGGGAGAGACGTACTTTTTGTGGACGTTCCTCGACCGTGGGACCATCTTGATTACCACCAACCAAAATACACTGAAAGAAGTCATCCTGCGTACACACGAAGCGCCCATTATCCCAGCACTGGGGGAGTAGTTTGGGCAAAGGGCGTAAAAAGCGCTATACTCCTATACATGAATAACGAAAAGACTGGTCACTTTAAAAAGCGTTTGACGGACGAGCTCCACAAATTGGAAGGGGAACTGAAGGACTTGGGATGGCAAAATCCAGAGACAGGCGACTGGGAAGCAACAGGCGGGGACATTGACGGGAGCGCAACAGAAAGCGACGAGCTTGCCGACCGCCAAGAGGAGTATGGCGAAAATCGTGCCGAGATTGAAGAGATTGAAATCCACTGGCGCAACGTTAAGCGTGCGCTGCAAAAAATAGAGGAGGGTACGTTTGGTATATGCGAGATCTCTGGAGACGAAATTGAAGAAGACCGTTTGGAAGTAAATCCATCCGCCCGTACCTGCAAGGCACACATGGAAGAAGAGGGAGAGCTCGGGGCGTAGGTATGTTCGCTGGAAAAAACCATCTGAAAAAAGTCCAGGCGGGGGCGCGCCGTTTTTCTTAGCCGCGAAGCGGCTGTTGAAAAATGGGGATAAGGACTTTTTGAAGGTGGTTTTTATATAGCGACCAAAAAACATAGTGTACAATTTAATATATGCAATACGCTCGCACTTGGGGTGCGCAGACGTCGATGCTCGCGCCGCATTTAGTCTCTATCGAGACAGACCTCTCGCGCGGTCTCCACGCGTTTACACTTGTGGGGCTCCCCGACAAAGCAGTTGAAGAATCGCGCGACAGAGTTGCCGCGGCAATAAAGCACTCTGGGTTTGAGTCGCCAAAATCGCGCAACCAAAAAATTGTTATATCGCTTGCACCGGCCGATCTTAAAAAAGAGGGGCCGCTTTTTGATTTACCAATTGCCTTGTCGTACTTGCTTGCTGCAGACGATATCAAGTTTGACCCCGAGCCTTTTGTATTTATCGGCGAGCTTGCACTCGACGGCACACTGCGCAGTGTGCGTGGCGTGTTACCACTTGTTGCCGAAGCAAAGCGAATAGGGAAGCGCGCTGTGTTTGTGCCAAAAGCAAACGCGCACGAAGCAGCACTTGTAGGCGGCATTGATATTTTTGGAGCAGAAAATTTAGGAGAGGTAATTGACCACCTCAACCAAAAACGCGTTGCAAAAAATATAGTAGATAAAAAAACAACAAAAGAAAAGCGAACTCTAGTACCGACACCACAAACAGTACTCGAGCCTTCGCTCATGCACACACAGTTTGCGTTCGAAGATATTCGCGGCCAAGAAAGTGCGAAGCGTGCTGCAATAATTGCAGCCGCAGGTGGACACAATTTAGGACTTTCGGGCCCGCCGGGCACCGGCAAAACAATGCTTGCGCGCGCACTCGCGTCTATACTCCCACCACTAAACTTTGACGAAATGCTTGAGGTCAACAGCATCCACTCGGTAGCTGGAACACTCCACGGCGACTTACTTACAACGCGTCCATTCCGCTCGCCACATCATACATCGTCGTACGTTTCTATTGTGGGCGGTGGCGCAACACCTAGGCCTGGCGAAGCCACGCTCGCACACAGGGGCGTTTTATTTTTAGACGAGTTCCCTGAGTTTGAGCGGCGAGTTATCGAGGCACTGCGCCAACCACTTGAAGACCGTGTCATTGCAGTGGCACGCGCAAAAGGGACTGCATATTTTCCTGCGCGTTTTACACTCGTTGCTGCAATGAACCCCTGCCCATGCGGCAACTGGGGGCACCCAAGTATCGA
>CALQZN010000011.1 GCA_943349675.1 Candidatus Nomurabacteria bacterium
TGATAAATATACAGCTCATGCTGGGGATAAAATTCTTTTTTAGAGCCCCGGCAAATACGACATTGGGTCCAGGTATGCGTTGGGTGCTGCGTACGGTATGTATGCAGTGTACCCACTATTGCAGGTGTAATTTTTAAACTGTACTGCGCTCGATGCATACACGGTAAAGTGCAGGTGTGGCCCTGTTGCGTACCCAGTGTCGCCTGAGTAGCCAAGCGTTTCGCCGGTGGCGACACGCTGTCCCTTAACTACGGCAATGCTCGAGAGATGTGCGTACAGTGTGGTGAGGCCGTTGTCGTGTTTAACTAGTGCCCACTTGCCGTATTGGCAGTTTTTGACTGTACCTTGATTTATCTCTTGTACAGTTCCCCCGAGTGCTGCGCGCACGGGGGTGCCAATAGACGCTCTAAAGTCTACGCCGTTGTGGGTGCCAGAGGTGTAGAGTCGCCTTGCATCCACGGTGCCACCAAATTGTTGCGTGATAGTGACAGAGCCAAGCGGCCAGTTAAGTATGCCGCGAGAAGGGCTTGGTGCTGCGCTGGTATCGGCTGTGCCCAAGCTTGCTGCAAGTCGATACAGTTCTGCCTCAAATACTGCTTGTTCGGCCTTTTTTTGTGCAATGAGTGTTTGGTAGTTTGCCTCTTTACTTTTGGTTTGCTGCAGTAGTGTGTTTTGTTCATCGCGCGCAATCGCAAGTGTTTTTTGTTGTTGAGCTAACTGTCTCTGAAGGTTTGCTAAGTCTGCGCGTTTTTGCTCTGCGCTGCTTTTGCTTACAGTAAGATTGCCTTTAAGGTCGGAGAGTTCCAGCGACTTGTCGTGGAGCGCTTGCCGCAGTGCTGCCAGAGATGTTGCTTGGTCAAAAAAAGACGACAATGTTCCTCCACCAAAAAGCACAAGGGCAACGGGCTCTTGGTCGAGCATGTCTAACTGCCGCAGTGACCCGGCTATCTGTCCACGCACCAGGTCCATCTTGCTTGCTGTGGTTGAGATGTTTCCAGAAAGCGTATGTATTTCTTTATCTTTTTTACCTATCTCGGTGTTGGTAAGACTGATGCTCTTGGTAGTTTTTTGAATGTTTAAATTAAAACCCGTAACCGTATTTTGGAGCGTTTGTTTTTGTTGGCTCGTGGCGTTAAGCTCACCCGTCAACTGCTCTATTTCTTTTTGGAGTTTTGCTATCTGCGCGTTACTCTCTTCTATGCGTGTTTGGACAGACTCATTTGTTTGCGCGTGTGCAGGTATTGCCACCAGCAAAAGTAAAAAAGAAAGTAACAGATTGCCCATCCCTTTACTTTAAAGCACGTGGGATGCTTGCGCAATGCGCTCGAGCGTTTTTTCTTTACCCAATAGGGCGCACAGTGCAAAAGGGTCTGGTGATTTTTCTTTACCCGACAGTGCCACTCGCATAGGCCACAGTACCCCGCTCCTGCCCTGCTCTGTTGCGTAAGGAAATACCGCTTCTTTCGCTCTTTCGGCAGTAAAATTCTCGTGCGGCAACGCTTCCAGTATCTCTAGTACTTTTTGTAGGTGTTGTTTTGCCACGCTTGCATCTACTTTAGCGCCCTGAAGCAACAGTTCTGGAGCGTACGTGACCTCGTCTTCCATAAACGCAAACTCTCCGTCTGTTATAGCCTGCAAGGCTTCCCCTAACGTTTGTGAGCGCTCGCGCAGCAAGGAAATTATTTTACCAAGATACTGTGGCGTCGGTCTCTTCCCCGCAAAAGCAGTAAGGCGTTGAGTAAACTCATCATCTGAGAGTTTTTTGAGGTGTTCGTGGTTAAACCAGCGCATCTTTGTCTCGTCAAATATTGCGCCGGATTTTTGTAGCTTGTCTATAGAAAACTGCTCTATAAGTTCATCCAATGTAAACAACTCTTCCTCAGTGCCAGGGTTCCATCCCAGGAACGCCAGATAGTTAATCATTCCTTCGGGGATAAATCCTTGCGCACGGTAGTTTTCTATTGATGCACCATGTTTGCGTTTTGAGAGCTTGGTACGGTCTGGGGCCAAAATAAGTGGAAAGTGTGCATACGTAGGTCGCTCAAATCCAAGAGCTTCCAATATGAGGATTTGCCTTGGAGTGTTAGAAATATGTTCCTCTGCACGCAATACGTGTGTTACTCCTGCATCGCCGTCATCCACTACTACGGCAAAATGGTATAAAGGATCGTCAATTGCGCGTGCAATAACAAAATCGCCCAAGTCTGTTGTGTCTATGGTGACGGACCCACGAATAAGATCGTCGAAGGTAATGCTGGTCCCAGGGTTTTTAAGGCGCACAACTTCTACCTCCTTAGAAGGGTCATCTTTTTTTGACTCTTTTGAAATGTAGGCTTTACCGGAAGCGACCAAGGATTTTAGGAGTTCTTTATGGCGTTCTATGTGCTCAGATTGTCGATATTTTTGGTCTGGAATGAGTCCGCACCATTCAAAATCTTGCCAGATAGCGTCAACCCATTCTTCTTTATTGCGCTCGCGGTCAGTATCTTCGATGCGGACAAAATAGGTACCCCCATGTTGTTTTGCAAAGATATAGTTAAACAACGCGGTGCGTACCGTGCCTATATGCATTTGCCCCGTGGGAGATGGGGCTATTCGGGTAATAATTTTTTTAGGATTCATGGGAGAGTGCGATGTCGAGCAGTGCTGTAGCTATTGCGTGTGCGGCATCAGGGCGGCCAAACTGCCTGGCTGCCGTGCTCATGGCGTGTGCGATGTCTTTGTTGTCGAAGATGCGATTAACTTCCGACGCAAGTAGCCCGGGGGTGAGGTTGTTTTGCTGTATCACTACTGCTGCCCCACCACGAGCATATGAATAGGCATTTTTTGTTTGATCATGCGATATAGGTTCGGGTATTGGTACCAAAATAGACGGCAAACCCCATGTTGCTATCTCAAAAATACTCCCCGCCCCTGCGCGCGAAATCGCGAGTGACGCAACCCCGGCAGACATTCGCACCGCCAAGTCGTTTAAGTAGCCAAAAGGTTTGTACCGGTCAAGCAGCGCTTTATCGGTCACCACCACTTTTGCCCGTGAAGCGATGTCGTCTATGTTTGCCTTACCTGTTTGATGGATTATTTGATATTTTTTAAGCAGCTCCGGTAATGCGTCGAGCACTGCTTCGTTGAGTGCTTGAGCGCCTTGCGAGCCACCCCACACCAATATGACCGGCATTTCAGGTACAAGTTTTAAAAACTCATACGCACCCTCGCGCGCAGGGAGCAGTACTGACTTGCGCAGAGGGTTGCCAGTGTACGCAACCTTACCTTCTGGAAAATATTTTGCTGCTTCGGGGAACGATAATGCAACTTTGACCGCAAACTTACCTGCCCAGCGGTTGACCCGGCTTGGTTCTGCGTCAGTTGCATAAATAACTACAGGGATACGGAAAAAACGTGCTGCAAGCAGCGTCGGGAAGCTCCCAAACCCTCCTGTTGCAAACACTACGTCAGGGTACAAAAAGAAAATACGCACACTGGCTCGGATGACACCCCAGAGGGTTTTAAATGAGTCAATAAAATTTAAAATAGAAAAGTAGTTGCGTACTTTGCCGGCCGCCGTGGGGACAAATGTAATGTTGTTTGCCAGCAACATGTCACGGTCGTAGGGGTCGGGGGCGGCATAGTACAGGTTTGGCTCAAGGAGTTTGCGTTCGCGTACGACGTCTTGTATTGCCTCGGCAACAGCAATAAGCGGATAAAAATGCCCCCCACTGCCCCACCCTGTAAATAAAATTTTCATACGTGTTGTTCTTTAGTGTGCATTCGTTTAGAGACGCTCAATATTATACCTACCTCGGCCAACGACAGTGCAAGCGCTGTGCCACCATGAGATACGAAGATAAGAGGCATCCCCACCAGGGGCACCAAGCCTATAGTAGAAGCAATGTTTACAAACGATTGCCCGACAATGAGTATAACAAGTCCAACAACCAAGAGTCCACCAAACATGTCAGGTGCGCGTGCTGCAATGCGCAGGCCCAAAATGCCAAAGGTGCCAAACAGTATGACCAAAAGCGTGCTGCCTACAAACCCAAATTCCTCTCCTGCCACGGCAAAAATAGAATCCCCAATAGGTTCCGGCAAGTACGAGAATTTTTGGATACTTTGTCCAAACCCTCTACCTGTCATTTGCCCAGAGCCCACAGCAATAAGTGACTGTTGTATTTGGTAGCCTGCACCACGGGGGTCGGCTGACTGGTCAAAAAAAGTGTGTATACGATCTGACACGTGCGGGTAGTACAAAGCAGCGCCGCCAACAGCCACAATACCAAGCAACGCCAGCCCTCCTAAGTGCAGCAACCTCCCGCCTGCAGCAAACAGTATGCCAGCACTTGCTATACCCAAGACAACTACCCCGTCGGTGTTGGGTTGGAGCAACAAAAGCACAGCGCCGCTGCCAGCAATAAGGAGTAGAGGTACTAGGCCTCCCTGGAAGGTGTTTACTACCTTGGCTTTGCTGGAATATACCGCTGCTAAAAAAAGAACAGTGGCAAATTTTAAAATTTCTTCTGGCTGGAACGAAAACCCACCGATACTAACCCACCTTGCTGCGCCTTTAAGCGACAAGCCAACATGGGGCACAAACGTAAGGATAGTTAAAAAAAGAGCGAACGCAAAAAAATATGGGGTGTATGGTTTCCAAATGCGATAGTCGATGCGAGAAAAAAATATAAGCGCAACCCCGCCGCATACAAGCCCGAGCAATAGTTGGCTTACTGCTACTGAAGTAAACGTGGCGCCGCTGCCTCGTGCAAGAAGTCCTAGTGCTGCAGAGGTAAAAATAAGCAGCCCAAAAATAATAATTGCACAGACGGCAAGTAAAAAAGGCGTGTCGATACTTTTTTTCACAGCAGTGCAACGGACATACCAATAATGGCAGCAAGTACGCCGACTATCCAGTATCGCATCACCACTTTGTACGGTGGCCACCCGAGTGCCTCAAAGTGGTGATGGAGTGGCGCAATTTTGAGTATCTTGACGCCAAATATTTTTTTACCCACCACTTGTACAATATTTGACGCTACGGTTGCGACAAGAAGTATAGCAATAAGTGGCAAAACAGAGACCCCTTCCCCTCCACCTAAGGTATCGGTCAAAAAAGCAATCACTACAAGTGCCAGCGTGAGACCCATGGTGCCCGTCTCTGATAAATAAAACCGTGCAGGTGGGATGTTAAACCACAAAAATGCAAGTAATCCGCCTGATATGGCGGCTGCAAGTGCGGCGATGTCCATTTGATTTTGAAAAAAAGCTATACTCGCGTAGGCGGCAAATATGGTTGCAAAAACACCTCCTGCTAAACCGTCGATGCCATCAATTACGCCACCTGCGTATATAAACAATGCGACCAATACAAAAAACGGGACAAACCACAGCCCTAGCTCGAGTGTCCCTGTTATAAACGGAAAAGATATGGAAGATACATCAAGCTTGTAGTAAAACCAACACGCTGACAAAAAAGAAATGACGGTTACTACCCCCAGACGTATGCGTATGGATAACCCGGCTTTACCTTGTACTTCAAAAAGGTCGTCTATCAGTCCTACCAGCGAGCCAAGTGCGAGTGCGGCCAGCGGTACCCATGTTTGGTTGCGACTGATAAAAGCAAGGGTATCAAACTCGTCAGGAAACATGGTCGACAACAACGACAAAAGTCCTGCGGTCAACAACACGCTCCCCCACACTACAACACCACCAAAACGAGGCGTCCCCACCTCTCTTGTTTTGTGCAGCTGGTTAAAAGTGCTGGCGGGCGTGCCGTCCAAAGCAATCTTCCCTGCTTTTGGCTTCCACATCCTGTGTTGATACAAAAAATGGGTCAAAAAGGGCGTAACTCCTACGCCAACTAAAAAGGCTATAACAGCGGGTACAAATAAGCGCATTGCTTCTATGGTGTTTAAGGTGTTCATTGGGATTCATTAGTACGGATAGCGTGTGCAAGTGTGCGTATGTCGTCAAAGCGACCTTGTTCGGTCGACCCTAAAACTACTGCGACAAGCGGATGGCCTATCTCGATATCAAATATAACAACTAAATTACCGCCCGCTAAGTCGGTGTAGCCAGTTTTGGCACCAATAAATCCTGGCAAACTCGACAGCGGTAGTGTGGTGGCAACAGCCGAGAGTGTGCGGGTGCCACTTTGTACCGTTACTTTGCGGTTGGTGGTTAAGCTAAAGTAATCTGGGTACTCTTTGTAAAAGGTTGCTGCAAGACGAGCTACATCGTAGGCCGAGCCGTACGCCCCGGCCGAGTCGCGGCTAAGGTCTAGCCCTGTTGGGTTAAGAAAGTATGTTTTAGTGAGGCCGAGTTTGTTTGCCATGTCGTTCATGGCGGTGAGGTAGTTGCTACCTAAACTGGCAGCTGCTGCAGCCATTGCGTCGTTTGATGAGGCAACGAGTCCAAGTTTAAGGAGGTCAAAAAGGGAGAGTGTGTCGCCGGCTCGCAGACCCAAGTCGCCATCTGCATCTAAATCCTTTTTTGTTATCTGCACAGAAGTGTTTGCAGCCATTTGTCCCAACACTACCTCTGCGGTCATGAGTTTGGTCAAAGATGCAAGCGGCAGCTGCTTTTGCGCATTTTTTGCAAATAGTATGCGGCCGTTGGTAGGGTCGTACAATATTGCTGCTTTGGCTTTGAGAAGATTCTCGTCGAGTATCAGCGGTGCAGGAAAAGTTGTGGTAACGATAGGTTTCGCCATTTGTCTATGCAACAGTGACACCATAACTACCCCACTACCAAAAGCAAACACTACCAATCCAATTGATATAACTGCTGCAGAAAGTGACTGGCCTAGGTACGTAATATTCATGCGGTTTCTGGTGCTGTGCTGCGATATGTAGCTTCTAGCGCGGTAAGCTTGTTTTGTACAGCCATGTAGTCTGGTAAGTCGCTCATGTGTGTGACGCCGAGTGTGGCGAGTGTTTCGGTAGTTGCCTCGTATACAAACCCACTGCGGGTGTTTTTTGTCCCTGCTGTTTTTTGTATAAGGCCGCGCATTAAAAGAGTGCGTACGGTTTGAGATGAATTAACGCCGCGGATAAAGTCTATCTCGCTACGGCTGAGTGGCCCGCGGTAGAGTATTGCGGCCAATACTTCGAGCCCTGCCCTGCCGATGTCTCGCGAGTAGTCTTGTTTGCGTATACGCTCGACCAACTGTGTGGCAGCTGGGGCAACACGCAACTCCACTGTTGTGCCATCGTCAACTAATACTATGCCGCGGCTGCCTTGACGCAGTGACTGTAGTGCTTCTTCTACATCTGCCACGCTACAATCAAGCATTTGTGCAATGTCACTACGGCTCTGTGGTTTGCCTAGTGCAAACAGCAAAGCTTCTATATGTACAGCGAGATCATTCATAGGTGGGTGTGGACACAGAGTCAGACTCCAGCATAATATCGCCGAAATGCTCACCCTGGTTTGCTTTTATTATACCCTGCTTCACCAACTCCAACAGTGCCAAGAAACTCACAATAATGTTATAGCGTGCCTCCATACTTGTGCCCGAGGCCTGTCCGCCCTGGGCGGAGAACTCTTTAAACGACAGACGAAAGGCAGATGATATACGTGCCGAAAGTTTTTCAATGGTTTCTTCTATGGACGCTATTTTTTTGACTTCCACTTTAGGTAGCGAAAGTGATGTTGGAAACCCATCTATCAAACTTTGTGCCGCACTGCGTAGCGAGTCAAATGTAATGCTCGGGTCGAATATAAACATGGGTTCCGGATCTGGGGCGCTCCCCTCCAAAAGCATAGGCGCCTCCGTACTGCCCAATGTGCGCGCTGTGTCTTTAATCAGTTGGTACAAAGCTAAGCGATACTCAAGCTCTTTAATATCGCGCGACTCCTCGGGAGACAAGTCGAGTGTGGGTAGTAGTGAACGGGATTTAATTAAAAGAAGTGTTGCGGCGAGTGATATAAATTCGGCCGTCTCTTCGACTGGCATCTCATGCATCGCATTGATGCGAGCGATGTACTCGTCGGTGACTTGCGCAAGCGAAATATCGTTTATCAAAAGCTTGCGCTTTTCTATCAAATCAAGCAAAAGGTCCAAAGGGCCTTCGTATACGGGAGTTTTTACAGTAAGAGGCATGGGTATTGAAGCAAAGGCACAATAAGGTTGAAGGAGACTTACGGAGCGCGGCGGCGCGAGTACGAGCAAATTTCTAGCAAGAAATTATGCGTACTCCTGAAACCTTGATTGTGCCGAAGCATTAATGCAATCTTCTTTAACTTTATTTTGTCTTCGCTGAACCTATTTTACTACACTTTTACTTTCTATCAGTTTTAGCAAAAAGCGCACCGGCGCCCCAGCTGCACCTTTTGCCAAGTGCTCGCCTGGGGCCGAGGTCATGCGGGGCGCCATGTCGATGTGTGTAAAATGGCACCCAAGCTCTTTGGCAAATTGCCACAAAAACATCCCGCCCGCGATGACCCCGCCGTAGCGCGAGTTGCCGGTTGTGGGGATGTTGGGGATGTCGCCAAACCCGCCTTTTACCATCTCTTCGTACTCATCCCACATAGGCAAGGGCCACATATAGTCGCCGCTTTCTTCGGCCAAGCGCATATGGTCGTCGATGGTAAGTTTTTGCTCGTTGGTCATAAACCCGCTTGCGTGCGTGCCGAGTGCAATAAGTGATGCGCCGGTCAGTGTTGCCACATCTACAACCGCGCTTGGATTGTATCGTTTTGCATAGGTAATGGCATCGGCCAAAATCACGCGACCCTCTGCGTCGGTGTTGACCACCTCTATAGTTTTACCCGAGAGTGATTTCAAAATATCGCCGGGCCGCACTGCCCCACTTGCGGGTGCGTTTTCAATCGCAGGTACCAAAGCGACGACGTTTGTTTTGAGTTTAAGTTTTGCTGCAAGCGCGACTGCGTGGATAACCGCTGCACCACCCGACATGTCCATATGCATTTCGTACATGTGGTCGCCCGGTTTGATGTTGAGTCCGCCAGTGTCAAAGGTCACACCCTTCCCAATCAGTACGAGTGGTTTTTGAGACGCTGGACCTCCCTTATATTCCATAATAATAAACTGTGACTCCTCGGCCGAGCCTCGCGCCATGCCCAAAATTGCCCCCATGCCGAGCTTTTGCATCTCCTTCTCGCCCAGCACCTTAACCGTCGCTGTAGTGCCCAAAATGGCCGCTTTAGCAGCCTTGGCGAGGGTTTTTGGGGTCATGTCACCCCCTGGAGTGTTGCACAGCTCGCGGCAGGTATTGACCTCTTTGGCGATTGTTTGCCCACGGACAAAGCCCGCCACCATGTCTTTTGGTGTCTCGCCGCAGATCAGAATTTCTTCAACACTACCCCAGCCGTTTTTTGGTGTTGTTTTGTAGGAGGTGTGCTCATAGTTTGCCATCTCAAACGCTTGCGCGATGATGGAGCCAAGCTCTGGCAATGGCACACCCTTCATTTGCGGGAACGGGCTGTTGCTCAACTGCACGGCAATTTTTGTACGTTTATTTTGTTTGGCTGATGCAACAATAGAGCGGCAGAGCACAATAAACTTGCGCTGATTTACCTCACTCCATTTTTTGGACCCAACCTCCAAAGTCTCGATACCGTCCTCGACAACAAACCGACTCTGCCCATCTTCCACAATCTGTACGCGAGTGTAGCCCTTTGGAGCTTGGTCAATCGGCTTTTGGGTAAAGGTGAGTTTCATTCCGATATTCTACAGCAAAATACAAGGCTCACAATTATGATCGTTTTTTTACCTCAATCCCTAATTCTGCAAGTTGTTTGTCAGTAAGTGCTTTCGGTGCGCTCATGACGGCAGTTTTTCCGCCGCGTGTCATGGGGAATGCCTGCACTTCTTTAAGTTGAGACTCCCCAGCTAAATTCATAATGTTACGCTCAATGCCAAATGCAATGCCGCCATGTGGAGGTGTGCCAAATTTAAAAGCTTCAAGTAGGTGGCCTACTTTTTCGTCAATAGCAGCGTCATCGAAGCCCATTATTTTGTACGTGGCCTTTAAAATTTCTGGTTTATGAGCACGGATAGAACCTCCGCCAGACTCATACCCGTTGCAGACAAGGTCGTATTGCGTTGTAAGTATCTCATCAACTCTCTCCCCTTTCATAAGCCACTCTACGTGCTCGGGTTTTGGCATAGAGAACGGGTTGTGGGTAAAAGTCCACCCACCTTCGTCTGTTTTCTCAAAAAATGGAAAGTCCACTACCCACGCATACGCAAGTATTCCGTTCACTTTATCTTCTTCGGTGCGCAAGTCAAACTTGTCGGCACCATACTTCTCCATTGCTTCAGCGTATGAGATGCGAGGAAATGGTTTTTGTTTTATAGAAAAACCCATAGCTTCAACGGTTTCGGTAATCATTGCTTCCATAGTGGTAAGCACGTCTTCGCGTTCTACAAACGACATTTCAACGTCTATTTGTGTAAATTCAAAACCACGGTCTGCGCGCAAGTCTTCGTCGCGTACACATTTTGCTATCTGGAAGTACCGTTCAAACCCTCCTACCATGAGCATTTGTTTATATTGTTGCGGTGATTGTGGTAGTGCGTAGAACTTCCCTGGGTTGAGGCGCGATGGTACTACAAAATCTCGGGATCCCTCCGGAGTAGATTCGGTCAACAACGGAGTCTCTATTTCCGTAAATTTATTCTTAAACAAGAATTCGCGGCAGCGCTGTATAAACTCGCTACGTAAGCGAATATTTTTTTGCATGCGCTCAGTGCGCAAGTCGAGGTAGCGATACTTTAAACGCACCTCTTCGTCGACGTTGCTGGTGTCTTGGTCAAGTGGAAATGGCGGAGTTTCTGAAGCATTTAAAATCTCAATCTTCAAAATCTCCAATTCAATATCGCCGTTTTGGACCTCTGTGTTTATGTTTTTATCGGGGCGTTTGTTTACTTTGCCCTCCACCGCCACCACAAACTCCGAGCGGATTTCTTTTGCCACATCCATAGCTTCGCTCCCTGGCAACACAACACCTTGCACTGCCCCCGACATGTCGCGAAAGTCAAAAAAGACCATCTTGCCTTGGTCGCGGCGCACACTAACCCATCCTTTAATGAGTGCTACTTCCCCTACCTTTTGCCCCAGTTCGCTTATGAGTGTTCTCTCCATATAAATTTTATAGTGTTACTCCTACTTTTTGTCGTACCTCTGCCATTTTTGCGGCTGCTAGTGCTTTTGCTTTTTCGCCTCCTTTTCGCAAAACCTCTTTTACATCGTCATCACTAATGTTTGCACGTCTATCGCGCATTGGTGCAATAAAGGCATCCAAGTCTTCTATTAAAGCCTCTTTAATAAGTTTGTACTTACCTTTAACAGCAGGGTTGCTATATATTTTGTCCAAGCCACTTTGGTCGAGCAGTAGTTTGTGTATAGCGTACACATTTTCTGGGCGCTCACCGCTGGAGTCTGTGACGATGCTCATCACGGCTTTTGTTATTTCATCTTTGGTGCCAAACAGCGGTATGGTGTTGCCGTAGCTCTTGCTCATTTTTTTTCCGTCGGTGCCAGGCACCACGCCCACTGCTTTGCTAATTACCTCGGTAGGTTCTTTAAATGTCTGGCCAAACGCGAGGTTAAATTTTGCCGCAGCTTCGCGTGCGTATTCCACGTGTTGGCGCTGGTCCTCGCCTACTGGCACGATGTCGGTGTCGTACAGCAAAATGTCCGCTGCCATAAGCATTGGGTAGGTAAAGAGCCCGGCGTTAGGCTCGAGCCCTTTTGCCACTTTGTCTTTGTAGGCATGGCCCTGCATCAAAAACGGCACGGTCACCAAGCAGTCAAATATCCATGCCAGCTCGGTATGCTCGGACACGTCGGATTGTTTAAAAAGTATCGCGTTGTCTAGGTTGAGTCCTGCTGCAAGGTAATCCTTAACATTTTCTATAATGTTGGTGCGCAGGCTCCCTGGGTCTTTGAGGCTAGTTAAAGCATGGTAGTCGGCCACCATAAAAAGCCCCTCACTTTCGGTAAACAAATCTACGTTTGGCTTAATTGCGCCAAAGTAGTTGCCAATGTGCATTTGCCCACTAGCTTGGAGCCCAGTAAAAATACGTTTGTTTGCCTCTGCCATATTCGCTCAATATAACAGATAAATCTGTCTGCCGTTAGACCCCCTCTTCTTTAAGTTTCTCTATCAATTTCTTTGCCTCGCGGGAGAGTTTTTGTGGCAAGTTTATTTTGACACGTACAAAAAGGTCGCCGCGTTTACCGCGTGGGGTTGGTACACCTTTTCCAGTGATGCGGATTAATTCGCCATGGGTAACCCCCATGGGGATGTCGAGCGACTGCTCGCCGTCGAGTGTGGTTACCTGGTACTCGGCGCCAAGGAGTGCATCGGAGAGTTTGACCGAAAGGTCGGTAATCAAATTGACTCCATCTTTTTTAAATCGTGCATCTGGTTGTACATGTACTTTGACATAGAGGTCGCCCGAGCTTCCCCCGGCAACTGCCTCACCTGCACCGGTCAAGCGGATCATTTCGCCGCCTTCAATACCAGCAGGTACCATAATTTCAATCTCTTCTTGTTTGCGGTACACGCCTTCCCCGCGGCAGGTGTGGCACTTTTCTTTAGGCACCTTGCCTATGGCATGGCAGTGGCGGCATGGGCTCTGCATAGTGATTTGACCAAAAAACGAGTTGCTTGTCTCGTGCACTTTGCCCGAACCGTTGCAGTGTTTGCAGGTTTCAATTTCTGTCCCTGGTTCGCCACCCGAGCCATGGCATGTTTCGCATTGTGCTATTTTTGCCAACAACACCGTGCGTTTGGTGCCAAACACAGACTCTTTAAAGTTTATCTCCAAGTCGATAGACACGTCACGTCCACGACGGCCACCGCGCGTGCCCCCTTGCCCGCCAAAAAAGTCGCCAAAATCAAACCCTCCTTGGAATGCGTCTTGAAATTGAGAGAAGTCAAACCCGCCGCCACTAAACCCGCCAGATGCACCTGGGCCTGCACCGTCACTAAACACGCGGCCGTATGAGTCGTACTCGGCACGCTTTTTGTCGTCCGACAATACGCTGTACGCCTCGCTCACTTCTTTAAATTTGTCGGCATCACCAGTGCTTTTGTCGGGGTGGAATTTGTGCGCCAATTTGTGGAACGCTTTCTTTACTTCCTCTTTCGAGGCGCTTTTTTGGATCCCTAGTACTTCATAATAATCGCGTTTAGTAGACATATCGTATCGATATACTACTGTTCTTTCTCGTCTTCTGCAAGGTTATCGACAATAAACCCTCCAGCTTGGATACTCCACAGTTTATGATACAAACCTTCTTCTTTCAATAATTCGTCATGCGTGCCGTCGGCAACAACTTTGCCACCCTCGAGCACGATAATCCTGTCCATCTTCATAATAGTCGACAGTCGGTGCGCAATAACAATAACTGTTTTGCCTTGCATCAATGTCTCGAGCGCATCTTGTATCAGCGACTCAGACTCCGAGTCAAGGCTCGACGTTGCTTCGTCCAGGACGAGTATTGGTGAGTTTTTGAGTATGGCCCGGGCAATAGCTACGCGCTGCCTTTCGCCGCCAGAGAGTTTGATGCCTCGCTCGCCTACAAAGGTGTTGTAGCCCTCGTTCAACCCCTCGATAAACTCATGGCAATGCGCTTTTTTGGCAGCGGCAATAACCTCGTCGTCTGTGGCGTCGCGCCGGCCGTAACGGATGTTGTCCATCAGTGAGCGGTGGAAGAGTACTGGCTCTTGTGGCACAAAGGCAATAGTCTCGCGCAGACTGCCTTGTGTTACTTTTGCGATATGTTGTCCATCAATTTCTATATTGCCGCTTTTTACGTCAAACAAACGCAGTAGCAATTTTGTTATTGTAGACTTACCTGCGCCAGACGGTCCCACTAGTGCAACTTTTTGTCCGCCCGGTATGGTAAAGGACAGATCTTTAAAAATCTCCTTCTTGTGGAAAAGGAACAGCACATTTTTAAACGCAACGGTACCTGATGTGACTACAAGTTTTTTTGCTTTGGGTTTGTCTGTAATTTCATGTGGTGTACGGAGTATCTCAATTATCTCGCTCGCATCTGCTATTGCGCCATAAAACCCACGCAAGTCGCGGTTAACGCCAATGAGTCGGTTAAAGGTGGTCAACAGATATGCTTGAATGAGTATAAAGTCTCCCACTGTGAGCAAGCCTGCTTTCCAGAACACCATAGCGGCGTATAACAGCGCTGCTTGTATGACGACCATAAACAACCCAATCCCTGCCCAGGTCCAATCTTCCATCTTCCACAGCCGTGATGTTGCGCGTTGCCACAAGCCAATAGTCTCGCCAAAGAGCCCAAGTTCGTGCTTGCTGCCAGCAAACAATGCAATGGCAGATTGGTTGGAAATGGCATCCGCAAGAGAGCCAGTCACTTTGGTGTCCATCTCTGCGCGCTCAATACGGATGGGTTGGCGTGTTTTTGCTATCCATACCTGGAAGGCAACAAATGCAACTGACCATACACCAAGTAGTACGCCAAGTATTGGGTGCCGCAAAAACAAAATAGTCACAGCGCCACAAACAAACAAAAGTGTAGGCAAAAATTGGAAAGTGATGCCGTCAAACAGCACTTCAAATGCTCGGGCATACTGCTTTACTTTATGAGTGAGCGACCCCGCAAAGTTTGAGGTAAAAAAGTTGTACGAGTGGCCAAGCAGGTAGCGAAAGGCATCTGTCTGCAGCTCAGTCATTATCTTGGCTTCCATATGTGCAGTAGTGAACGTTTGTCCGCGAGTTGCCACCCAGTCGAGTGCCCATATAGTAGTAAGTATGCCCAGTATGGACAGTAATGTACCCATAGAAGTGGTGTCAGGGTGCCCCGCTGCAAGCACGTTAAAAAGGTCGCGCATATACAGCGGCGCAACCAGGTTGGTGACTTGCAGCAGCAAACTGCTCCCCAAGATGATGGTCAAAAGCCATGGGTAGCGTTTAAGGTAGTGCCAGTAGGTTTTAAGTACGACAAATATACCAAATTTTTGTTGCATAAAGTATAACTATACCACGCGTTATTTTGTGGTATTGTGTGCGCAGGACCGCGCGGTGCGGTCAAACAAAGGGAGGCAACTATGGCGGGTCAATATTTAGGTCCACTCGCGGGCGTTCTGCTCCTTATTATTTTGGGAGTTATTATCTACCTTATTAAGGCTTGGACCGACAAGGAAGACGAAAAAGCTGGCAACGAAGGAGAGACTCCTACTTAGTTTCCGTTTCTGGCGGCGTTTGGGTGTCAGTTTTCTCAGTCCCTGCAGCGTCTTGCTGTGGGGATTCTTTTTGTTCGCCTCCGGCTTTTTGTACCGCTTCGTATACTTTTGACAACTCGCTCGAGAGTTCTGTTAGCGCAGTTTTTATCTCCGTAGCATTTTCAGATGTCTTCTTTGATTCTACTGCTGTAATTTTTTCGTTAATAACAGTCTCAAGTTCTGCAGGCACTTTATCTTTATTGTCGGTAAGTGCCTTGCGAGCTGCATATACGGTTTGCTCGGCTTCGTTGCGCACGCTCGCCAATTCTACTTTTGTTTTGTCGCTGTCGGCATTTGCCTCTGCATCTTTGCGCATCTTTTCGATATCAGCGTCAGAGAGTCCCGACGACGCCTCAATACGTATAGACTGCTCTTTGTTTGTTGCTTTGTCTTTTGCTTTAACGGCGAGTATACCGTTTGCGTCTACGTCAAAGGTTACTTCTACTTGTGGCAGGCCGCGCGGTGCAGGTGGGATGCCGTCGAGTACAAACCGCCCGAGCGATTTATTGTCCCCCGCCATGGCGCGCTCGCCCTGGGTGATATGGATTTCAACGCTAGTTTGATTATCTGCTGCGGTCGAGAATACCTGTGATCGGCTTGTAGGGATGGTTGTGTTGCGCTCAATTAATTTTGTTGCAACACCGCCCATGGTCTCGATACCGAGGGAAAGTGGGATAACATCGAGCAACAGTACATCTTTGACGTCGCCGCCGAGGATCCCGCCTTGGATTGCTGCACCAATGGCTACCACTTCGTCGGGGTTGACCGACATGTTTGGCTTTTTGCCAAAGTACTTCTCTACTGCAGCCTGCATTGCTGGCATGCGGGTTTGGCCGCCGACCAAAATAACTTCATGGATGTCCCCTACTTTAAATGGCGATGCTTCCATTGCGCGCTTGGTGATGTCGAGTGCGCGCTGGATAAACTCGGCAGACAGCTCTTCCAATTTCGCTCGCGAAATTTTAATAAGAAGATGGCGTGGGCCCGATGCGTCAGAGGTAATAAACGGGATGTTTACTTCGGTGTCTACAGCTGTCGAGAGTTCAATTTTTGCCTTCTCTGCTGCTTCGTCGAGGCGCTGCCTTGCGAGTGGGTCGTTGCGGACGTCTATACCGCTTTCTTTTTGGAATTCGGTTGCCAAAAAGTCGATGATTTTTTGGTCGAGGTCTTTGCCGCCCAGGTGTGCGTCGCCATCGGTGGAGCGGACTTCAATAGAACCCTCCCCTTCTGTACCCATAGTTACTTCAAGTACGGAGATGTCGAAGGTGCCACCACCAAAGTCAAACACCACCACTTTTTCGTCCTTCTTTTTATTAAAGCCGTATGCAAGCGCTGCCGCAGTTGGCTCGTTGATGATGCGCTTAACATCGAGGCCTGCGATTTTGCCTGCGTCGCGTGTTGCAGCGCGTTGTGCGTCGTTGAAGTAGGCAGGTACAGTGATAACCGCTTCGGTAATAGGCTCACCTAAACGCTTTTCTGCATCAGTCTTCAGTTTTTGGAGTATCATTGCAGAGATTTCTTCAGGGCGAGACCACACCTCCCCCATCTGTACCTCTATGCCGCCGTTTGCAGACTTGCGCATCTCGTAGGGCAAGACAGCTTTGTCTTTTTGCACAGCAGGCTCGTCAAAGTTGTGGCCGATAAAACGCTTGATTTGGTAGATAGTATTTTTTGGGTTGGTCACGGCTTGGCGGCGCGCGATAAGCCCGGCCAAACGCTCGCCAGTTTTGGAGGTTGCAACAATGGACGGTGTGGTGCGTGCGCCTTCTGCATTCTCGATTATCTGTGCCTCGCCGCCGCGCATCACTGCAACTGCGGAGTTTGTGGTACCAAGGTCAATGCCTAAAATTTTTCCCATAGTGTTTTATTTAGTTGAGTAATTATTTTGTAAGTGTGTAGACGGCGACTTGTGCGGGGCGGATAATTTTGTCGCCAATACTATACCCTGCTCGGTGGATGCTTTCAATGGTGTGGTCCTGGGCACTGTCCCCAATGGGGATCTCTTGCAGTGCTTCGTGGAGGTGCGGACTAAAGGGCTCTCCTGTGCGGCCAAACTGCGTGACGCCTATGTGCTGGAGGGACTGTGTGAGTTGTTTATGCACCAACAGAAGTTCCTTGTTGTCTGGAGAATGTTTGAGTGCCATTTCAAACGAGTCGAGTGTGGGTAGTAGTGCTTCTACAAAGTCGGCTTTGATGCGTGCCTCGCGGTCGGCGTAGAGCCCCACTTCTTCTCGTTTGTAGTTGGCAAAGTCGGCTCGTGAGCGCTGCCATCCTTCCAAATACTCCTGCTTTTCTTCGACTGCCTTTTTTAACTTTTCGCGAAGTTTTTTTATGAGCGCCGGCCCTTCCTCTGTCTCGTCTTCTGGCACAAATTCCTCTTCTTCTGTACCGTCCATATATATATATTTTACACAAAAATCCCTCGCCGTCAAATTGGCGAGGGATTTTTATTAGGTTAACGCTTTGACCACTGCTTGCGCTTGCGGGCTTTGACGAGGCCTGGTTTCTTGCGCTCCTTGGCTCGTGGGTCGCGTTTGAGGAACCCTTCTTTTTTAAGTGCTGTACGGAGTTCTTTGTCGTATTCGATAAGTGCGCGTGAGATGGCATGACGCATAGCTACTGCTTGTCCTGCAATGCCGCCACCATGCACCATAACAGTTATGACAAATTGTGTTGGGAGTGATACTTTCAAAAACGGCTCAAGTGCAGTAACGCGCAAACCTTCGGTGTCGAAGTAGTCGTTCAACTCTTTGTTGTTTACAAGCACCGAGGTTCGGGTCGAAGGGGTCAAACGTGCACGAGCGATGGCAGTCTTACGACGGCCAACAGCCTCGATGTAGCGTCCTTCTTCTTTTGTTTTTGTAGTAGCCATATTTTTTATTTCTCGATCGTCAGAAGGTTGATGCGCTTTTGCTGCAAGCGGTTTTTTGGAAGCATGCCCAGTACTGCTTTGCGGATCGCCTCGCTCTCACCTTTGCGTGCCACGAGCATAGCATAGCTCTCGATTTTTTGCCCGCCTGGGTAGCCCGAGTAGCGTACGTACTCTTTGTCGCGTGTTTTGGTGCCAGAGACTTTAACGCGTGATGCGTTTACAACAGTCACCTCTTCCTCTGCGACAAGGTTCTTTGCAAACGATGGCGAATGTTTTGCAAGCAGCGCTTTTGCCACCTCACTTGCAAGGCGTCCTAGTGTTTTATCTTTTGCGTCGATGGTAATCATACAATTATACAAATTCAATTACTGCCATTGGTGCGGCGTCACCTTTGCGTGGGCCCATCTTGGTGATACGTAGATATCCTCCTTGGCGCTCCCCGTATGTTTGTGCCGTCGTGATCATTTTTTGTGCAGTTGCTGCGTCACCAAGCGCGGCTACAAGCATTCGGCGGCTTACCAAGGTGTCTTTTTTGCCGCGGGTAACCATTTTTTCTACCAACGGACGAATTTCCTTAGCCTTTGCTTCGGTAGTTCTAATACGACCACGCAGCACCAAGGAACGTGCAAGAGACTTAAGCAACGCTGCGCGCTGATTTGTCTCTCGACCGAATTTTCTGTTGGTATTTCCGTGTCTCATGTTTATTTAAGGATGATGCCGAGGTTAGCGAGCGAGCGTTTTATTTCCTGTATCGCCTTGGGTCCTAGACCTTCAATTTCTAACAGATCATCCTCTTTTTTGCGAGCAAGGCCACCAACGGTGCGGATGTTTGCCTTTTCGAGTGCTGAGACGGTGCGAGAAGAGAGGTCAAGGTCATCGATGCGACGCTTGAGTGCTTCTGCGGTATTTTCTGCTGTAGTAGGGTTTGCGTCTATAGATGAGGTTCCGCCGTGGGTCATAGGTGATGACGGTAGTTCTTCCTCGCGGAAGCCAACAATAGCTTTAAGTTGTGTGATCATAACCTCTATTGCTTGCTCTACTGCAACGCGAGGCTCAATAGTGCCATCAGTTTCAATGGTAAGGCGGAGGCGGTTAAAGTCGGTGCGGTCACCCACGCGCATGTTCTCTACTTCATAGTTAACACGACGTATTGGGCTAAAAATTGCGTCAACAGAAATTTCGCCGATGTCGACACGGTCTTTTTTAAGGGCTTCGCGAGGCACATATCCAAGTCCACGTTCAACACGAAATTCGGCGTCTATCTTCGCATCTTTGTCTGTCAACTCGCAGATGTAGGAGTTTGGGTTAAGTAGACGTACTTGGCCTGGTAGGGTCAAATCTTCGCCAGATACTTTTTTAGGACCTTTTGCAGATAGGGTTATTGTTTGTGGT